>JAFQBD010000038.1 GCA_017416795.1 Bacillota bacterium | reverse complement strand
CGAACTCGCGACCCTCGCCTTGGCAAGGCGATGCTCTACCCCTGAGCCACTTCCGCATGATAACTATTTTTATGCAATTTTATTAGGATAAAATGGTCGAGGGAGATGGATTCGAACCATCGAAAGCTCAGCTAACGGATTTACAGTCCGCCCCCTTTGGCCACTCGGGAATCCCTCGAGAACTCTGCCTAGACATTATAACATATTTTGTGATAATGTCCAGTAGTTTTTATTGGAGCTGGTGGAGGGAATCGAACCCCCAACCTGCTGATTACAAATCAGCTGCTCTACCGTTGAGCCACACCAGCATATTCATATGTCTAAGAGATAAAATTGGCGATCCGGAACGGGCTCGAAC
This sequence comes from Bacillota bacterium, assembly GCA_017416795.1. Taxonomy (GTDB): domain Bacteria; phylum Bacillota; class Clostridia; order Peptostreptococcales; family Anaerovoracaceae; genus Lentihominibacter. The sequence continues at coordinate 22,620 of JAFQBD010000038.1, read as the reverse complement.
CGTCGACCTCCAGCGTGACAGGCTGGCATTCTAACCAACTGAACTACCGGACCGCGCTTCTGCCCAACGGACAGTTTTTATGGTGGGCGCAATAGGGCTCGAACCTATGACCCCCTGCTTGTAAGGCAGGTGCTCTCCCAGCTGAGCTATGCGCCCGCATACCATTTATCTCTTCGGCACATTTACAGAGTATACAGGAGAGCTGCCCTCATGTCAAGACTTTTTTTAATTTATTTTTATATTTTTTCCAATAGGATTTCTTTTCCCAAAATTTCAGCGCTTCCCGAGGTAATATTAGCAAGAAGCACAGCTAATTCTTCCTGTTTTTCAGGCAATGTCATCATCGTCATAACGATCTTATCGGTGTACTGTATATCCTTGATAACAAAAGGCACCGCTGCAGGCTCCTCCGGTTCTTCAAGAATATCAACAGCCATGTTCTGGAATTTAGACAAATAAGTATAATCCGCTTTCACTTGTACGGAGCAGACTTCTCTAACACTGCATATGCCCGCCGCTTCCAGTCCCAGCTTGGCGCTGCCTGTGTACGCTCTTACCAGTCCGCCCGTACCCAGTTTGATGCCGCCAAAATATCTGGTAACGACGATCACTACATTAGTTATACCTTCTTTTACGAGCATCTGCACCATAGGCGCACCTGATGTGCCCTGAGGTTCTCCGTCGTCACTGGCCCACTGGATCTGGAACTTGTCTCCTATCACCATAGCCGGCACATTATGTGTAGCATCCTTATATCTGCCTTTTATCTCGGCAACGAAAGCGTCGGCCTCCTCCTTAGATGAGACAGGCTTCACATGAGCTATGAATCTGGATTTTTCTATTATATTAGTAGCTTCTGCCTGACTTCGGACAGTCTTATACAATTCCATATTTCTCGTACCTTCCGTAATCCTCTGCTGAAAAATATCCTTCTATGAGAGTTCCGTCAGCAGTATATTCCGTAGATGTTATTTCTGCATTTTCCAAAAGATATGATGTTATGCTTCCTTTATCATATGGGATCAGCAACTTGGCATTTACTCTGTTTCCGAAGATCTTAGCCTTGATCGTATCTATGAGCACATCCATATTATCGCCGGTCAAAGCCGATATATATACTGCATCACAGCCGCTTACATCAAGAGGTCTTTCTTCAGCTATGTCCATCTTGTTGTATGCCATTATCTTTTCTTTGCCGCCCGCGCCTATCTGTTCGATAACATTATTAGTCACATCGATCTGGAAATCTCTTTCTTCATATGCAGAGTCAACTACATGCACCAGAAGGTCAGCATACTTCACTTCATCGAGAGTAGATTTGAACGCTTCAACCAGGCTGTGAGGAAGTTTGCTGACAAAGCCTACAGTGTCGATCAAGATGAATTCAGCACCGGGATCGAGAGATATTTTCCTATGCTGCGTATCAAGCGTGGCAAAAAGCATGTCCTGAGACATTACGACCTTCTCTTCTCTCTCAGTCATTTCAAGCAGCTTATTCATGACCGCCGACTTGCCGGAGTTGGTGTATCCCATCAGCGCCACAACAGGGATGTTGCTCTTCTCGCGACCTGCCCTTTGGACTGCTCGGTTCTTATTCATTTTTTTAAGTTCAGCCTTGATATCATCTATCCTGCCCGCGATATGTCTCCTGTCTGTCTCCAGCTTCTTTTCTCCCGGGCCTCTCGTTCCGATACCTCCGCCAAGACGCGATAAGGACTTACCGAAACCTGTAAGCCTTGGCATCCTGTATTGGAGCTGGGCAAGTTCTACCTGCAGCTTGCCTTCCCTTGAAGTTGCCCTGTCTGCAAATATATCAAGAATAAGGATAGTCCTGTCTATGACTCTTACACCTACAGCTTCTTCCAGATTTCTCAGCTGTACGCCTGACAGCTCATCGTTGAAAATAACAGTATCAGCTTCCATATTGGCGCACATTTCCGCCAGTTCCTCGACCTTGCCCTTGCCTATGAAGGTAGCCGTATTAGGTCTTTCGAGAGACTGTATCACTCTGCCGATGACTTCTACTCCGTCAGCTTCCGCCAAGCCTTCAAGCTCATCCATGGAATGTGTTATATCTTCCCTTGTCTGAAGGCCTACCAGTATCGCCCTATATTCTTCTTCTCTTATTATCTCGTTGTTTTCATCAAATCTAATCATAACATTTTTATTTTACCACATTTTATTCTTCTGTAACATCCAAAATATCTTCTTTAGGGACTTGAACGAAACTATGCGGTACCTCCCCCAGTATAACGGCCTCTGCGACAGGTATCGTCCCTCCCAGCTCAAACATTTTCTCGGAAAAAGGTGCCAGGACTCTCACACGGCATTTATGTTTTATATATATCCTGTATTTCGTCTGATTGATTCCCTGCGTCTCAAACTCGCTTCGAAAATCCATGGATGAAACTGTCATCGGCACGATCCTGACCACCACATCAGGCCCCATCTGCGAAAACACCTTGCTTCCGAAAAGCGCCCCCGCCGGAACTTCATAACGTTCTTCTTCCAGCTCTCTGAATTTTTCCTGCATCCTCACCGAAAGCCCTGTCTTCAGCAAGTTTATCTTTATGGAATCGGCCTGCACCATATCCATAACGCCTTCCTCATCTTTTCTTATAATGATCAGGTCGCTTCCCATACCGCTTTCGGCAAACTCTTCCGCCAGAGCCTCGTTTATCGTCCTGGACACCACAGCTTCCGCTCTTACTCTGGCAACGGCCTCAAGATTCGGTTCTATGAGAAATTTGGCCATACATACTACGCCCAAACTGCAAAGGGCAAAGAATACGCCCAGCATCACTGCCGCATGCTTAAGAAAGCTTGACCGCTGCCTTTTGCATCTGCCCATATCGACCTCCTCCCGGCAAAAAAGAAAACTCCCGCTTCTTAATATATGAAAAGCGGGAGCTTTAGGTTCATTATGTGTTTATAGCAATTGGAATTTCATGTATCACATTTCCATCTTGCCAAGTTCTTCCTTGAACTTGCTGTTGATGATCTTTATCCTTGTCCCCTTCATTCCCAGAGATCTGGACTCGATGACACCTGCACTTTCCAGTTTTCTCAGTGCATTTACTATAACCGATCTTGTGATTCCCGATCTGTCTGCGATCTTGCTGGCCACCAAAAGACCTTCGTTGCCATCCAGCTCGGCAAATATCTGCTGAACGGCTTCGACCTCTGAATATGAGAGAGTACCGATAGCCATCTGCACCATAGCAATCTGTCTTTCTTCCTCTTCTTCCTCTACGGACTTCTTTCTCTGGATCTCCATACCAATAATAGTCGCACCGTATTCTGCAAGAACAAGGTCTTCATCAGTAAACTCAGGAGAATATCTTGTAAGGATCAAAGTCCCCCATCTCTTGCCGCCGCCGAGTATAGGCACCAGTGTATGGAGCTTGTCCGAAGTATCGTAATCATACTTGAAGATCTTCAGTGCATCTTCGCCTGTAACATTGGCAACCGTCTCTTTTACCTTGATGAACTCTTCGTTATATTCGCCCGGGAAGATCTCTGCTTGAGTTTCAGGGTCCGAAATTGTCGCACTGTCCGACTTGATCTTATAGCTTACGCCTATTACCTTGCCTTTCATGTTGGAAACATAGACATTGGCATCCATAAGGTCACTTAAGATCCCACACATTTCATTGAAGGAGAATGCTCCCGTCGGACTTTCCTGGAACAACCAGTTCAGTTTTCTTACTTTCGTTAAAATATCACTCATCGTCTTACCTCGTTCGCATAAAAATTTCAATAATTCCAAATAATTTACATATTCTGTACAATACAGATATTATAAATGGTTTTTTGTCGTAAAACAACTTATTTTTTTGATTTTTCAAAAAACTCCATGATTTTCACACAATTTAGTGAAATCCATGGAGTTTTGGTCTTTTTCTTATATTTATTTTTGACTGTTTTCCTAGAGAATATACTTGTCTATATCTTCAGGATGGATCTTTTCTTCGAACTTTTCTTTCACATATTCTCTGTCGATAACGATCTTTTCTTCGTCCATATCAGGAATGTTGAATGAAATATCTTCAAGAAGCTTTTCCAGAATAGTATGGAGTCTTCTTGCACCGATATTTTCTGTCTGCTCATTCATCAGGAATGCCATTGTAGCGATCTCATCAATAGCTTCATCTGTGAATTCGATGCCTACGCCTTCAGTTTCCAGCAAAGCTTTATGCTGCTTGAGCATGGCATTTTCAGGAACAGTCAGGATCTTAACGAATGTATCCTTGTCCAGATTTTCAAGTTCTACTCTGATCGGGAAACGTCCCTGCAGTTCAGGTATCAGGTCTGTCGGCTTCGCTGTATGGAAAGCCCCTGCACCTATGAACAATATGTGGTCTGTCTTGACAGGACCATGTTTAGTATTGATAACACTTCCTTCAACGATAGGAAGGATATCTCTCTGAACACCTTCTCTTGATACATCTGCACTTCTGTAGTTGGAGCCTGATGCGATCTTATCGATTTCGTCGATGAAAATGATGCCGTTCTGTTCAGCGTTCTCGAGAGCGTCATCAGTTACCTGATCCATATCGATAAGGTTCTGAGCCTCTTCTTCTCTCAGGATCTTTCTGGCATCCTTGACTTTCACTCTCTTGTTCTTCTTTTTCTTAGGAGCCATATCACCGAAGATGTTTCCGATGGCGATGCTCATTCCTTCGTTGCCCATATCGAGATTATTTGTTTTAGGTGCATCTGTTACCTGTATCTCGATATACTGTTCTTCCAGAAGACCTTCACGCAGCTGCTGTCTTACCTGTTCTCTGGCAAGATCGACATCCATACCGTTGCTTGCTTCCGCCTGCTGTGCCTGCTGCTGTTCATACTGTTCCTTCTGGCTAACATAACCTGCATTACCCAGGATAAAATCAAAAGGTCCTCTGCTCTTATTAGTATTTGCAGCCTTTTTATTTCCCGGAATTATGGCTTCTATTATTCTTTCTTCAACCAGTTCATCAGCGATGGAGTATTTTTCTTCCAGCATCTGCTGTTTAGTTATTCTGATAGATGCTTCTACCAGATCTCTTACCATTGAGTCGACATCTCTGCCTACGTAACCTACTTCTGTGAACTTAGTAGCTTCTACCTTGACGAAAGGAGCATCCATAAGCTTAGCCAGACGTCTTGCGATCTCTGTCTTACCGCAGCCTGTAGGTCCCATCATCAGGATATTCTTAGGTGTGATCTCTTCTCTCATCTCATCTGAGAGCAAACTTCTTCTATATCTGTTTCTCAGTGCGATGGCAACTGATTTCTTCGCTTCGTCCTGACCGATGATATACTTATCCAGTTCCTGAACGATTTCTTTAGGTGTCATCTGATAAAGTTTATTTGCCATTTGCGCACCTCCTATAATTTTTCCACTGAAATATGGTCATTAGTATAAACGCAGATAGAAGCTGCGATCTCCAATGACTTTCTTACTATATCTTCAGCGCCAAGATCTGTATTGTTATACAATGCATTTGCTGCTGAGTATGCATAATTACCGCCTGATCCGATAGCAACAAAAGGCTGGTCAGGTTCGATAACTTCACCTGTGCCTGAAAGAACCAGCATATTTTCTTTGTCTGCTACGATCATAAGGGCTTCCAGATTTCTCATAGCCTTGTCCTGACGCCAAAGCTGAGCCAAAGCTACTGCTGCTCTCTTAAGGTTGCCGCCATGTTCGTCAAGCTTAGCTTCAAACTTCTCAGTCAATGAGAAAGCATCTGCCACAGAACCTGCGAATCCTGTAACTACAGAGTTCTTGTATATTTTCTTTACCTTCTTTGCCCCGTTCTTCATGATAGCTGTTTCGCCCATGGTAACCTGACCGTCACCACCGATGCAGATATCATCAGGACCTCTTCTTACTGCACAGATCGTTGTTGCATGGAATTGCACCATTGTTTACCTCCTTTTTCTCATTACAACTAAATCCCATTATTCTATATAGTCGCATTCACTGTTGGAACACGCATATTTACTGTCTTTACCCTTCTTTTCTACGAGAAGCTGTCCGCACTTAGGACACTCCTTGTTTATAGGCTTGTTCCAGTATGACTGGTCGCATGCAGGATATCCGCTGCATCCATAGAACACTCTGCCCTTCTTGCTTCTTCTTACAACTATATCCTTGCCGCACTTAGGACACTTGACTCCTGTTGATTGAACGAGAGGCTTAGTGTTCTTACATTCAGGATAACCCGTACATGCAGCAAATGATCCGAAACGCCCGTATTTAACAGCCATAGGTTTACCGCATATTTCACATACTTCTCCGGTAAGTTCTGCTTCAAATTCGACTTTTTCGATTTCTTTATCTGCGATATCCAGATCTTCTTTGAGAGTTCCGTAGAATGATCCTACTACTTCTTTCCAGTTTACTCCTTTTATTTCTATGTCGTCAAGGTCATCTTCCATCTGCGCCGTAAAGCCCACATCTACGATTTCCTTGAAGTACTGTACCATCATATCAGTTACGATGAATCCCAGTTCAGTAGGCACCAGACTCTTCTTATCCTTAGATATATATTTCCTATCGAGAAGTGTTGCTACGATAGGAGCATAAGTACTCGGACGACCGATGTTCTTATCTTCCAATTCTTTTACAAGGCTGGCTTCCGTGAATCTTGCCGGCGGCTGAGTGAAGTTCTGTTCACCTTCTACCTTGACAGGCTTCAATTCTTCCCCTTCCTTGATATCAGGAAGTATCTTATCCTCTTCTTTTTCCTTGGCTGAATTATATATCTTGAGGAAACCGTCAAAAATCAGCTTTGAGCCTACTGCCTTGAAATCATAGTCGCCGTTGGTGATCACAGCATTCACAGCCTTGAATCTGGCCGGAGCCATCTGACTGGCTATGAATCTGTTCCATATCAGCTTATAGAGATTGTACTGATCCTTGGTCAGTGAATCCTTGATGGAATCCGGTTCCAGCTCTGCATAGCTGGGACGTATAGCTTCATGAGCATCCTGCACATCTTTCTTCTTATTGAAGTAAATGCCTCCGCCGTAATACTCAGCACCCATCTTTTCTACTATATACTCCTTAGCTGCTGCTCTGGCTTCATCTGATATTCTCACAGAGTCCGTTCTGATATATGATACGAGACCGACTGTACCCTTGCCCTTGATCTCGATACCTTCATACAGCTGCTGAGCAACCATCATAGTTTTTCTTGTCGAGAAATTCAGCTTGTTGGCAGCATCCTGCTGCATACTGCTTGTGGTGAACGGTGCAGCTGCCTTTCTCGCACGATCCTTTTCTTCAATTGAGCTTACAACAAATCTGCCGTTTTCAAGTTCCTTTAAAACAGCATTGTTTTGTTCTTCATTCTCTATAACGATCTTCTTGCCCTTATATTCTGTAAGTTTCGCTGTGAACGATTTGTCTTTTTTGAATTCAGCTACTATATTCCAGAACTCTTCAGGTTTGAAATTATTTATTTCAGTTTCTCTGTCGCAGAGTATCTTAAGTGCAGCCGACTGTACTCTGCCCGCGGAAAGACCTCTTCTTACCTTTCTCCAAAGCAGCGGGCTGATCTGATATCCTACTAATCTGTCTACCACACGTCTTGCCTGCTGTGCATCCACAAGGTCTATATCTATAGGTCTCGGATTCTTTATCGCAGCCTTTATCGTTTTCTCTGTTATTTCATTGAAAACGATCCTGCATGGTTTGTCGGGATCTATTCCCAGCAAAAATGCTAAATGCCAAGATATTGCTTCACCTTCTCTATCCGGGTCGGTTGCCAGATAAATTTTTGATGCATTCTTGGCTTCTCTTTTAAGTTCCTTTATTATATCCCCTTTTCCCCTTATGGATATATACTGAGGTTCAAAGTCATTTTCAACATCTATTCCCAGCTTGCTTTTAGGCAGATCGCGCACGTGTCCCACGGATGCCAGGACCTTATAGTGTCCTCCTAAAAACTTGCCTATTGTCTTTGCCTTTGATGGTGATTCCACGATCACTAACGCTTTCTTAGCTGCCATGAAAACCCCTCCTTCTTACTCAAGTTTAACTTCTAGTACAAGATTATATGTAGATTTCTACGCTTTTGCAATAAAAATTTTTCCAAGTGCTGTATAAACAGCCCCCTTCAGTTCCATCACCGTTACTATACTGTTTACATACGAAGGCGGTTTTTCCAGCCTTCGGCACAGCTCATCTACAGTCATTTCTCCTCCTTCGGACAGCATGGAAAATATCAGCTGTTCAGTAGCGCTGAGCAGCCTTCTTACCGTTTCATCATCTAGTACATCCAGTCTCATCGCTTCCAAAACATCAGCGGGACATGTTATAGGTCTGGCACCGTCTTTTATCAATTTATTATTTCCTAAATTATACTGACTATCGATATTTCCCGGCACGGCACAGACCTCTCTTCCCTGTTCCGCCGCAAGTTCTGCAGTTATAAGAGCGCCACTGCTGTTCCTTGCCTGTACAACGACCGTCACCTCAGACAATCCGCTTATTATCCTGTTCCTCTGCGGGAAATGATACGGCATAGGCATGGTTCCCGGAGGATATTCGGAAAGAAGCAAGCCTCTTTCTTCCAGCTCTTTTTTTAATGCTGAGTTTTCTTCGGGATAACAGATATCCACACCGCACCCCAGCACAGCTACAGTGCTGCCGCCCGCATCCAGTGCACCCCTATGAGCGCATGTATCTATCCCTCTCGCCATTCCGCTTATTACAGCCACATCTTTTTCTGCCAATTTACCTGATATGGCTACTGCCGTAGTCCTGCCATACTGATTAGTGTTCCTCGATCCCACTACGGCAGCACAGCGCTTCTTCAGTATGCTTATATCTCCCACATAATATAACTGTTTCGGAGAATTATTTATCTCACTCAAGCTTGCCGGGTATTCATGCATGCCCGGTCTCAGTATCTCTATGTTTCTCTTTCTCATCACTCTCATCCCCTTATGCATCTATGCCTGTCTCGCTTGCTGCCCTCCGTCAGACACCCTGTACATCAACGCTTCCGTAAGGTGTTCTTCTCTGATCTTTGTTTCGCCTGCAAGGTCAGCTATAGTTCTCGCCACTTTTATCGATCTGCTGCATGCCCTCATACTAAGTCCCAGTCTGTCATATGCCAACGAAAGCAGCTTGCTGCAGTTTTTGTCAAGCCTGCAGTATATCGCTATCCCCTTCTCATCAAGATCTCCGTTACTTCTGTATTTAGTGTCCGCATATCTTTCCCGCTGGATATCCACAGCATCTGTTACCTGCCGCCTCATTTCTGCAGATGACATGGAGTTTCTGCGATATATATCATCGGCAACCACGTCTTTATCCACGGGGAACATCTTGATATGCATATCTATCCTGTCTGAAAAAGGCCCGTTAAGCTTCCTGGCATAATCATCAAGCTGTTTCCTGCTGCAGGTGCATATCTTCCTATCATCCCATAAATGTCCGCACTTACATGGATTAGCTGCTGCAACTACCATCACCTGTGCCGGGAAGGTCACTTCTCTGTTATTTCTCGTTATCCTGACGAGTCCTTCTTCCATAGGCTGTCTCATAGCATCCAGAACTCCACCGTCGAATTCACCCATCTCATCAAGAAAGAGCACTCCTCTATGAGCCAGCGATATCTCTCCGGGTCTCGGTCTGACGCCGCCGCCCAGCAGCCCCGAAGACGAGATGGTGTGATGCGGACTTCTGAAAGGGCGCTTATCTATGAAAGGCTGCGCTTCAGACAGCAAACCCGATACGCTGTATACTCCTGTTGTTTCAAGCATCTCATCATATGTAGGTTCCGGCATGATCGTCGGTATGCGCCTTGCTATCATAGTTTTGCCGCAGCCGGGTCCACCCATGAGAAGGAGGCCGTGATTGCCTGCCACACCTATGACTACTGCTCTCTTTACTGTTTCCTGTCCGGCAACTTGTGAGAAATCAAGATCTCCGTCATATGATACAGATATTTTCTTTCCTTTATATACCGGCAGCCGGCTGCTTCCTGCAACATGCCTTATCACTTGATCCAGATCTTCCGCCGGCATTATATCCACATCCTTCAATATGGCAGTCTCCTCCGCATTGCCTATCGGAAGGATCACTTTCTTTATCCCCTGCTTTCTTAAGCACATCACCAGAGGAAGAGCCCCCTTTATCCTGTTAAGCTTGCCGTCAAGGGACAATTCTCCCAGAAATGCCGTATCTTCCGGGATCGAAAATCCCAGCTCCGGTGTTATCATGCCAACAGCTATAGGCAGATCGAAATGAGTCCCCTCCTTAGGTTTGCCGGCCGGCACTAAATTGACCGTCACACGTTCATCGGGAAAATCAAAGCCTGAGTTCAGTACAGCCGGTTTCATCCTGCTGCATGCCTCCTTGATAGTCGTATCGGCAAGACCCACTATAGTGAATGTCGGCATACCCCTTCTTATATCTACTTCTACCGTGACAAGCGTTCCTTCAACGCCTTCAAGTGTGGCCGCTATCGTTTTCGTCAACATTTCCCATACCCCTTTCTATTCAAAACGCAGCCGTTATATGTTCGGCTGTTATCTCCATCACATCAAACGATACCCTCCCCGGTACATATCCTTTTTTCTCCATCTCCTTCAGATAACAGACTGCTGCATTTTTTATATGCTTCTGCTTATCTTTTCCTACTGATTCGCACGGCCTGCCGTAAGCTCTGCTCTGCCTCGTCTTGACCTCGATGAAACTTATAAGGCTGCCCTTTGCAGCTATGATATCCACCTCGCCCATACTGCATTTGTAGTTTTTCTGCAATATTTGAAATCCTTTGCTCCTTAATATCTCGGCAGCGGTTTCTTCTCCTATCCTTCCAAGTTTGATATTATCCATCTCCTGTCATCCCTTTCCATATTTTTACATATATAATATTATGGAAATATTTTCCTGTCAAGTCCAGCGTCACGACTTGCTTTCAAAATCACAAAAAAAATAAAACGATACATACAAATATGCATCGAATGTATCGTTTATAGTCGATATGATGTGCTTGTGCACCTTTCTTTATTCAGTTCTTTATTCAGTTTCTGCCAGTACGAATTTCTCTACTGCATCTGCCACTCCGTCTTCATGATTTGTCGGTGCTATGTACCTTGCTATCGCCTTCACTTCATCGAGTGCATTTCCTACTGCTACCGGAAGTCCGCAGACAGACAGCATCGCCATATCGTTAGGACTGTCACCTACGGCCATCATTTCTTCAGGGTCAACACCCAGCAGTCTGCCCATCTGGATAAGTGCCTCCGCCTTGCTGGTAGTAGCCCCTCCAATTTCCAGGTTATGGAGGAAAGAGCTTGTCACTGTAGTTTCGGGAAGCTTCAACATCTTCTCTCTCATGGCAGGTTTCTCACTGATATCTTCGAAGTTGACATTGATGTTCTCTATATGACCCTTATGCTCAAGCATGAATCCATATATATCGTCCACAGGTTTTCTCGTGCCTAATATATAGCCTGCATCTCTTGAAGAATAGCCCGTTCTTTCCACTTCGCGGAAATAGTCGCCGTCGATATATGCTATGCCGCCTACGATACATTCACATACATAAGGGTGCTGCCTCAGCAGTTCCACGGCTTTTTCCGTCGCATAGGCAGAAATACAGTTCTCATAGAAGGTCTTCTTTTCTCTGAGATCGGTTATGGACGCTCCGTTAGAAGTGAGGACGTATCTCACAGCATCCAGTTCAAAAACATCCTTCGGCAAGGCGCAGTAAGGCCTGCCGGTAGCGATGACTATATTCACGCCTCTATCTGCAGCTTTCTGCAAAGCGTGCCTGTTCCTCTCGCTTATCACTCTGTCGTTGTTTATTGTAGTCCCATCAAGGTCCAGGGCTATCAATTTGATACTCATCTTTTCTCCTCTGCTGCGTTTATCTTCGCCGATCGCTTCCTATCGTTTATTGACGATATCTAAAAATTCGCTGTTTATCTGTCTTACTTTTTTCATGGTGCATCCATCGCCATGTCCCGGGTATATCATGATATCGTTAGGCCATTTATCGATGATGTTCAGTATGCTGTCGATCATTTCTTCCTCGGACCCGCCTTCAAGATCGGTCCTGCCAAGATCTACATTGAATATGGTGTCGCCTGTGAAGCAGACCTTGCTCTTATCGCTCATGAAGCATACGCCACCTCCTGTATGCCCCGGTGTATGGATGACGCGTATCTCTTCCCCCTCAAGATCGAACACATCTCCGTCTTCCATGTATATATCGGCATTTCTCTTGAACTCCCTAAAGTAAATATCACAGTCTCGTCTGTGGAGATATATCGGACAATCAAATACTGCTTTGACTCTGTCTGCAACTCCTGAATGATCATAATGGTGATGAGTCAGCAGTATCCCTTTAAGAGAAAAACCGTGTTCCTTTATATATTCGATAAATACTTTGGAATTATACCCGGGGTCTATGAGATAGGCATCCCCGCCATCCTGCTGGTATATGATGTACCCGTTACTCTCAAGTAAACCTCCGATGAATCTCTTTATCTTCATTTTATATATACTCCTCGTCTGTACTTTTAGTATTTTAGCACTATTTTACGTCTTGATTTTATCTACTGAACATTTTAATCTATTTAATGCTATCTTGCAATTAGATGTTGAATTTCCAACAATTAGTGGTAAAATTATTGTGTTTGGACAATATAACTTTATGGATCAAAAGAGGAACATAGAAATGAAAGTTGTTATCGTAGGCGCAGGCAAACTGGGAATGAAAGTTGCAGATGCACTTCTGGGCGGAGATCACGCAGTTACTATCATAGACACCGATGATCAGCTGCTCCAGAAAATAAGTTCACACCTGGACGTAATGACCATCAATGCCAACGCTAAGGAAACAAAAACATTAAAAAGAATAAACATCTCATCTTACGATTATCTTATTGCCGTAACAGGCAACGATGAAACTAATATCGTTATAGCATCCTTCGCCAAGAAGCTGGGCTGCAACAAAGTTATTGCCAGAGTCCGCGACCCTGAACACATGCAACAGATAAACTTCATCAAGGATACTATGGGGATCGATCACATTGTCAACCCTGACCAGGGTATCACTGTAGAGATCTATAAGTACCTGGCTGAGAAATACTCCCTCAGTAACGGTATCTTTTCCAGCGGCAAGGTGTCTCTCGTAGAATTCGACGTAGAGAAATACAAGCAGCTGATCGGTCTTACTATGCAGGAAACTACTAAGATACTTCCTGAAATGCTGGTAGTAGCCGTATCACGAAACGGTAAGGTAATCATCCCTCGCGGCGGCTTTGTTATACAGGAAGATGACGTTCTTTATGTGATAGGAAAGAAAGGCCCTATCCAGAAGCTGAACGCCAAGGTACATGAAAGAGGTAAGTATACAGACCTTCAGAAGGTAATGATTATGGGCGGCGGTAAGACAGGTTTCTATCTGGCAGAAATGCTGGAAGAATTCGGAGCTGCTGTCAAGATCATCGAAGCCGATAAAGAAAGATGTCACTATCTGTCCACTCACCTTGAAGACACTATGGTCCTTCACGGTGATGCTACAGACCTGACACTTTTGGAAGAGGAAAACATCGATATGATGGATGCTGTCGTAACAGCTACAGGTTTCGACGAAGACAATCTGCTGCTGGCACTCACCGCCAAGCAGCGTGGCATAGAGGACGTTATCGCTAAGGTCAGCAGAGAAAGTTATGTAGAGATCATCTCGGCTATGGGCGTAGACATGGCCCTCAATCCGCTTGATATCACTACTACCAACATCATGCGTTTCGTACAAGGATCCAAGAAGGTCCTGTCATCACAGCTTATCCAGGGTCAGGCAGAACTGATGGAAATTATCGCCACTGCCAACATGGATATCCTGGAAACTCCGCTCAAAGAACTGGATCTGCCTGATGGCGTCATCTTCGCAGCTATCCACAGAGGCAACGATGTCATCATCCCTAACGGAGATACTGAGATCCTGGAAGATGACAGAGTTATCATGCTCAGCCTCTTGAGTGATATATACGAAACAGAACAGCTTCTGAAGGACAGCACCAGAAGAAGTATCTTCAGATAAATATTTAGAATAACATCAACAGTAACAAGTAACAGGTGTTCTTATGAATTTAAGTGTAAGCTCCATGTGCAGAATAACAGGCTTAGTATTGGTGGTAATTGGCGTGTCCATGTTACCATCAATTTTAGTGTCTGTAATTTACGATGGACCTAGTGTATTCATGCCGTTCATATACACTATGATCATCACCGTCATACTGGGACTTTCTCTTACTAAATTCTTTATTCACGACTCTTTTAGATTAAAAGTCCGCGACGGCTTTCTCATTGTTACCATCTGTTGGCTATTGTCCTGTTTTATCGGAGCTGTCCCTTTCATGGTAACGGGAGCGATACCGAACCTGGCAGATGCGTTTTTCGAAAGCTGCTCGGGTTTTTCCACAACAGGTTCATCCATCCTCAACGACATAGAAGTCCTGCCAAAAGGCATTCTTTTTTGGCGTTCATTTACCCATTGGATCGGAGGACTGGGTATCCTCGTTATAACTATCGCCCTCATGCCGTCTTTGGGCATCGGCGGTCAGAACATAGCTGTTTCAGAGACGCCGGGTCCTGCACTGGATAAGATAACACCTAAGATGTCTGATACTGCCAAGACTCTTCTGATCATATATATGCTGTTCACAGTAATCGAAACTATGCTGCTTATGGGCGGAGGCATGGATCTCTTCGATGCTCTTATCCATACTTTCGGAACTGTAGGCACCGGAGGATTCTCTAACTACAATGCCAGCGTTGCTCACTTCGACAGCACATATATAAGAATAGTTATCACTGCTTTCATGTTCCTGTGCGGAGTCAACTTCAATCTATTTTACTTTTCCGTAAGGCGCGGACCTAAAGTGTTCTTCGAAGACTCTGAATTCAAGCTTTATCTCATGTTCTTCGGCGGCACGGCTATCTTCCTGTTTTCCATACTGATGATCAGCAACACTTATGGTTCTTTCGGCGAAGCTGCTGTAGACTCGGCATTCCAGACAGCATCTATCTTAACTACGACAGGTTATGCTTCTGCCGATTATGAGGCCTGGCCGATAGTATGTCAGATGGCTATCCTGCTTCTCATGTTCATGGGAGGATGTTCGTCATCTACATCAGGCGGTATCAAGATCGTTCGTATCTATATCATACTTCAACTGATAAGGAGAGGGGTATCTACGAGACTTCACCCTAATGTGGTAGAAAACATCAAGCTGAACGGCAAAACTATGCCTAGCGATACAGTTTCCGCCATAGCAAATCATATGTTCCTATATATCGCAATGATATTTGCAGGAGCTTTTATCATATCATTTGAAAACACTGACCTTATGACATGTTTTTCTTCTGTCATAACGTGTCTTGGAAATATCGGACCGGGATTTGGCAGCATAGGTCCTACAGAGAATTTCAGTGCCTTTTCCGATCTTTCGAAATACCTTCTTTCGATTTACATGATAGCGGGAAGGCTCGAACTTTATACTCTGTTCATCCTGCTTACACCTAAATTCTGGAATCCGGATCATTAACGGAGAGACAAATGGCAAAAAATAATTTCATCAATTACAAAGCCATGGTACGAATACTTGGCATCATAATGTTCATCGTTGGTCTGTCCATGATCTTTCCTTTGATTTATGCTAAAGTCACAGGCGATCCTGCCGGTGTCTTCGCATTCAGCAGATGTGCAGTGCCAACTATAATAATAGGCGCACTCATGTCATTCCTCATCAGAGCCCCTCGTGCAAAGTTCAGATCAAGAGAAGGTTATATAGTGGTTGCTTCCTGTTGGGTACTGGCATCATTGATCGGAGCCTTCCCATATATGTTGACAGGCTATGCTGAAAACTTCATCGATGCTGTCTTCGAATCGACATCTGGTTTTACCACAACAGGATGCTCAGCAGTAGACGGTGCCGTTCTTTCGAGAAGCCTGATGCTTTGGAAGGCCATCTCCCACTGGCTGGGCGGTATGGGGATACTTGTCTTTGTAATTTCCATTCTGCCTGCTCTCGGTATAAACGGCCAAATAATAGCTAGGGCTGAAACACCGGGACCTGTCATGGAGAAGATGACCGTAAGGATGAGCGACTCAGCCAAGATACTCTATATCACTTATTTGACTTTTACTGTAATAGAATTCATACTTCTGTTGTTCTCCGGCAAAATGCCTGTTTACGACGCAGTCATAAATACGTTGGGAAGCATCAGTACAGGTGGCCTTATGGTACATCCTGAAGGTATAGCCGTTTATGACAGCCTTTTTGTAGAAATAGTAATCTCTGTCTTCTGTGTGCTTGCTTCAATAAACTTCATACTGTACCACTATGTAGTCACAGGTAAGGCCTCTTATTTGCTCAAAGATATCGAGCTAAGGGTGTTTATAATAATAATGGTGCTTGCCACATTGGTTTGTACATTGGGTTTGGTTCTCCAAAGCGATGCTTCCTTCGGAGAAGCATTGAGAGAATCTTTCTTCCAGGTTGTCAGCATGGCGACCACATCCGGCTATACGAGGTCTCCATATATCATATGGCCTGCCGTATGTCAATTCACTCTCCTTACCCTCATGTTCATAGGTGGCTGTGCCGCATCCACATCGGGATCTATCAAGGTTATTCGAGTGATCGTCATGTTTAAACTCATATGGAGAGGCTGCATCAAAAGGATGCATCCTCGTTCTGTAGTTGCCGTCAAGGTCGGCGGTAATGCTATCTCAGCACCTGTAGTTTCACAGATCACGGTTTTCATCCTGCTCTACATGATGATATTCCTAATGTCATCATTCCTAATGTCGTTTCAGGGGCTGGACATGGAAACTACGATAACTGCAACGCTTGCTATGCTGTCTAATACAGGCGCTGCATTTGGAGAAGCTGCTGCACTTGGCAATTTCTCCATGTTCCATCCTTTGATAAAAATATACTTAAGCGCACTTATGATCGTCGGAAGACTTGAGCTTTTCACCATAATAATCCTTTTCACAAGAAATTTCTGGGGCAGAGACAGATAGTCTCTGCTCTTTTTGGTTATCCTAGTTATACAACCTAACCAAGGAGGCCAATATGAAAGTCAAAGAATTGATGAGCACGAATATCACGTGTGTGAGCGAAAGCACTCCTGCCGATCAGATCGCATTGCAAATGAGAAAGAACGATGTAGGATGCATGCCTGTATGCGACGATGCAGGACATATCAAGGGGATAGTCACTGACAGGGATCTTGTGATAAGATGTCTTGCCAAAGCTGTGGCGGCGGACGAAAATGGCAAAAAGGCAGGCAGTCCCGGCAATACTATGCTGACTGCCGGAGATATCATGTCTCTGGATCCGGTCACTGTCTCGCCTGATCAAAACATCCATGATGCCGCCTTGCTTTTTTCTGCACATAAAATAAGAAGGCTCCCTGTTACGGAAGCCTCTAAAATAGTCGGTATGCTGTCTCTCGGCGATGTTGCCGTCAAGCCTGTTTATATCGACGAAGCCGGTGATGCACTGTCTGCTATCAGCATCAAGCCAGCAGGAAGTTGATTTCCCTGCGTTCAGTATCTACGTGATCGACGAAGATGGTCACTTCATCACCGAGCTTATATGTCTTGCCGGTACGCCTTCCTATGAGGGCGTACTTTTCTTTTATGTGATCGTAGTAATCGTCATTAAGGTCGTCTATCCTCACCATGCCTTCGATGGTATTGGGCAGCTGGACGTAAATACCGAAGCCCGTCACACCGCTGATGATGCCGTTAAACATCTCTCCAACATGATAGCTCATGTATTCTGCCTTCTTCAATTTTTCTACTTCACGTTCAGCTTCTATTGCCTGTCTTTCAGATGCAGAATTCAGCTCTGCAGCTTCGACCGTCCTTTTCTTGAAATGCTTAGAAAGCTTTGCGGGATCTTCTCCATGGAGCCATTTCTTTATTATCCTATGGATCATCAGGTCCGGATACCTTCTTATCGGAGATGTGAAATGGCAGTAATACTTAAGCGAAAGTCCGAAATGACCTTCACATGTCGTACTGTAAAAAGCCTTCTGCATTGATCTCAAAGTAACTGAGTTTACAACGTTTTCCGTCGCCTGTCCCTTAGCCTGCTCGAGAACTGCTCTGACAGCTTTAGGATGTATGCTGTCTGCATTGCCCTTAAGCAGTATGCCCATCGTCCTGAGGAATGTCCTCAGCTGCTCTATTTTGTCCGTTGCCGGCTTTTCATGGACTCTGTAGACGAATGGACTGTCCATCCAGTAAAAATGTTCAGCGACCGTTGCATTGGCAAGCAGCATGAATTCTTCGATAAGCTTGTTGGCGTTCCTTCGCTCCGCTATCCCAATATGTGCCGGCAGTCCCTGTTCATCGAGAGTTATATAGGCTTCGTCAAGATCGAAGTCAAGACTTCCTCTGTTCTCACGATTTTTTCTGAGTGTGACTGCCAGATTATTCATCATGTAAAGATCTTCTTTTATATGGGCATACTTTTCTGCCATAGCTTGGTCGTTCTTCTCAAGCAGATCCGAAACATCGTCATATACGAGTCGTTCCTTAGAGTTGATGACACTCTCATATATCTCATGACTCACTACTGCGCCCGCAGGAGTCACTTCCATATCTATGGAAAGAGTCAGGCGGTCTTTTCCCGGGTTCAAGCTGCAGATATCATTGCTGAGCGCTTTCGGCAGCATTGGAATCACCTGGTCTATCAGATATACACTCGTTCCTCTCTTGAGGGCTTCCTTGTCTAGAGGTCCGTCTTCTTTCACATAATGTGCAACGTCTGCTATATGGACACCCAGAAGATAATTACCGTTTTCGAGAATTTCGATAGATACTGCATCGTCAAAATCTTTGGAGTCAGCACCATCGATGGTGAATACAGTTTTATCCCTAAGGTCTCTTCTGCCTGCGATATCTTCTTCAGTCACGCCTTTCTTTCTCACTGCCTTAGCTTCTGCCGAAGCTCTTGATGGGAAGGTCTCACGCATGCCATAGCTTCTGGCTATAGCCTTGATGTCCCCTCCCGGCTGGCCTGCACGGCTTATTATCTCTGTTATCTTGCCTTCTGCGCTGTTATATCTGTCAGGGTATTTCGTTATCTGAACGACGACTTTATCACCCCTCTGTGCACCTGAAAAGTCTTTCTTCTTGACGAAGACATCTTCTCTGTATTTCCTGCTTTCAGGCACTACAAAACCGAATTTCTTGCTCTTCTGAAATGTTCCTACGACTTCTGTAGTTTTCCTGTTTATGACTTTAGTTATGATGGCTTCGGGAGAGCTTCTCCATAAGTAGTCGGGAAGCAGATCTATCTCCACCTCATCGCCATCCATGGCATTTCCCATATTGTCCGGAGCTATGAATATGTCCTGTTCTATATCATCACACGCAACAAAGCCGAAGCCCTTCCTGTGCTTCGACAATATCCCCGTAAGTATGTTTCGCTTATTTTTCTTTATCATAATAACCTCCACCTTTCCGGCGAGAATCACCAGCGCACTGCGCCTTTGCATATCCTATTATAACATAAAAGGTGGCATTGCCACCTTTTACTTGCAGGTCATTACTGACCTACGTTTGATTCTTTAGCATCATTGCTTCTGCTGCTGCCTTTAGCTCCATCTCTTATACTGTCTGAAGCGTCTCTCGCATCTCTTTCGAGATCGTCTACTGCATCATCGGCACCTTCTTCCAGGTCCTCCATGACAGAACCGTCATTATTCTTGCCGTTCTCAGTGCTGTTACTATTGACGTCATTGTTCTTATCATTGTTCTTATCAGTGTTCATATCGGTGCTTTCTTCGGTAATAGTACCATTCTCAGCATTGCCTTCTGTATTACCGTCCTCACCGCATCCGACGAACGTCAATAATGAAACACAGAGTATTGCAGCCAAAAGAATCCTCAATCTACTCATCTTCTTTTTTTCTCCTCTCTTCGTATTCATTGATATTGTTTGTAATCGAGAGGAAAAGTTGCGTGGTATTTTTTGAAAATGTGATTTGAAAATCAAATCGAAAATAGAAACATATAAGCAAATTAACAACCCAACCCCTTGCCTTCGCTAAGTCCTCAACATTCGGCTCCGCCTCTCTCCTACGGTCGCAAGTTCCCTTCGTTGTCGTATTTTCTTAATCAAGCAAGCTTGAAGAAAATACGCGTCGCAGACGAGCATCAATACTCATTCACAGAGAATAGAACCCCTAGCAAACTCGCGACTTATTATCGCTCAAACAGTGCTAGGGGTTAAACTATTCTCTTTGTTCATTTCGTATGTGCTCGTACCTACTCCTGCGGAAACCGCTCAGGCTTGGGGTTGGTTATCAATCGCTCTCTGCCTATTGTTCTGCAAGTTTAATTATAACTGAAAAATAAGTTAGTAAGTCTCCTTTAGTTCCTTCTACATAAGTGATAAGATTACCAAAAGAATCTTTATAAACCATCCCTTCTTCCTGCCCTACAAAACTGTCAACCGGACTAGCCCAACTTCTATCTACATATTCTCCTGCTGCCAAATTCTGCTTTATATATGCGGAGTAAGCATTATATGGGTATGCTTCTGTTGGGATACCATATGTATCATATCGGTACATAACAACATCTCCAGACTGCTCTGTTGTTAACTCAAATGTACCTGTATATCCATCTTCTGTTGTAAAGGTTCCATTTTCACTCCCTAAAATGTTTTCCATCTTAATACATAAAGTACCACCATAACAGGAACCTAAAATTTCTTCCTTCATAACTTTTATTTCGCTTAATTCACTTTCACTTGCCCCTGCTTCAGCCGAAACCAAAACGTCATATGCGCCTATAGCATCATTACTTTCCATACATGTTTCAGCATCGCTTATTGCACTTCCACAGGAACTTAATACACAGCAAACTATTATCAATACAAACATTAATACAACATTTCTTTTCTTCATCATGTCCTCCTATTCTCTGTGTGATACTACTTCTACAATTCCATTTACGAAATATACATAACCATAGTTGTTATATACCCAATATTCAGTAGTTCCCCATGAATATTCTGTCACATTCCTATAGTTAGGTGCACCCCATGCGCTCTTTTCCACCTCTTCTATTGTCATTCCAAGAACAGGCGTTTTTCCACTTGCAATCTTATCTTCTATTATTTGCTGCTTCTCTGCTTGCTCTGCTATCCTATCCGCACGTTCGTTAAAAGAATCGTCATAAGGATCATAGTCATAATACTCATTATCAACAAATGTTTTGAAAATATCATTAAAGGAATAAAACTCATTTATTAAAATATGCACTTCCTTTTCTTGCAACTTTACATAAGGAACTCCTGTATACGCGGCTTCTATTTCTTTTTTCTTTTTAGCAGTATCAGAAGCAGGGCTTAAAACACTTGATGCTAGATTTCTACATGTGCCTTCATCAGAGTCCAAATTTATTCCTGTAATATCTTTCAGCTTTCTCTCCCCATAAATATATGATGTACTATAACGGCCATCAAAAGCAATCAAGTATACATATACCTTCTCATCCTCATCAAATTCTTTTATCCCAGTACTTTCTAATATAATTGCACGAGCATCATGTGGAAGCACATTGCTTGTTTCCTTTCCATCATATCCTATGAGCCATGCTGATCCAAAGTGTTCTTTATCTATATAGCATCCCTGTTCTGCTATTTCATAACTACCCCAATTTGCACTTATGATTGATGGAAATATCTCAAAAAAGTCTTTTTCGAAATCCGTTCTTTCTCCAAGAGTTAAAGCATCATGTTGTGCAGTAAGTTCTTTTGTAAAAATATTATTTGGAGCATTCGCCTTTAATGACTCCAAAAACTCCCAGAAACCATAGTATGGAGCATTATGCTCTTCTAAATATTTACAACATCGCACTACTTCGGGTATACCCATAGCTTCCGTCATTTCTTCTTCATTATAGCCAGTTATATTTGTTGTGCCTCCATTACTACCACAACTACAAATCGAAAACGCTAAAATGAAAACCAATAATAAACCTATTATTTTTTTCTTTTCCATTTACTTCTCCTTGTATATGCAATAACCGATATTGGTTAATGTTATTATATACAACATTCGGTTAACATTCAATAGAAAGGATGTGATCGAATTGATTAAATATGACAAGCTCTGGCAGACAATGAAAGAAAAAGGTATTACTCAGTATGCCCTTATAAAAAAATATCATGTCAGCCCTGCTCAAATCACAAGGCTGAAAAGGAATGAAAGTGTAAGTACCAATACAATTGATAATTTCTGTAGAATTTTACAGTGTAATGTTTCTGATATCATGGAGTATATCGAAGAAGAATAAAAAGCAATTGCAACCATTTGAGGTGACCCCCAAAAGTTGGACTTTATCGGAGAGGAATTAATTTTCCTCTCCGTTTTTTAATTTTTTGATTAGGCAGCACAGTTCATAAGGCGATATTGGACAGGGCTGTGCCATCCCAGTTTTGCCTTGATTCTTTTTTCGTTGTAATATCTAATGTATTTTTCTATTGCAGTTTTTAGTTCTTCAAAGCTGCAATATGTTTCTCCATAGTACATTTCTTGCTTTAGAATTCCGAAGAAGTTTTCCATTG
>JAFQBD010000037.1 GCA_017416795.1 Bacillota bacterium | reverse complement strand
TCTCATCGATCAGCGGGAAACTCTCCTGCGGTGTTTTCGGAAGATAAGGTTCCAGGTGCTGAGTGTAATATCCGGGATCTGTGAAACGCATCATTTTAGCGTACTTTTCTGTGACCATATTACGTCCTTCATTTCGACATTTCGTTACGAAGTCTTCCCAAAACTCAAGCATGTCATCACGCCAGGAAGCATACTGGCTGCCGCGCATGATATAAAAAGTTTCCCAGTCATCCTGACAGGACGCTCTGCCGCCGATATTCTGCGTATTCTGCATCATGTCGAATTCTATTCTCAAGATGTTTTCAACTCTGTCTGCTTTTATGTTTTTCATATGCCACCTCTTTTCAAAGACTACTATACCTCAAATAGCTGCACTTTCCAACAGGGTATCTGTAATCAGAGCTATTATATTTCTGATAAAAAGCAATATACATTTAGGCTAATGATGATATAATATAGGCGATAAATACAAATCAAGATACAGCTATAAATAGGAGTAAAGGAAGCAGAAACATATGTGGATAATAATGGCAGTATTGTCGGCAGTTTTCGCCGGCATCACTACTATTTTGGCAAAATGCGGCATAAATAATACAGACTCAGACATAGCAACGGCAGTAAGGACGATCGTAGTGCTGGCCTTTTCATGGCTGATGGTTTTCATAGTCGGTTCGGCCCATACTATAACGGAACTTGATCCAAGGTCGATCCTGTTCCTGATACTTTCGGGAGCAGCGACAGGTTTATCATGGATATGTTATTTCAAGGCGCTTTCTATGGCAGATGTCAATAAGGTAGTGCCTGTAGATAAGTCAAGCACTATCCTGACAGTGCTTCTGGCTATCATGCTGTTTGGCGAAACTCATAATTTGGGGATCAAACTGGTCGGTACTGCACTTATAGCAGTCGGTGTATTCATGATGATTGAGAAAAAAGATGTCACCGTTACAGAAAACAAGAAGGGCTGGCTCATTTACGCAGGAGGTGCCGCTGTTTTCGCTGCACTGACATCCATTCTTGCGAAGGTCGGTATCACGGGGGTAGAGTCGAATCTTGGCACGGCTATCAGAACAGGAGTAGTACTGGTGCTGGCATGGGTCATTGTATTCGGTAAAGGCAAGCATAAGCAGATCGGCAGTATCGATAAAAGGGAACTTGTATTCATCTGCCTCTCGGGTATCGCAACCGGGGCATCATGGCTCTGTTATTACTATGCTATACAGAACGGTGTAGTAAGTGTAGTAGTACCTATCGACAAAATGAGCATACTTATAACAGTAGCATTCTCGTATATCTTCCTTAAAGAAAAACTCACGAAAAAGTCGGCTGCGGGCCTTGCGCTCATGTCCATAGGAACGCTGGCAATGACGGTATTCGTATAAGGCAGATATCAGAGAAACGACACTTGCAGTTTCCTGACGCTGACGGATGAACAGCAGCAGGAAATCTACGAGAAACATCCGCCGCATCTAGCGGAAATTTGGGACATTATACCTGAATAAGGCGTACTAAAATATATATCAATAAGCCGGTTAAACTGATGCACACAAAATAGAATATATGCTTAAAAGGACGAGCCATCCTCATAGGACGAGTTACATCGTCCTTTTTTATTTCATATTATGCACTATAGCAACAATATTAAGGAGAAATAACTATGGCAGACAGTGTATTTTTATCAGCCGGACATGGTGGAAATGATCCGGGCGCAGTAGGAAATGGATTAAAAGAAAAGGATATAAATTTGCAGACATTATTAGGATGCAAGGCTGAATTAGAGCGGCATAACGTGAAAGTTTTCTCTTCGCGTACTACCGACGAAAACGACGGTGTGTATGAAGAAGTCAGAGAGGCGATCGCTTCCGGAGTCGATCTGGCAGTATCCTTTCACACTAATGCGGGCGGTGGAAATGGATTTGAAGCATATTGCAACACTGCCAACCCCGATGGCGTGAGATTCAGCAAACTTGCAGAGAAATATATCAAGGCACTGGGGCAGAACAGCCGCGGAGTCAAAGACGGAACACATCTCTATTTCATCAGGGAGACTCCGATGACAGCAGTACTGCTCGAATGCTTCTTTATAGATAACGCTGCCGATAAGAATATCGGTGATACCAGAGCAGAGCAAAGAGCACTTGGCGTGGCTTATGCCAAGGCCATCCTCGAATATATGGGCATTGATTACAAGGGGAATATCCCTGCAAAGCCTGCTCCGTCAGAACCGTCGAAAAAGCTCTATCGAGTACAGGCAGGTGCTTATGCAGACTATGCAAATGCCGAAAAGATGAGAGATAAAGTTATCGCAGCAGGTTTTGCTGCATTTATAAGTGAAGAATAAAACAAAAATAAGAAGGTGAATATAGTGAATAGATTTAATTGCTTCAATAATGGATGTTATTGTAACGATGATTATTGTGAAGAGAATGATGAAAGGTATTGCGGCAGAAGATGCGAACTATGTCCTCCGGGCCCACAGGGACCGCAAGGACAGACAGGACCGCAGGGCCCAATGGGACCAAGAGGACCACAAGGACCGGTAGGTCCGGCAGGCCCACAAGGCGCGATCGGTGAACCGGGCATGGCAGGCCCAGCAGGCGAACCCGGCCCAATCGGTCCAACAGGCCCAATCGGCCCGGCAGGCCCACAGGGACCTGCAGGCGAAACAGGGGCAACAGGCCCGCAGGGACCTGCAGGTGAAACAGGTCCAGTCGGCCCAATAGGTCCAACAGGCCCGCAGGGTCCGGCAGGAGAAACAGGCCCGCAGGGACCGGCTGGTGAAACAGGAGCAACAGGCCCGGCAGGCCCGCAGGGTCCGGCTGGTGAGCCGGGAGGCGTTCTTGGCTTTGCCGACTTCTATGCGTTGATGCCGACTGACAATGCAGCCACAGTAGCTCCGGGCACAGACGTTAGCTTTCCTGAAGACGGTCCGAATAGCGGTGCAGAGATCCTGAGAACAGGCACCAGCTCATTCAACCTTACCGAGATCGGCACCTACCAGATATTCTTCGAAGTCAGTGTTGATGAAGCCGGCCAGCTGATGCTGACATTGAATGGCGAAGACCTGGAATATACAGTTTTCGGCCGTGCAGCAGGTGCTACACAGATCGTGGGAACAGCCCTAGTAGAAACTACTATTCCTGAATCTATCCTGACAGTCAGAAATCCGGCAGGAAACACAGCAGCACTGACAATCACACCGCTGGCAGGAGGAGCGAGACCTGTATCTGCCCACCTTGTGATCGTCAGACTTCAGTAATCACGTACGCCTCAAGGATCCCGCGCTGACAGCGAGTTTTTAAATAAAACTCAGCTGGAAGCTATAAGGCGAGGAGCCTTGATAGCGAACCCCGTATGACCAAGAGAGGGCATACGGGAACTACATACACCTTTATTTCAAAATCGATTTCAAACTAAGGGGTCGATTCCCTTAAAGCCAATATATATGTGTGCGAAAATGGAAAAACTTCATAATAGCTCTACGATTTTCCTTTATTTACGTCATTTCACCCTGTTTTTTTAACTAAATTACACTAAAAAAGGAATATCTCGCCGAAATCACGGTGATATTCCTTTTTAATAACATATACTCTATTTATAAATGGAATTGCCAGCTCATTATAATCCATCGCCAGCCTATCATAATCCCCACACTACAATATCTTCGTAGTCCACTGGCTGCAGTCCCACACCTGGTCCACGATTTCCTTATAAAACTCCGGCTCGTGGCAGATGATCAGGATACTGCCTTTATATTCTTTCAAAGCGCGCTTCAGCTCGGCCTTGGCGTCCTGGTCGAGATGATTCGTCGGCTCATCAAGAAGAAGCAGGTTGGTCTCTCTGTTTATGAGTTTGCAAAGGCGCACTTTGGCCTGCTCGCCTCCGGAGAGGACTCGCACCTGGCTTTCTATATGCTTAGTGGTGAGCCCGCACTTGGCTAATGCCGCGCGGACTTCGAATTGATTCAGTCCCGGGAATTCTTCCCAGATCTCTTCGATACAAGTATTAGTATTTCCCGGTGCCATTTCCTGTTCGAAATATCCGATCTGCAGATAATCACCAAGATTCACCTGACCTTCCAGCGGTTTGATCAATCCCAGTATGCTCTTCAGCAGGGTAGTCTTACCGATCCCGTTGGCACCGACGAGGGCGATCTTCTGACCACGCTCCATCGAGATGTTAAGTGGCTTGGTAAGCGGATCTTTCGCATCATATCCGATCACAAGGTCCTTAGTATTAAATAACAGCTTGCCGGAAGTACGGCCTTTTATGAAGTTGAATTCAGGCTTCGGTTTTTCGGCTGCCAGCTCGATCAGTTCCATGTTGTCCAGTTTCTTCTGACGTGACATGGCCATATTACGAGTAGCAACACGGGCCTTGTTACGAGCTACGAAATCATTCAGTTCACTGATTTCCTGCTGCTGACGTTTGTAAGCTGCCTCGAGTTGAGATTTCTTCATTTCGTAGACTTCCATGAACTTGTCATAGTCGCCAACATAGCGATTGAATTCCTGATTTTCCATGTGATAGATCAAGTTGATAACGCTGTTCAAAAACGGTATGTCATGGGAAATCAGAATGAACGCGTTCTCATATTCGTTCAGATATCTCTTCAGCCATTCGATATGTTCTTCGTCCAGATAGTTGGTCGGTTCGTCCAGCAGTAAGATATCAGGCTTCTCAAGCAGAAGTTTAGCCATCAGCGCCTTAGTCCTCTGGCCGCCCGATAAGTCAGTCACGGGACGATCAAGGCCTATATCAAGCAGTCCCAGTGCACGTGCGACCTCCTCCACCTTCGAATCGATGATATAGAAGTCGTGCATAGTCAGCATGTCCTGTATCTCGCCCAGTTCCTCCATCATTTCCATCATGGTGTCTTCGTCTACAGAGCCCAGCTGATCACAGATCTCGTTCATACGAGCCTCCATATCAAACAGCCAAGAAAATGCAGATCTCAAAACATCGCCGAGAGTCATCCCCGGTTCCAGCGCAGTATGTTGATCCAGATAACCGATACGGCAGTTCTTCGCCCACTGGATATTGCCTTCATCAGGCTGAAGCTTGCCGGTGATGATATTCATAAATGTCGATTTGCCTTCGCCGTTGGCCCCGATAAGCCCTATATGTTCACCCTTCAGCAGACGGAAGGATACATCATCAAATATCGCTCTGTCTCCAAATCCGTGAGACAGATGTTCTACAGTCAAAATACTCATAAATTCCTCAATTCAAAGTCAATTATCTTATTTAAAAACATTTCTCCAGCACGTCCTGATCAAGTCCGTCGCGGCAAGTCATCTTGCCTACCAAGAAGTACGCGATGCCGCCAAAGAGCAGGCCCCATACTACTGCATTGATTCCCCATACAGTAAGCCCGAACTGGTAAGAGATAACATACACAGCAACACCGATAAGAGTCGATGTGATTGCCGCCTGACGAGTTCCTTTCTTATAGAAAACTCCACCTACCAGAGGCCAGAAGAAGCAGCATTCAAGTCCGCCCATTGCGAACAAGTTCACCCAGAAGATGATGTCCGGCGGAGTCAGAGTCAGTACGAATACGATGACACCGATCAGCATCGTCACAGCAAGACTGGACTTGGACAAGTTCTTTTCGAAGCGAGCCTTCTTTTCACCATCGTCCTTTACTACATAAGTTCCCCACAGATCCTTGACGATAGAAGCCGAAGCCAGGATCAGCAGAGAAGAAACAGTCGACATTACAGCAGCCATAGGGGCAGCCAGGAAGATGCCGGCAACACCTACAGGCATTATCTGCTGGATAACGGCAGGGATGACATAGTCTGATGAAGCGAATTCTTGTCCTGTGATGAGAGCACCTGACCATGCACCGCCAACGTGCATACCGATCATCAGGAAACCGGCAACTACAGTACCTACAAGCATAGCAGTGTGCAGGCTTTTAGTATTCTTGAAGCCCATACCTCTGACAGCAGTCTGCGGAAGTCCGATGACACCGATACCAACAAGTACCCAGAAGGACAGCAGGCCGCCCGGAGTATATCCCGTACCGGTAAGAGTATCCCAGCCCGGAAGCTCGGAATCCAGAACTACAGCCATAGTTTCGAAATCCCCGATCTCGCGGACCACGAAGAACAGGAACAGGAACGTTCCCACCAGCATGATGATACCCTGGAAAGTATCAGTAATAACAACGGCAGTGAAGCCGCCGAATGCTGTATATAAGATAACAACGAATGCGAATATCACGAGAGCCAGCCAGTAAGGCAGACCTGTCACAGATTCGATCAATGTGGCACCGCCAAGGAACTGTGCGATCATCTGTGTCACGAAGAACACCAGCATGATGACAGTTGTGATGATCACCAGCGCATCCGACTTATAGCGAGCTTTCAAGTAACCTGCAACAGTCACAGCACCGGTCTTACGAGATACCACGGCGAACTTCTTGCCAAGTACACCAAGTACCAGGAATGCAGCACCAACCTGGACGCCGGCTACCCACGCCTGAGAGAAGCCGTAAGTCATGGCGGCCGCACCCGGTCCGCTGATGAATGAACTTACACTAGCATATGTAGCTACGGTAGTCATGGCAAGTACGACACCATTCATACCTCGTGATCCGATAAAATATTTTTTCTCAAAGCTCAGGTCGCTGGCTTTATCCTGTTTCTTGCTGAAGAACATTCCGACAACTACGTTGATAGCCAGATAAGCGACTATGATGAGCAGCATTATGATCTGATTACTAGTCATTCAGCTCACCACCTTTCATGGCCGCAGCTTCGGCATTTTCAGCCTCGTCTCCAAGATCAAAATTCTTAAAAACTTTCGCAAGCAAGATAACGACACCGATAACTGAGATCACAAAAGCACCTATAGTGCTTACAAAGAACCAGAGAGGCATTCCCAGCACCAGCATATCGATGTCTTCCAGCAAAAATCCGAAGCCGATATGCCACGCAGCAACGATGGCGATCAAGATAAAAGTCGCCTTGACTTCCTTCAAGATCTGTTTGTGTTTTTGTTCGTTAGTCATTTGTTCCATTTTTGATTCCTTTAGTCTCATAGTCCATGAAACGGACCTTTAAGCTAAACATTAATTTATCGTCAAAATTTTACCATCTTATGGGCAAAAGAACAACAAATAAAATAATTCATAGTAAAGTGCCGGCAAATAATGATATAATACCCATAAGTATGACATTTTTTAATCAGAGGTAAGAAATAATGACAGAATTACTAGCCCCTGCAGGCAACATAGAAGCATTCAAGACTGCCATCGCTAACGGATGTGACGCAGTCTATCTCGGCATGCAGAAATTCGGTGCCAGAGCATACTCTGACAACTTCGATATAGATACATTAAAGGAAGCCATCGAATACGCTCACCTGCGAGACGTGAAAGTCTTCGTGACCATGAACACCATAGTTTTCGAAGAAGAGATGGAAGACATGAAGAAACAGCTCCACAAGCTGAACGAGATCGGCGCAGATGCAGTCATAGTGCAGGATCTGGCAGTTTTCGAATATGCCAAGAGCCACTTCGAAGATATGGAAGTCCACTGCTCTACCCAGATGGGTATCGATGATCTGGAAGGCACACTTTTATGCAAAGAGCTGGGCTCCGACAGAGTAGTGCTCGCTCGTGAAGTCAGCATGGACAAGGTGAAGGAGATCAGAAAAGAAGCGCAGCTCCCTATAGAGATCTTCGTGCACGGCGCTCTCTGCGTATCATATTCAGGCAACTGCCTCATGTCGGGACTCATAGGCTACCGAAGCGGCAACCGAGGCAGATGCGTAGGCTCTTGCCGTAAGCCTTATGAACTTATCGATACTACGATAGGCAGATCCCTCGGCACCAGCTACATACTTTCGACTAAGGATCTGAACACTATAGACCATATCGATGATCTGAAGGCAGCAGATTCCCTCAAGATCGAAGGCAGGATGAAGGAGCCTGTTTACGTTGCCAACGTAGTCTCTAAATACAGAGCAGCCCTCGACGGCACGGCGACTGACGAAGATAAGAAAAACCTCAACAAGACATTCAACAGGACATACACAGAAGGATATCTTTTCAGCGAAGATCCCGGCAATATCACCAACATCTCCAGACCGAACAACTTCGGATATCCTATCGGCAGGATCGCAGATCAGTACAGAGGCATGTACGAGATCGCACTCGACCAAAACGAGCCCCTCAACCAGAACGACATCATCAGGATCGACCATGACGGCGAAGATGTCAATTTATCCGTAGTGAGACTCTACGACCGCGCAGGCGATCTGATCAACAGTGCAGACGACACATGTTACATCAAAATAAAAGAAAAGCTTTCTCCGGGAGATAAGGTGTATAAGACTAAGGACTATCTCTATTACAAGGATCTGGAAAGCGCGCCTGCCGGTGAATTCAGACGTTTTCCTCTTGATTTCAAGGTCTACGCATATCCCGGTTCTAAGCTTTTCATAGATGCGGAAGGTTTCGGCATACAGCATATGTATGAAGGAGAAGAAGTCCTGGGCGAAGCCATCAACAACCCAACGACGAAAGAACAGGTCATCAAGCAGCTTTCAAGGCTCAACGATACGGTGTTCGAGCTTAGTCAGGTGGAATTCGACGAATACAATGCTTTCGTTCCGGCTAAGATGCTCAACAATGCCAGAAGAGAGATCGTGCAGGCACTTTACGATAAGAAGCTGGCAGCCAAACAGAACCGTGAGAAGGCTCCGCAGCCTAAGGAAGGCATAACATTCGACCGGAAGCAGCCATATCTTACAGCTTCAGTCACAACGAAGGAACAGTACGATGCATGTATCGAAGCAGGCATCAATGACGTATACTTCGACAATATAGTAAGACGAAATCAGATCAAGTACGAGAAGAGAGAAGGGGAGCTTCTGCTGGGAGGATACGGCGGTATCTATGCTTACAGAGATACCAATCCGTTCATCACCGATTACTCCCTCAACGTAGTAAACTCGTCAAGCACATACCAGCTCCATAAGCTGGGTGCCAAGAGAGTGACATTATCATACGAACTGAACAAAAATCAGATAAAAAATCTGATCGACACATATTACGAAGAAAACGGCGGATATCCTGCGCTGGAAATGATCGTTTACGGCAGAGCACCGCTGCTCGTTACTAAATACTGCCCGCTGAAGAAGATGGGGCAGTGCGGCAAGTGTCAGAGCCATAGATTTGAGATAGAAGACGAGTATGGCACGTTCCCGATACTTTCAGATGCAGACCTAGCCAACGACAACTGTCTCACGACTATACTCAACGGTAAGATCCTCAACCTGCTGGATGAGATGCCGTATATAGAAGGGGTAGAAGCGTTCAGACTCAACTTTACTATAGAAACAGCGGGTGAAGTCAAACGAATCATCAGAGCCGCACAAGGCAAGCTGGATGCAGCAGCAGGAAGAAATACAAAAGCTGCTTCTGTGGCAGACAAGATCCTCTTCGAGCAGGAAACTGACACGAGAGGACATTTCAACAAGGAGATCATGTAAGGGTCTCGACAAATAAAGAGAAACGAGGATGACAAAATGATCCAAGTGGAAAAGCTATCATATGGTTTTCCTGAAAAAGAATTATACGAAGACATATCATTTACCATAGAAGCCGGTCGGCACGCAGCCCTTATCGGCAGCAACGGCTGCGGCAAATCAACACTGGCAGACATGTTGATAGATCCCGACAAGTACCTTTTTGACGGCAAGATCATCAGAGATGAGGCTATCAGAACAGGATTCGCCAGTCAGTTCAGCATAAGAGATAAGAACAGAGACTGTACAGTATTCGAGTTCCTCAGCGAAGGATTCCTGAAGAATCAGCAGGACATCGCAGCTGTATGCGAAGAAATGGGATCGGAAGAAGTCATGGCAGACGAAACAGGCGAGGCAATGGCTAAGCTGATGGAGGACTATCAGAACCTGCTTGATATAAGCGAGGCTATGGACGCGGATAACTTCGAATCTAATATCCATAAACAGCTCCACACAGCAGGGATGACGGCCCTTGCCGATATCAGACTTTCGCAGATAAGCGGCGGAGAATACAAGCTTCTGCAGATCATGAAGGAGATGTTGACAGCACCGAACCTGCTGGTACTGGACGAGCCTGATGTATTTCTGGATTTCGCCAACCTTGGCAGTCTTGCTAAGATGATAAACAGTCATAAAGGTACGCTGCTTGTGATCACTCATAACAGGTACTTGCTGAACCACTGTTTCGACAAGATCCTACATCTGGAAGGATGCGACCTGCAGGAATTCGACGGCAGTTATACGCAGTACAGATGCGCGCAGCTTAGAGAAAAGCTGAGATTGCAGGCTCAGTATATAGAAGAACAAGACGAGATCGCCCGTACGGAAGAGATGGTGGACATTCTCCGCACGAGAGCATCGAAGATGGTCAACCCTGTCATCGGCAGATCGGTCAACGCCAAGCAGTCACAGCTGGATCGTCTTCTGGCAAGACAGATAAAAGCTCCGTTCATCGAGATAAGCGAGCCGGAGATAAGGCTTCCGCAGGTGCAAAAGGCAGAGCTCGGCGATGCCGAGGCGTGCACGCAGCCGGAGGCGGCAGCGAATGGAGCTATCGCAGTAGGAGCAAGCGATGATCGGACAGTCGCTTCGCGACCGGTTCTGACAGTCTCAGACTACCAAGTTTCCTTTGATAAGGAACTGCTTCAGAACGTGGAGTTCCAATTGATACCGGGCGAGAAAGTAGCCATCGTAGGAGCCAACGGAACAGGCAAGACAACGCTTATAAAAGACATACTGGCCAACAATGACCCATCGATCCACATCGATGAAAACATAGAGTACGCATGTATTTCACAGCTTCAGGGCGACACCATGGAGAAAGAAGAGATATCTGAAGAAATAAGCAAGCTTTATGCTGACGGAGTCGACCTTGATAAGATGTCAAGCGGTGAGCAGAACCTTTATCAGATCAAGCAGCTGGCAGATTCACACGCTGAATTGCTGATCCTGGATGAGCCTACAAGCCATCTCGACATATTCGCCCAGACAGCATTCGAAAGAGCATTGGCAGAATACGAGGGCACAGTGCTGATGGTCAGTCATGATTTCTATCTTGTAGCCAACTGCGCAGACTATGTGCTTATCGTAGAAGACAATACCGTAAGAAGGATGCGTACGAGAAAATTCCGTAAGATGGTATATGACAAGTACTTCGATCAGAAGTATCTTGAAACAGATCAGAAGAAACAGGAAATCGAAGAAAACATCGCCGCAGCATTCAAGGAAGACGACCTTGCAGCAGTAGATAAGCTGTGCACGCAGCTGGAAGAACTCAGCAGCAACTGATAAAACTTATAAATTATAACCTATATATGAAAAAATGAGGTATGAAATAATGAACGAAACAATGAACAACGCAGCAGCAGAAACTGTTAACAGACTGCCCCTTATAGGAGACAAAGCGCCTGCATTCAAGGCTCTTACAACTACAGGAACTATCAACTTCCCGGAAGATTATGAAGGCAAGTGGGTACTGCTGTTCTCACATCCATCCGACTTCACATCTGTATGTACCACAGAATTCATGACGCTTGCCTCCATGCAGGAAGAGTTCGATAAGATCAACGTATCACTGATAGGATTATCTGTCGACTCTCTCTATTCTCATATAGCATGGGTGAGGGCCATCGAAGACCTCGAGTGGAAGGACATGAAGAACATCAAGATCAAATTCCCTGTGATCGCAGACCTCAACACTAAGGTGGCGACAAAGTACGGCATGCTCCAGCCTAACGTTTCAAGCACTCAGGCAGTACGAGCAGTATTCGTCATAGACCCTGCGGGCATAGTAAGATCTATCACATACTATCCACTTACTACAGGCAGAAACTTCGATGAGATCCTGCGAATGATCAAGGCTCTGCAGAAATCAGATGCAGACCACTGCTCCACACCGGCAAACTGGCAGCCGGGCGATGACGTGATCGTACCCGCACCGACAACAGTAGAGGGGGCGGAAGAAGCCATGGACGAAGCGGCAGGAAATAGTGAAAATGATACAGCAGAAACAGGAGATATATATGCCCTCGACTGGTTCCTTAGATTCAGAAAAGAAAACAAGTAATGAAAAACCTTTCATCGGATGAAATTTCTGATGAAAGGTTTTTTAAATCATGATATGAAATTATCTCTTAAAAGCTTTCGGTGTAGACCAAGGTCCGTATATCTTAGTCTTGCCGACTTTTTTATATGCCCTTGTCTTGTAATAGTAAGTCTTGCCTTTTCCTACAGAGAAGCTCATTCCCACATACTTGCTGCTGTAGTCGCACAGCTTCTTGTATGTGCCTTTTTTCTTGGCGGACCAGTAAACCTGATATCCGCTTGCCCCTGAGATGCTTTGCCATGTAAGTGAAACGCGGCTGCCATCTTTTTTCATCTTAGGCTGAGCCAGCTTTTTCAAGGTAGTAGCAGAAGCTGTTCTGTAGTTCACACCGTCGTACTTATATTTAGATCCTGATTTGTACTTATAATACGGAACGACCTTGAAGTTGTACTTTACATTATCTGATAAGTTTTTCTTTTTTACATATAAGGAAGTAGTTCGTTTCAGCAGAGTATATTTAGAAGATGTAGATTTCTTATAATATACTGCGTATCCTGACGCACCTGTGCACTTTTTCCAGCTCACCTTGATATCGTCATATCCATAAAGAGTAGCACTCATACTTGAAGGTGCTTTAGGTACTACGGTGTAATCCAGCTTCACAGGATCAGCCGAATACTTACTCTTGAATTTCACTGTTAAGTAATATCTGCCGGTTTTGATCCTATTGCTGTTGCTCTTACTGTATGAACAAGTGAAATCAGAGCCGTTTACCAGTTGATTACCGTGACTGTCCGTTATAACAGGAACAGGTGACAATGTCTTGCCGGTGTAAGTAATCTTGTCCGAAGCCAGTTTAACTGAAGAGATGGCATATATCGGATAAGAACCGTTCAGTTTGCCGCAGCCTCGACAGTAGGATGTGTAATAACCGTCTGAAGTTCTAGTTGCCGGCTGGCTGACTTCAGCTCTCTCAGGACCGTTATCTGCACACCAGCGGGCAGTAAGTGTGATATCTTTCTTGCTGCCGTAGTTTATCTGAGTAACTCTCGCACCGTTGCTGTCATACCATCCCAGGAAGTGATATCCTGTTCTGGTAGGGTTATTAAGGGTATAGGTTCCGGCTTGTGTGCTTAGATAAGTTGAAGGGTTACTCGAAGAATTTACGCCGCCGTTTAAGTTATATGTGATGTAGTAAGGTTTAGCACTCGTATCGGATGTGATGGCTTTGATACGGATATTGCCATAACCTGAACCATATCCTGTGACATCGTACCACCCATTGCTGCTCTTGATAAAGCTTTCACCTGTATCAGCGTGAGCATCAGTGTTGAACCATGAATATACAGTTCCATTTTGAGTATATGTGACATTACGATCCATTTCTATTCTGAAATGAATTGATTTGTTCAAGGAGGTCACAACTATTGAAAACTTTTCTCCCGGTGAAAGATATACGGGATTTTTAAGATCTATAGTGTATATACCTTTGTTAGTCGTTGATCCTGTTATCGTTGAAGCTGATTGAAGCTTACCGCTTGTAGGATCATTGCCGGTTAGACCGGTATATACCTCGACCTTGTAATTGACGTTAGCTTCAGATGTGAAGGCAACCATTACTGAATCCAGTTTCTCATATCCAAGCCTCATAGATGAGTTGGCTCTGAACACATTGGCTGCTCCGGTTGTCATTATACCTGAATCAACTGTTACTCCATCATGCTGATATATATGATCCGATGACGAGTAAGGCTCGAAGTCGAGGGAATATGCTGTTGCAGCAATCGATGTATCATAATATGACAGCCAGAAATATGTGTATTCAGATCCATTGCCTGATGAACTTACATTCCAACTGTTCCTTGCAAGCCATGCACCTCTTGAATCATCCCAGCCAACGATCACGATGTCATGGTTGGTAGTTGTGTTTGAGGTATTACGATATGTATTGGTGCTTGAATTATAATATTTTGAGTCAGCATAATATGAGATATATGCAGCGCCATGATTTATGATGGCCTGTTTAACTGAGTTTCGGTCGTTCTTGATATCAAGATAATGGATGTTTCTTAGTTGGGCGGCATCATGGTATGAGTTGAGATAACTGCCCGGGGTATAATTCTTATTGCTTTTTACATAAGAATACGGCAGCGTAGTTTCGTTCGTATATCCTTTCCACTGTGAAAGTGTATGCATACTGTAGGCTATGTTGCCGCCAACATCGAGATAATGCTTTGCACCTGATGGGATGTATGTATAGTCGCCGTCTAATCCCGGAAGTGTGCTTCCTGTATGATAATTGAAATATGCCAGCTGCAGTTCACTGTAATCGGTGTACTTGTCTTTACCGTGATTCTTTATCATGTCAAATTCAGCACAAGCAGTAGCTGCATGTGCCCAGCATGTACCGTAAGGATTTTGATTACGGGTAGCAGGGTAGAATTTATATGAAGAACTGATGTCTGCAAAACTGGACGGGATATAGCTGTTTGGAACAACTTCGTCTGAGGAATCTGAAGGATTTGCAGATCTTTTGCTATATACAGAAGGTTCTACCATGGAAATATGTCCACTCTCAGGATCTCTGACAAAGACAGGAGAATCGTCTGTTATTTCAGGACGATTGCCGGGGTCACTTGTTTCTGTAGCACTGACCGGAACTGCAATCCCGCAGCATACTGTCGTAAATAATAAAGCTAACGATGTTATCGACGCGATAAGTTTTTTCTTCATATATTGCCTCTTATTGCCTCTCGTATTGATATCAAACTTTAGTTAAATAAAATGATGAATCCTAAAAGTATTCGTATAGGGGAATTATATCATAAAACACGATGTGCTAAAAAGCATTATTATCATTAGATAGCGCTTACAAAAATAAAATATATATTCTATAATGTTGAAATATTCAGAAAAATGAGACAAAAAAGTTGACAAGTTCCATATACTGCAAGTATAATCCTATAAATATGATGTGAAATTATGTCATTAAGGAGGGGCAATATATGAGAAAAAAATTGTTAGCGCTTATAACTGCACTATGCATGATGCTGGCAGGGGCTGTACCGACATTCGCAGCTGAGACTGTAAGCAGTGATCCTGATGTTCAAGGTGCATATGATGCATATATAGCTATGGAAGAAGCTATGTATACGACAGGTGATTATGCAGCGATGGTAGCGGCATTTAATACCTTGGATCAGAAATCAACTATCATTGATGATAATGATGCCAAATCAGAGGAATGGCAGAAGATCGTTGCTGATAAAGTTGGAACAGATAAGTTCCTTAATGATGCATTCAACTTAGCTTTCGCTATGGTGGTTTTTGAGAAAGAAATCGAAGGTGAAAAAGGGTTGATCGAAGATTATAAGTCGGCTCCTGATGTCAAGAAAGCATATGATCTTGTAGATACATATGAACTTCTCGAAGAAGATAAAGTTCTAATGGATATAATGGCAGAAGGTATAGATGTTGTTGATCCGTCAAGACAGGTAGTTGATACATACAAAGCTGCTGAAACTGCTATAGCAGCTGTAAGCCCTGATGTGATTGCTGTATATGAAGCATACATATTAGTTGATGATGCAGTTACATATGCTGATCCTGACGATTTTGATGAAGCTATCAGTGAGTTTGAAAAAGTGCTTGATACATTCAATGAAGGTCTTGATGATAATGAAAAAGCCGATTTGGCAGTTCTAATCGGAGCTAAAGATTGGGAAGAAGCCTTCAGTATGATTCTTGGTGACTGGATAAACCTCAATATAGCTGACGAAATGGTAGGGCTGTATGACGCATACAAGGCTGATCCTAATAAAGAAACAGCCAAGGCATTCGTTGAAAAATACGATTCCATATACAACGATCCAAGCTATGTGGATGAAGAATTGCAAGACCTGGTATCCTTATGTATAGAAGATATTGACGCTGCTTATAATGAGGCAAAAGCTTTGCTTAATGGAACAGGTGGCAGCGGTCCTGGAGAGGCAGACCCTGATCCTGATAATGAAGGGAACGGAAATTCACCTGACACAGGAGATGATTTCAACGCACTTCCGTTCGTAGCAGTGATGATCTTAGCCGCACTTGGTATGGGTGCGACAGTAGTTAGAAGAAGAGCATAGAGACAAAGTGAGCCTTTGCATGACGCAAAGGCTCTTTTTTATTTGTAGGCGAGACGTATCATTGACAAACATGCTAAAAAAGACTAGACTTGACTTGTAGAATGGTTTTGGAGGAATAGATGATGATCGTTAAGAAATCTATCAAGGAACAGGTTTATGATGAGATCAGAAGCAGGATCATAACTCGTGAGTATGCTCCCGGTTCTGTGCTGAATATAACAAAACTGTCAGAGGAATTAGGTGTAAGTAACTCGCCGATCAGAGAAGCGCTTGCTATGCTTGCTAAAGAGGATTTGCTGACGATAGTGGCAAATTCCAAGTACAAGGTAGTGGAACTTGATGAACACCTGCTGCAGCAGGTGGATGCAGCGCTGGTAGCACTGCTTATAGGATCGGCAAGGCTCTGCTTCAAGATGGACAAGGTGGACGAGCTGGAAGCTAATCTTGAGAAAGCATACGGTAGACAGTGCGATGACCATGAGACTACTTCCCTGAAGGACAGATACTGGCTGGCGATGGACTTCGACAAAGAGATAGTACTTCTGACAGAGAACGATCTGATCATGAAGGACTTTGAGAATCTGGCAAATCTGCTGTACTTCTCGACATCGCTGACAGACAAGGCATACGAAAACAGTATCACTGAGCACAAGGCCATCCTTGATGCTGTAAAGAAGCGCGATTTCATGAAGGTAACAGAAGCGCTGGAAGAGCATCTGATCAAGCATTTCCTGCCGGAAGAGAGAGTATAGCGGCAGGGGTAAAACCAACCGCTTATATAAACATCAAATTATATACTTATAAGATTATAGTTATTTACTTCGATTGGTAATATATGATAAACTACCCGAGTTGTATAAATGAATTATACGATTCGGGTTTTTGATTTAAGCTGTAACAGCGTTCCTGCCGATCGTTATCGTATCCATGACTATAGTAGCATATCCGCTGCTTACATACTGGCCTGCATTCAGCCTGGCATAAAAGAGAAGAATTGAGCCTTTGCATGTCGCAAAGGCTCTTTTTTTGTGGTATACTGCCGTAGGAGGAAATCGATCATGAACAGACCGGCAATAAGAAATGTATATATGTTGAGATTCGTGGGGCGAGTAGCTGCTCTTATTTGCTGTGTCATTTACTGCATCATGAGGCCTGAAAAATTAGTCGTGCTGGAAGGGATGAACTTCTTTAAGGAACTGACACTGCTTCATGTGCTTTGGATACTGTGGGTTATAGATATCGTGGCGCAGCTGATCCCGTCGAGGATGAATATATCTATAGGCTCGCAGAAGAATTTCAAAAAATGGTTCAAACCATCGGTAGGCTGGGCCATAGATACCCTTAAGGATTATTCACGCACATTGGGATTCAGAGCATTGGCGATCTTTATCGTCTGGGTGATATTCATCGGCTTCATCGGCATCATTTATTTCAAGGGGTTCATCGGGAAAGAAGTCATATTGATATTCGTGACGTTTTTCTATGTGGCGGATCTTATCTGCGTACTTTTCTGGTGTCCGTTCAGGCTTTTCCTGGGTAATAAGTGCTGTACCACATGCAGGATATTCAACTGGGATCACTTCATGATGTTCACACCGTTCCTGTTTATTCCGGGATTTTTCACATGGACTCTGCTGGGTCTTGCTATCCTGGTAATGGTGATATGGGAGCTGACTGTGCTAATCCATCCGGCCAGGTTCTGGGAAGTGTCCAACGACACACTTAAGTGCGAAAACTGCACGGACAAGCTGTGTACTCAGTATTGCGGTAAACCGCCGAAACGTTTCGTGTAGGGAAGAAGCAGAGGTATAACCAATATGTTCAGTATTTATCACATCATATGGCTGGTGATATGTGTCGCAGTCATGATCGCAGCAATAATCTATCTCAAGAAGCAAAGACCTCAGCTGAAGGATGTTCTTACTGTCGCATGTATAGTGAGTATCGCTTCTGAGCTGATCAAAGTGTTCAGCACCATACAGATGGTTCCGTCATCAGATGGGACGATGATGTATCCATATTTGGAAGTGCAGCATCTTCCGCTTCATCTGTGTTCGCTGCAGATCCTCGTCATATTTTATGTCAGATTCAGCAACAATGATAAGCTGAGAGATAAACTTTTGGCATTTATGTATCCTACATGTATAGTAGGTGCAGTTCTGGCGCTGATGATGACATCCATTTTTAATGCTACTATAGAAGTGACTCAGGCGTTTACTCATCCGCTGGCATATCAGTATTTCCTGTTCCACACAATGCTACTGCTCTTAGGAATATATATCCCGATGAGCGGAGAAGTGGAGCTGGACTGGAAACATTACAGATCCACTATGGCGATACTCGCCGTGCTGGGATTCCTGTCCATATACATAAATTCTTTACTGGCCAAAGCTACTTATGTGAGCGGTGTGCTGCAGAGCGTTGACTATACACCGAACTTTTTCTTTACATATAAGTTCCCTATAGGGATAGTGTTCACGGAAATATGGCATTGGTATATCTATATAGCAGTGATCGCTGTCGCAGCGGCAGCAGTCATCGGGCTGATGTATCTACCGTTCTGCAGGAAGAAAAACTGAAGGAACTACCGATC
This sequence comes from Bacillota bacterium, assembly GCA_017416795.1. Lineage (GTDB taxonomy): Bacteria > Bacillota > Clostridia > Peptostreptococcales > Anaerovoracaceae > Lentihominibacter. Next base: position 47,754 of record JAFQBD010000037.1, on the reverse strand, counting down.
AAAGTAAATAAAGCAATCAAAAACTGCCAACAGGTTAAATACTGCTGGCAGTTTTTTTATTCGATATCCATTTTACTGCTTCTGTCGAATATATGGAGCCTAAGTTTTTTAGATAGGTGTTCCAGCAGCGGTCTTCCCGCGATGCAGTTACCTTTCTCATCAAGTGCCGGGCTGAAAACGCCGATACCCATTTCTTTATCTACAGTGGATACCAGACCTCCGCCCACTCCACTCTTGGTAGGGATGCCTACATATACAGCGAATTCGCCGGAGCTGTCATACATGCCGCATGTCAGCATGATAGTCTTGATAGTGTGTACAGTTTCTGTTTTGAGGAGACGAGTTCCCGTAGTTGGATCGATCCCGTCGTTGGCGAGGATCAGTCCTAGGTTAGCCAGGCTCTCTGCAGTTACTGTCAGTGAACACATCTTAGTATAAAGATCCAGCGTATCTTCAACATCGTTTTCAATGATGCCTTTGCTTTCAAGGAGATATGCGATGGCGCGGTTTCTTGAGATGTTAGCCTTTTCGGAATTATAAACATCTTTATCCAGTTCCATGTCAGGATCCATGCAGAGTTTTTTAGCAAACAGCTTCATCTCGGAAAAAGTGACCTTTGGAAGCAGCATGCTGCTTACTGTCAGAGCACCTGAATTGATCATAGGATTGAGCGGCTTGTTGCTGCTGAGGTCAAGGTCTATCAGTGAGTTGAACGCTTCTCCCGAAGGCTCAACATCGACTTTCTCGAAGACCTCGTCAAATCCGTACGACTCCAATGCTACTGCCAGAGTTATTATCTTAGATATGGACTGGATCGTAAAGCGCACGTTAGTGTCGCCTATAGAGTATCTTCTTCCGTCCTTCGTATATATGCAAAGTCCCAGATGGTTCTTGTCCGCCTTGCTCAGTTCCGGTATATATGACGCTACTTCTCCGTAAGGTATGGCTTCTCTTCCTTTTTCCATAGCCTCTTCAAGTATGGTCTGTATCTCTTTTTTATCCATAACGTACCTCTTTCTGACTTTAATGATATAAAGCCATTGTAATTCATATCGCTGAGAAAAGCAAGTCAACTAAATATACAATTATTGTTGTAAAACTTTATCGGTTTAATGTATAATCTATATATGAGAAAGGAGGTCCACTATGGGAGAGAATCTGTTAGGTATAGATATCAACGCCAGGATATTTCAGGCAGTTAAAGACGGACTGGACGTATATGAACGGGAATGCGGCAAAGAGACTAGGTTCGGTGAGCCTTTGATAGGATTTGCCAACACCTCGGAAGTCATATTTGATATGTTCTACGACCATAGCTTATGCAAATTGCCGCGAAAAGTATATAATCCTGCCCGCGCTCTCATAATTTACTTCCTGCCTTATCCGCAGGATGCTGTTGAGAGCAACATGGCAGGCAAGGAACCTTCAAAGAAGTGGCTACAGGCATACCACGATTCCATGTGGGCCATGATGAAGATAAATGCAAGTATCACTAAAGAGATAAACAAGTTCGGCCGTCTCGTGTCGCTGTGCAATGTGCCGACAGACTGGGACGATAAAAAATGCGGACCTGAATGGAATTATAAACTGGCAGCCCATGTATGCGGTCTCGGAGATTTCGGTCCTAATGGGTGCATCATGACTGAGGCAGGTCCGGCAGGAAGATTCGGCGGTGTGCTCACAGACATCAATCTGGTACCGGACAGAGATTTCGGCTTCGGTCACACAGAAAGCAGGGCACATACTCCTGAGATGGATGCGGAGTTCCTGAGGATAATGGCCGCTTCGCGGTACGATGGCTTCTGTGCAAAAGGCACTCAGGTAGATGCAGAGGACAGTGCGCTTTGCAGCGCAGAGCTTATCTCTGCATGTCCGGCAGGAGCCATATCCGAGACGGGTATAAACAGGAGAAAATGCCAGGAATACTGCAGGACTTTGAACAAATTCGTTCCGACGCCTGACGTTTGCGGGAAATGTTATTTGGTGAAATAAATAGAGAAAGGCTGTGATGATCCGTATCACAGCCTTTATTATATAGATAGAATTTTAGAATAGATCGAATATGGAGAGCAGTTTTCTGAAGACCTTGTATATCGGTCCTTCAAGATGTTTCTGCGCATTTTTGAGTTCCTGTCTGATAGGTATATACTGTGGGCAGTGCTTCTCACATTTGCCGCAGCCGATGCAGTTCGATGCTGCAGTGGAATCTTTTCGCATGGCAGTATTTATCAGGTATTCGATGGGACCCCATAACCTGCTTTCGGTGAACTTCCTATTATATGCAGCGAAGGTTCCCGGGATGTCTACGTTGGCAGGGCAAGGGAGACAGTAGCCGCATCCTGTGCATCCTACCTTCATCTTGGAATTGATGGCGTCTACGACGTTTTGGAGCATTTCTTTATCTTCTGAAGTCAGCTCGCCGACATTGGTGCCGGATGCTGTAGTCATATTATCGATGACCATTTCTTCAGAATTCATTCCCGAAAGGACGCATGTGACTTCAGGCTGATCCCACAGCCAGCGAAAGGCCCACTGAGCAGGAGTGCGTTTCACAGGATGAGATGCAAATATGCGCTTTGCATCTTCCGGCAGGTGGCTTACCAGCTTGCCGCCTCTGAGGGGCTCCATGATGATGACTGCAAGGCCCTTATCATAAGCATGATTCAGACCTTTCCTTCCTGCCTGGGAATGTTCGTCCATGTAGTTGTACTGGATCTGACAGAAGTCCCAATCGTAAGCGTCTACCAGCTTGCAGAACATGTCGGAATTGCCGTGATATGAGAAACCGATCTGGCCTATGATACCGGCTTCTTTTTTTGAAGCCAGCCATTCTTCTATACCGAGAGATTTGAGCTTCTCCCATGTCTGTATGTCGCTGAGCATATGCATCAGGTAATAATCTATGTGGTTTGTGCGAAGCCTTCTAAGCTGTTCGTTGAACAGTTTCTCAAGGCCTTCATAGCTCTTGATCAGATAGTGAGGCAGCTTGGTAGCGATCTTCACTTTGTCGCGGACATGGTTCTTCTCAAGTATTTCGCCGAGGACAGATTCGCTGCCCGGATACATGTATGCCGTATCGAAGTAGTTGACGCCGCCGTCGATAGCCATCATTATCTGCTGTTCTGTTTTTTCTTTATTGATCTTGCCAAGAGTCTGAGGGAAGCGCATGCATCCATAGCCCAATGCGGAGATTTCATTGCCGTATTTATCTTTTCTATATTTCATAGTAACCTCTTTCGGAACGATTTTACTTTATTATTCTAAAAAAAGCAAGACGCATACGATACCGGTTGTTAAACAGACCCCGGTTGCTATATAATAAGTGGAGTGGCACGCAGCGACTGCGGCGGCAAAACGACGGGTGAAACAACCTGCTGATAAAAATGAGGTGTAAGATGTTCGATATAGAAAAAAGCGTTAGAAAAAGACGTAGTGTAAGAACTTATGATAAAAGAAAAGTTGACCTTTGCAAGAGAGAGAAGATCATGGAATATGCAGAAGGCCTGCAGAATCCCCTGGGACCGAAGGTGACCTTCAGGCTCCTTGATAAAGCTTCCGATCCAAAGGGCGATAAACTGGGGACTTACGGCATAATCAAGGGCGCGGAGCTTTATGTGGGTGCGAAGATAAAGAGAGAAGAGTACGCACCGGAAGCGCTGGGCTATGATTTCGAACAGCTGGTGCTGTATCTGACTGATATGGGACTTGGCACTTGCTGGCTTGGCGGTACATTCAACAAGGGTGCATTCGCCGAAGCTATGGATGTGCAGGATGATGAGATATTCACTATCGTTTCCCCTATAGGATATACGGCCGATAAGATGAGCCTTGTCGAAGTGATGATGCGCCGCGGCTCAGGCGGTGATAAGAGGCTGCCGTGGGAGGAACTGTTCTATGACGGTGATTTCGGCAAGTCTATAGCTGCAGGTGAAGCAGATGCGGTTTCTGAGGCGAAAGACGTGATAGGAGAATATGCCGACGTGCTCGAGATGGTCAGACTGGCCCCTTCTGCTGTGAACAGACAGCCGTGGAGGATAGTTGCTGAAAGAGGAGATGCAGAAGGCATCAAGGCATTCTATTTCTATCAGTCAGGCATCAAAGCCGATGACAGCGAATCTGTACAGATGCACAGGATAGATATGGGGATCGCGATCTGTCATTTTCATCTGGCGGCTTTGGAAAAAGGCTTGAAAGGAAAGTTTGAGCGAGTGGAGCCGGCTGATGTCGATGCTCCTGAAAATACAGCATATATAGTGACGTGGAGGTGTGAATAATGAAAGTTTTGATGATCAACGGAAGTCCTCGTATAAATGGGAATACTGAAACAGCTCTTAAGGAAATGAAAAAGATATTTGCTGAGGATGGTATAGAAGTTGAAATCGTTCAAATAGGTGGTAAGGCAGTAAGAGGCTGCGTGGCTTGCGGGACGTGTTCGGTAAAAGGAAGCTGCGTGTTCGATGATATCGTCAATGAGCTTGCACCGAAATTCGAAGAATGTGATGGTCTTGTGGTGGCAAGTCCCGTGTATTATGCTTCAGCTAATGCTACATTGATCGCTTGTCTCGACAGATTGTTCTTCAGCACAGGATTTGATAAAACTATGAAAGTGGGAGCTAGCGTAGTTGCAGCTAGAAGAGGTGGCTTATCTACTACATTCGATGAGCTGAACAAGTATTTCACTATCTCAGGAATGCCTGTAGCATCCAGTCAGTACTGGAACAGCATCCATGGCGCTATGCCGGGTGAAGCTGAAGGTGACGAAGAAGGACAGCAGACCATGCGCGTGCTGGCAAGGAATATGTCATTCCTCATGAAGAGCATCGCGCTCGGCAAGGAAAAATACGGTCTGCCTGAAAAAGAAGAAAAGATAGCGACAAGTTTTATAAGATAAATGTGTAAATGTTATATAGTGAATAAAAGAGAGAACAGACAAATGGTCGTAAAGTACAAGAAAAACTTATTTTTATACGTTTTATTATCAGCAGTTCTCGGTGCGCTGGCAGGAGCTTTAGTATGGCTTCTGCTTCGCATCATGAATCTGGGGATCGATCTGGTATGGCATACGATCCCTGAGTATGTGGGAAATAATGTAGTCTATACCATCGGAGTTTGTCTGCTGGGAGGATTGTTGATCGGCTTATGGCAGAAGAAGTTCGGCATATACCCACAGGAACTGGAAGAAGTGATGCATGAACTGCGTTCCACAGGTTCATATCCGTATAGCAGGATCCCGATGTTGTCAGTAGCAGCATTGCTGCCGTTGATATTCGGTGGATGCCTCGGTCCCGAAGCAGGTCTTACAGGTATCATCGTAGGATTGTGCTGCTGGGTAGGAGATAAGCTGAAATACAAGGGCCGTGAGATCCGTGAGATGGCTGAAGCCGGAATGGCCGCTACATTGGGAGTTATCTTCGCATCCCCTTTCGTAGGTATCGCATTCAATTATGAAAGTGAAGAGGCGAAAGAATCCGACGAAGAATTGACTGAGAAGGAAAAGGCGACTCTCAAGAACCTCAAAAAGCTTGTATACATCATGGCAGTTGCAGGCGGTCTTGGTGCTATGTACCTTCTGGGAACCATCTTTGGAGGAGGTAGCGGCATACCTAGATTCGGAAGAGACGTGGACATCGCAGTTGATGATTGGAAATGGTTCCTGGCAGTATTTGCTGCGGGACTTATTGCAGGAATCATCTATGCAGTGGTGAACAAGATCACGCTGATGATAGGAAACAAGCTGATAAACCACAGAGTGATAAGCTGCATGCTGGCTGGACTTTGCCTGGCGATCATCGGGCTGGCATTCCCATGGACAATGTTCTCGGGAGAACATCAGATGGGTGAGCTGATGGTGGTTTGGCAGGATGAATCAGCTGTAGATCTGATACTGACTACCTTGATGAAACTGGTGCTGGTGAATCTCTGTATCAACCTGGGATGGAAGGGCGGATCCATATTCCCTATCATATTCTCGGGAGTATCTCTGGGATATGCCATGGCAATGATCATAGGCATCGAGCCTGTATTCGCAGTGGCGGTTGCTGCGGCAACACTTTGCGGATACATAATGAGAAAGCCTGTAATGGTTATAGGAGTACTGCTTCTTTGCTTCCCTGTGACAGTGATAATACCGCTGTCTGCGGCGGCATATCTGGGAAGTCTGATACCGTCTATAACAAAAGAACATTGATCATAAAAGACCGAAGTTGATTCGGTCTTTTTTTCTTATCCGGATAGAATAAAAATGTCAGAATTTAATGATAATTTTACTGTTAATAGCGTTGGTAATAATGTATAATAAATTATACTATTTGATCAGAGTCGAGGTAGAGTTATGAAAAAGAAATTTTTAGCAGTGATCACAACATTAGTCATGACGGTTTCCGGGGTGTCCGGAGCTTTGATGTATGCACCTGCTGCTGCAGCGGCATCAGAAGATCCGTACGAAGTGGAAAAACTGGAAGGTGCCGTAGATACAGAACAGAACAACTACATGACAGATGCTCAGTATAAGAAGCTGTTCGGTGTAGATCTGAACTCGAAGGATATCGATGCATTTGATCCGAATAATACAGACAATCCGCTTGACGGATATGAGCCTTCTGTGCTAAGTGAACTTTTCCTCGGGTACATGAATCGTACTAATAATTATGACGGTCAGTTTGCGGTGATGGAAAATGCATCTAAGGATTCCGGGTTTAATATAGATACCATGTGGAATACCAATTACGGCGGTATCAATACATATTATGGCGAAGATCAGAACGAAGATATGTACACACATGCTATCAGTACTATCGCATTGACTCCGGGGGATATGACAGAAGAGGGTGCGGACTCACGTCAGCAGATATTGATAGAAAATCGTATTTACCTTGATGAAGACGGAGCTTTTTATGAAGATGATACGTATCAGATGCTGAATACTTACACACTAAAATCCGACGGATCATCATGGGTGAGAACAGAGTGCAAGAATAAGTATCTGTCCGATGCGCACTGGGCGTGGTATGTTGATGTGCCTGAACAGCAGGCTTACACAGGAATGGCAGTAGGTGATTATGACAGTGACAACTATAATGAAGTCGCTGTTTATGTTCCTGCAAACTCTGTAGATGATGAATGGGCAAAGATAGAAATTTACCAGCCGAAGCAATCAGGAGATGGATACAGTTTGACCCTTGAGAAGACACTGTCTCTGAAAGAATTAGGCGATCGTTTTGGTATTGAATATGATAAGTATTTTCCTTATGCACATCTGAACACAACAAAGATCGCAGGAAGAGATGACCTTGTTATTGCAGCAACACTTCCTTATTATGAGAGAAATACATATAACGATAATGGTGCACTTGCAGTAGTATCTTTCCAAAATGGAAATAAGAAAATCGAATTCAATACCGACCTTAAATATGACAACAATGCTTACCGTTTTAAAATGCAGGCAACTGTCAATGCAGACCTGAATGGAGACGGAACAGATGAGCTGGTTGTCGGAGGATTTAAAAATACAGGATACAGCACAAGGGGCGACGACCGAGGTACGATCTCTGACAGTGAGTATTTGGTGAATGTGCTTCTGTATGAAGACGGAGCATATAAGCTGGCATGGAATAAGCCTCAGACGACCATTGGTATAGATCTGGATCATAGCAGGGAAATGGATGCTCCTGTTGCGATGGCTGCAGGTAAGTACCGTATGCAGGCAGCGGCAGATACAGTGTTCCTGGAAGGAACTTATCTGGATTTCTTCATTGGCAGCGGTAATTCCGTAAATGAAAAAATCAAGAATGGTACATTCAAGCAGAATACGTCCGAAAATATGTCGGGCCTCAGCAATGCTGCCATAAACATTGGTGCTTCAGGCACATTCGTATCTGATAAACCGGGAAATGAAGAAGTAGTGTTCTATACAACACATGGTTCAGGTGATGTCGATGTGGACATCAGATGGGGACATCCGGGTGAAAGCGGCAATGTCGCTACAGATATCGTAAAAGATAATTATATCGATGATACTGAAGAAGATGACGGTACTATAGTTTCCATGTGTCCTGTCAATGTGGACCAGGATACTTCCATGATAAAGTACAAAGGTAAGACTGTCGGTTGGTCCAACCCTGTAGTTTACGGCATACTGTTGAGTATGCCGTACTGGCAGGAGATGGATTACGGCGACATATGGAATGCCAGGGGTCAGACTGATTTCGGTATAACGAAATCAAAGGAAGACGGAACGACAGTGACAGCAGGTGTTGATGTGGGCGTAACTGTCAATATAAGCGGAGAAATCACATCATTTGGTAATGGTGTAGGTGCAGGTATAGATGTCGGACCTGTTGGAAGCTATGCTTATGAAAATACTGAATCCAAGTCGCTGTCAAAAGGCATCACATGGTCTGCAGGTGCAGGGCAGGATTCGGCAGCACTTATGGTGATGCCTGTAGTTACATATGAATACGATGTTATAATGCCTGAGCATGAAGCGACGAAAGAAGAACAAGCTGCAGGAAAGAGCGGAACTATCCCGGAACTGGTTGCTCCGCTGGCATGTACTACTACTTTCGAACCCGTTATTACAGACCTGCCTATAGATACATATAACGATGTCATAGAAGAGTTCAATGCCATGGCAGAAGCTTCCGGCAATAGTCAGGACAAGCTGCCTCTCATTGACTTGGAAGAAATATACGCAGGTGCTAAGACAGGAGATCCGAGCAGCTATGCAGGAAAACCGCAAGATATCAGCTCACTTGAAGGAGAAGAAGGAAAGGATTATTACTACGTAGGCGAAGTACATGCACAGACAAATAAGGATAAATCTGTGGAAACGCTGAGTATCGAGACTACCAGCAGCAACTCAGAATCCAATGGTTTTGTTGCAGGACTCAAGACAAGCGTAATGGGTAAAGTGATCGGTGGTGTAGATTGCTTTTCCATCGTTTCCGCTACAGGAAGCGTGGGCCTTACCGTAGATGCACAGGTAACAGGCGGCACAACATGGATATCGACAGAATCTACAGGTATTACATATTCGGGCGCCTTTGCAAACCTTCCTTCAGAAGCTGAGGGATATGGATATGAATACAGTGCAGGTCTTGTGAAGTGGAATGCTGATCTTGAAGGATTCGATCAGGAACTTGAAATCGAAGGTACTGATGAGATGCTGCCGGATAAGACTATCATTATCGGACCTACAGTGTCCATGCTGGATGATGCAGCACCACCGGCTGTTCCGACAAATCTGCATGTTTTGGGAGTGACATCTGACAGTGCAGTCCTTGAATGGACGAACCCTATAGGTAAGAGAGCACCGGATTACTATAAATTCTATTACTCTAAGGATGATAAGAATTATTATCCACTTGACGGCACAGTAGAAGGCAGTGAAACTACACACATTGTCACAGGCCTTAACGCGGATTCAGATTATTATTTCAGAATAGAAAGCTACGATAAGGATGCATCCTTAAGAAGTGTCAAGAGTGCACCGGTGGCAGCAACAACCAAGAGCGGAAGTGAGCCTGCAATAATCACACATCCGGTAGACTGCTATGCCAAGGTAGGTGAAAAGGCGCTCTTTAACATAGAAGCAAAGGCGCGCACTGAAGGTAACACGATCTCTTACCAGTGGCAGAAGCTTACAGAAGAAGATTATGGCATCAGCTGGAGCGATATCAATGTTGCATCCGATGATACGATTGGAAAAACTGCAGAATTCAATGCAGCATATGCATCGCCTGAAGGAACGATCATAGCAGAAGATGTAGATGATCTGGATGGCAATGTATATAGATGTATCGTAGCAGAACATCAATCCGGAAAACTCGATTATGTAGAAACTGTCAGCAACAGTGCAACACTGCATGTGGGAGACAAGGTCACTGCCGCTGACAGAACATTGAATATAGAGGCCTCAAGGAATGTTCAGACATCAGATGACGAATTGCTGGCAGGTGCAGGAGATGACGTCAAGGTTTCAGCAGTCCTTAAGGATCAGTCAGGCAGAGCTATAGCAAATGAAACTGTTTACTTCGCTCTGATGGATAAGGAACAGGACGGTAAGTGTATAGCTTACTTATCCGGTACAACAGATGAAGAAGGAAAAGTTGACATCAGCTTTGAAAATGTGGAAGTAGGTTCTTATGAGATCACCGCACTTGTAAAGAAACAGAGCGGTACATACAGGGCAGCTGTTTCCAACAGCATACAGCTTACAGTAAATGAATCATACGACATCGTATATGAATTGAACGGCGGCATCAATCACAACCTCAATCCTGTAAGATATGCAGAAGGCTCGAAGTATATCCTACTGAGAGACGCCTCCAGAGAAGGCTACGAGTTCACAGGCTGGTATCTTGATGCCGAACTTAAGCATAAAGTTGAAGATAAATGGTTTGATGTGAGTGAGCATAATGGTGTACTAACATTGCATGCAGGCTGGAAGGAAATCGAAGATGATTCGAACGATCCCGGCGGACCAAATGATCCTGATGACCCTGCCGGACCGGGAGCTCCGGAAGATGATGGAAGTAAGCCGGACGAAGATGCCGGCGGATCTGATGACGGAACCGATACAGGCGATAAGACATCGTTAGCAGCGGCAGCTGCGGTAATGCTTGCAGCCCTCGGCGGAGCCGCAGCAGTGCTCTTTGGAAGAAGAAGAACAGAATAAAATTTAATTCTTGATGAAAGGAGAAAATATGGGTTTTTTCAAGAAAAAAGAACATGAAGAATTTGATATAGTAAAAATAAATGACAGTTTTGACAATAACAGCAAGCCGTCAAAGGCAAGCTATATGAAATGTCCGGATTGGCTGCTCCCCGAATATGACAGGAACGGTCAGTACGCGGAAATGCCTGATAAACTTTTCGATTTATATGATCCTTTTTTACAGAGAAGGTTTTATAAAGAGGGGAAGATCGCATTCGGAGCATTGGTTCAGGCTAATGTGCTTCTGTTTAAGAAAGGTGACGATGATTGCCCTGCAAACTTCATATACTCAACAGATAAGTATTATTGGGAGCATCAGGATGAGCTGATAATGCTTGCTGATGCGTTGTTCAGTACGAAAGGATATGTTGGTTTTCATCCCAGCATACAGAGATTGGCTGATCTGATCACAGATGAATACGAGAGGATATTTTGTTATAAGCTGCCGAGGGATATTACTGAGGGCAGAGAGGTATATTTTACGACTGTAGTGGTACAGAGGGATCATCTTCCTAAAAAGAAGGTGATCGGCAGAAAGTACCCTATGCTGGTACTTGAGGGCAACGAGCCGGACGCAATGATATTGCCATATATGTATTGGAAAAAGTAAGTATGGAGGTGGGTAATGGAGAATAATGGAATTACAGGCTTAAAATATAGTCTGGAGCCTATGGATCATCTTTATAAAATATACGGTGAATTTGGTCGCAGAAATGATATCAATGAATGGATATATTTCTTCAGGAGGCCTGAGCTTGCTAATGAAAAAATGTATGAGAGTATTGGCAAACAGCTTTTGGGTTACATGGTCCAATACGGTAATATTTCGCAGGAAATCGTAAAGGTGATAGAAGATACTTTTCATTTCGCCCGTGACAGGGAGAAGTATGAAAAAACCATCGGATATGAAGCGATGGAAACATACTGCAGATATCTTTTAGAGAATAGAGAATTTCCTCCGTTTGACTTGTTTGAGGGATATGATGAAGATAAGAATTATGATAGCTTCATCTATGAGTTCCGTGAAATGTTTTTTAACTATAGTACGGAAGAAGCTGCAGAATACCGAAGCAGACTTGATGATTTGAAAGATATGGGCATATACCATCCATACCTGGCATTCCTGGATAGTGAGTATTATGTGCTTTGCGGGGAGTGGCAGGCGGCTGCAGATAGTTTGAACAGCATTGAGGATTGTTACCATAAATATATGAGTCAGGGTTTCCTTTTTTCAAGGAAAGGCTTGTATGAAATGGCCGAAGCCTGTTATGAGAAGGCCATGGAGGAACGTGGTTCTAATTTTGATCCTGCCTTAGTTGCAGAATACCTAAGAAGCAAATGGGAAAGCGGAAAAGAAGCAGACGCGCTTTTTGCAGCTGATAAGTTTGAAGAAGCCGGATATGGACATGTGGTCATGCCTATCAAGCAGATGTTTCTTACGGAGCTGGGCAAGGTAATAATGGAAAAAGGTGAGACACAGCAGCTGTCTGAAGGTGAGTTTATTCTCCTGAAAGAAATGTATAAATCTTATGGGGACTTCGAAAGTGTGAAGAAGCTGGCTGATTTGAGCTGGAAAAAAGCTTTCGAGGATGAAAGCTGGACCATCGATATGGCAGAAGCATGCTTTGAGACCGGTGATTTTGAGCAAGCGCAGAAAATCATAGATATGGTATATGATGGTAAAAAGAAGATCACTTCTGCCGGCAGGCTGAAAATAAGAGAAATAAAGGCGAGACTTTTATTCGAACAAGGACGAATAGCAGATGCTTATGAAATAATGGAAAACATATGCAGCAGGCCTGAAAGCACGATCATACAGAAGTATAATCTTGCCGGTATGTACATGACTACAGGGAAATTCAAGTCAGCATCGACTCTGCTTAGCAAACTTAGATACGAATCTTCCGGGAATTTCTTCTATACATATGACCTGGCAATGTGTAGCATGAAGCTTGAGAAACATGAGAAAGCTCTTGCTCTTTTCATGCAAGTGTACTCAGAGATCCCGGAATTAGGAAGAGCCGCTTTTCATATAGTGGAATGTGCAGTTGAATTGAAGGATGACAAAGAAGTAAAACAGGCGATGAATATCGTTAAGGAGAATCTGTCATTCTATGAAATAAGATATTTCAATGGGCTTATCCTTGAAATGAATGGGGAGTTCAAGGAGGCTCGTGAAACATACAAGAAGCTGATAGATGAATATAAAGAAGACCTTTTCCCTGAACAGCTGCTTTATGATCTGTATGTCAGATATTTTCTGATGGTTGCAGAAACTAATGGTAGAGTGGGAGCGATGATCAAGGAGATGCAGGGTGTTTTGGAGCGCTATCCAAAAGCTGCGGAACTCTGGATATATCTTGCTGAGTTCCATGAAATGACGGAGTATATGGAAGAGAATATCGAACATTGCTACCGTATGGCGTTAAAAGCAGAACCGTTCAATACTAATGCATTGTTAGGATTGCTCAATGTGTATATCGAAGCAGGAGATTCCAGAAAAATATGGGATATGAGCAACAAACTGGTGGAATATACGGATAAACCTGAAGGTTATTTACTGAGAGCAGAAAGTGGATATGATATAGGTAAAACAGAACAATGCATGAGTGACTTGAATAAGTATGAACAGATGGGCGGAGATAAAAACGACGTATTGGACACCCGCGCAGATATAGCATTGATGCTGGGAGAATATGAGGAGGCATATAAGGGGTACGAGGAAAAGCTAAAGAATAAAACATCTTCAGACATTCCATGCTACGATAAGCTTGCATTATGTATGTGCAAACTTGGCAGATATGATGAGGCTGTCGATACTCTCGATATAGCATGTGAAACAAGCAGGATAGCGGACCATCACATGATGCTGTATAAGATACAGATGTATATGGGTGATTTCAATGGTGCGAAGGAAACATTGAAACGTTACAGCAAGATCTTTGATATCAATAAGCTCTTCGATGATGATTATGTGATCATGAATGCATGGCTGCTCACTGAGGCAGGCAAGGCTTTGCAGGCAGAAAGTGTTGCAGAAAGCATAGCATCAAGAGAAGGCGAAAGGCTTTGCGGTATCCATGAGATGCTCCACATGAATTTTAAAAAGGCTGCAAAGATGTTCAAGAAACTTGTGAAGAAGGAGCCTGATGAAGTTGAGAATTACATGTGGTGTGCTTTAGCATCACATCTGTGCGGAGCTAAGGGTGATGCAGAAATGGTCGCAAGACAAGGCCTGGAAGTCCTTCATAAAGAAATCGGAGAAATAGAGGCTATGACAGTTCCGTATTTCATGTGTCAGTATGCATTTCTTAAAATGCTGTGTGGTGAAAATGGAGCGGCAGTTGATATGTTCAATAAAGCATTATCAGTTCCGACATGCAAAGATTACCCATGCAGCGCATGTTATGAAGCACATTATGGGAAAGCTATGAATCACCTGTTGAATGGTAATTATCAGGATGCTAAACTTGAATTCGATGAAGCATTGAGAATAAAGCCTGCTAATATAGTATGCAGGACAATGCGTAAGTTATTGTAGATGAAAGGAAAAAATAATGAAATTCAAAATGTATCATGAGAATTATAACGTGCTGGATCTTGAAAAGTCTCTGGAGTTCTACGATAAAGCTCTCGGTCTCAAGCCTGTAAGCCGTATCAATGCGGAAGACGGCTCTTATGCTATCGTATTCATAGGCAACGATACTACTGACTTTCAGCTGGAGCTGACATGGCTTCGCGACAGGAAAGACCCATACAGCCTGGGTGATGAAGAATTTCATTTAGCATTCCATACCGATGACTACGAGGCAGCACATAAGCTTCACGAAGAAATGGGATGTATCTGTTTCGAAAATCCTGAAATGGGCATATATTTCATCAAGGATCCTGACGGTTACTGGCTTGAAATAGTTCCGGAGAGATAGGATATGAAGAAATTAGGATTGATAGGCGGCATGAGCTGGGAAAGCACAGTCACCTATTACAAGATAATAAACGAAAAGGTCGGGACGACTCTGGGCGGAAGCAGTTCTGCAGACATGATCATAAGAAGCCTTGATCTTGCTGAGATAGAATGGCTTCAGGATAACGATCGCTGGGATGCTGTGGCATATATTCTGACTGAGACAGCTCGTGAATTGGAAAGTGCGGGAGCCGATTTCATCGTCATAGCATCCAATACGGTGCATAAAGTCTATGATGAGGTGGCGTCGTCGGTAAACGTTCCTGTGCTGCATATAGCGGATCCTACTGTAGGAGCTGTGCAAAGGGCAGGTGTTCTTAGCATCGGACTTCTCGGTACCAGATACACGCTGGAAGGCGATTTCCTGAAGGAAAAGCTGGAAGCTGCAGGGATCTCTGTCATCGTTCCGGAACCGGAAAAAGTCGACCTGATACATAAGGCGATATTTACCGAAGCAGTTGTTGGTAACGTGAGCGACGAAACGAAGAGTTTATTTATAGGTGTTATAGACGAATTCGCCCGACAAGGCGCACAGGGTGTGATCCTTGGGTGCACAGAGCTGGGGCTAATGATAGACTCTGATTATAGCAGCCTGCCTCTTTTCGATACAGCTGTGCTTCATGCGGAGAGGGCGGCGGAAGAGATGTTGATGACTGAATAAAGTCTTAATTAAAGCAACAGAAAGGAGAAACGAAAATGAAAAAGATACTGGTAAGTGAATGCCTTTATGGAGGAAGGATAGTTCGTTATGATGCCGGAGATGTATCAGAAACGCATCCGATTTTCCTCAAGTGGAAAGAAGAAGGAAGACTGATACCTATCTGTCCCGAAGTTTTCGGCGGACTGCCGACTCCGCGTCCTGACTCTCAGAGAGTGGGTGATAAGGTGATCGCTTGTACAGGACCTGACGTTACTGCTGAATATACTGCCGGAGCTGAAGAAGCATTAAGACTGGCAAAAGAAAATGATGTTGTGTTCTGCCTGATGAAACAGGATAGCCCATCATGCGGCAGTAAGTTCATTTACGACGGAACCTTTACTGATACTAAGATCCCGGGACAGGGTCTGGCTGTAGAGTATTTAAGAAATGCAGGCTTCAAGATTTTCGCGGAAGAAGACATCGAAGAAGCTGCAAAATATCTTGAAGAAGCAGAAAAATAATTATTAGACAAATGAGAAGAGGCTGAAAGCCTCTTTTTTGATTCAGAACATTTGTTTGCGTCGCTCCGGCTAATATGATATACTATTATGGTTAAAATGATAGTTGTATCGAACAAACAGAAAGGAGGACACGTACATGCCTGAATTCCGCGTAGTATCAGATTACAAGCTGATGGGAGACCAGCCGCAAGCTGTAGAAAAGATCGCAGACGGGATATTGCAAGGGAAGCGAGCTCAGACATTGATGGGAGTAACAGGCTCAGGTAAGACGTTTACCATGGCCAATATCATCGAGCGTGTCCAGAAGCCTACCCTGGTAATTTCACATAATAAGACGCTTGCTGCACAGCTTCACGGAGAATTCAAGGAGTTCTTCCCTGAGAATGCAGTAGAGTATTTTGTAAGTTACTACGACTATTACCAGCCGGAAGCGTACGTAGCCTCTACTGACACATATATAGAAAAGGATTCGGATATCAATGCTGAGATAGAAAAATTAAGGCACTCGGCGACAGCCGCTCTTTCCGAGAGGAAGGACGTTATCATAGTTGCCAGCGTGTCTTGCATATACGGGCTGGGAAGTCCTATTGACTACGAAAATCAAGTCATTTCTCTTCGCCCCGGGATGGAAAAGGATCGACAGGAGATCTTGAGAAAGCTTGTTGACATCCAGTATACTCGTAACGACATGGTGCTGGATCGCGGTAATTTCAGAGTCAGAGGGGATGTTCTCGACATATTCCCTGCAGGGGCTGAAAACGCTGTCCGCATCGAGATGTTCGGTGATGAGATAGAAACTATAAAAGAGATAAACCCTATAACGGGAGAAATAGTAGGACTGCGTAATCACGTGGCTATCTATCCGGCCTCTCACTATGTAACCAGCAAGGAAAATATAGAAAGGGCCACTGAGACTATCAGTGAAGAGCTTACCGAACGTATCAAATGGTTCCAGGATCGCGGCAAGCTTATCGAAGCTCAGCGTATAGAGCAGAGGACGAGGTACGATATCGAGATGCTTCGTGAGATTGGCACTTGTAAAGGTATCGAAAACTACTCCAGACATATCACAGGTCTGGAGCCGGGGTCAAGACCATATACACTCATAGACTATATACCGGACGATTTTCTCATAATCATAGATGAATCTCACGCTATGTTGCCTCAGCTGAGAGCGATGTATGCGGGAGACAGATCGAGAAAACAGTCGCTGGTGGATTACGGATTCAGACTTCCTTCGGCACTGGACAACAGACCGTTGAAGTTTGAAGAATTCAATGATCTCGTTAACCAGATCGTATATGTCAGTGCTACACCTGCTCCTTATGAGAGAGAAGAGAGCGGTGGTGTTTCTGCTGAACAGATCATCAGACCAACAGGGCTGCTGGATCCTATCATCGAGCTTCATCCTACGGAAGGTCAGATGGACCATCTCATCGGAGAGATCAATAAGGTTACAGAACGTGGCGAGAGAACTCTCGTGACAACTCTCACTAAAAAGATGGCAGAGAGCCTGACAGATTACCTGAAGAGTGTAGGTATAAAGGTCAGATATCTCCATTCTGAGATAGATACGCTGGAGCGTATGGAGATCATAAGAGATCTGCGTCTCGGCGTCTTTGATGTGCTGGTAGGTATCAACCTGCTGAGAGAAGGTCTGGATATCCCTGAAGTTTCACTTGTCGCTATCCTCGATGCAGACAAGGAAGGCTTCCTGAGAACTGAAACCTCTCTCATCCAGACTATCGGCCGAGCGGCAAGAAATGTAGACAGTAAGGTAATAATGTACTGCGACGGCATCAGCCCAGCCATGAAAGCAGCTATGGATGAGACCGAGAGAAGACGTAAGATCCAGGATGAATATAACAAAGTCAACGGCATCACACCGCAGAGCGTAAAGAAGGCAGTAAGAAGCGTCATCGAAGCTACTAAGGTGGCGGAAGATCCTGCCGAATACGAAGGCAAGCGACCTTTGGAAATGACGAAGAAGGAGCTGACAGATTACGTGAAGAAGCTGGAAAAGGAAATGAAGCAGGCAGCTTCAGATCTCCAGTTCGAGCGCGCCGCACAGCTTAGAGATATCATTTTTGAGTACAAAGCAAAAATATAAAGGGGAAAAGGAAAACTAATGGCAAAAGACATAGTAATCAAAGGAGCTAAAGAGAACAATCTCAAAGGCATAGATGTGACCATCCCGCGAGATAAGATGGTGGTGCTGACGGGACTTTCCGGATCGGGAAAATCGTCCCTGGCTTTTGATACCATCTATGCGGAAGGTCAGAGAAAATACATGGAGTCCCTGTCTTCATATGCGAGACAGTTCCTGGGACAGATGGAAAAACCGAACGTAGATTATATCGAAGGTCTTTCACCGGCCATTTCCATCGACCAGAAGACAACTAACAAAAATCCTCGCTCCACAGTAGGAACGGTAACTGAGATCTACGATTATCTGAGACTGATGTATGCCCGTATCGGAATACCTCACTGTCCCGTATGCGGCAGAGAGATCACCAGCCAGACTATCGACCAGATCGTAGAGCTTCTGATGCTGGAAGGCGAAGGAACTAAACTGACCATACTGGCACCTGTTATCAGACAGAGAAAAGGACAGCATGAGAAGATACTCGAGAGGATCCGGAAGGAAGGATTCACGAGAGTCCGCGTCGACGGCGAAATGAAGCTGCTGGACACAGACGAGATAAAGCTGGAAAAGACGTTCAAACATACTATAGAGATCGTGGTGGACAGAGTCAAGGTGAAGGACGGTGTGCAGAGCAGACTGGCAGAAGCATGCGAGCTGGCCATTGCTCACGGCGAAGGCCTGGTGCAGGTCATCGTCGATAATGGAGATATCTTCGAGAAAACGTTCAGCACTTCTTTAGCATGCCCGGATCACGGGGTCAGCATCGAAGAGCTGGAGCCGAGGATGTTCTCATTCAACAATCCGATGGGTGCATGTCCCGAATGTAACGGACTTGGATTCATTCAGTCGATCGATCCTGACCTGCTCATACCTGACCAAAGCCTCAGCATCGTGGACAAGGCTCTCAGCAATATATTCGCTACGATGGAGCATACCAGCTTTTATTGGCAGGTGATAAAGGCTCTGGCAGACAAGTACGATGCAGACATATATCTGCCGTACAAGGATCTTCCTAAGAAGTTCAAGGAAGTGCTGCTCTATGGTACAGGCGACGAAGAGCTGGTATATGACTATACTAACAGAAGCGGTATGGTGCAGCACAGGAAGCATACATTCGAAGGACTGATCCCGAATCTTCAGAGAAGATACAGAGAAACAGGATCCGAATGGATCAAGGAAAAAATGGAAAAATACATGGCCATCGATACATGTAATGTATGTAACGGCAACAAGCTGAAGCCTGAACTTCTGGCCGTTACAGTCGGCGGCAAGAACATCATGGAGTTCTGCGATATGTCTGTGATCGATGCCATCAAGTTTGTGGACGAACTGGAACTTTCGCCGACACATCAAAAAATCGCAGAAGAGATCCTGAAAGAAATAAAAGGAAGGCTTACTTTCCTTGCAAACGTTGGTCTTGATTATCTGAATCTTTCCAGAGCGGCAGCTACTTTGTCAGGAGGAGAATCACAGAGAATAAGACTGGCTACTCAGATAGGATCAGGTCTTGTAGGAGTACTTTATATCCTGGACGAGCCTAGTATCGGACTTCATCAGAAGGATAACGAGAAACTGCTTGAAGCACTGAGACATCTGACTGATATCGGCAATACTCTCGTAGTAGTAGAACACGACGAAGACACTATGTATGCTGCTGACCACATAGTAGATATAGGGCCTGCAGCAGGGATACATGGTGGCGAGCTGGTGGCACAGGGTACGGTTGAGGACATTATGGCATGCCCTGAGTCCATTACAGGTCAGTATCTCAGCGGTAAGAAAAAGATAGAAGTGCCTGCTTCGAGACGCGAAGGCAACGGCAAGTTTATAGAGATAAAGGGTGCTGCAGAGAACAATCTCAAGGATATAGACGTGAAGGTACCTCTCGGTAAGATGGTTTGTGTTACAGGAGTATCAGGCTCCGGCAAGAGCAGTCTTATCAACGAGATACTTTATAAGGCGGTCGCTGCAGAGATGTACGGCAGCAAGGATAAGCCGGGCAAGCATAAGAAGATCAAGGGTCTTGAGCACATCGATAAAATAATAGACATCAATCAGGCGCCTA
Source organism: Bacillota bacterium (assembly GCA_017416795.1). GTDB lineage: Bacteria > Bacillota > Clostridia > Peptostreptococcales > Anaerovoracaceae > Lentihominibacter. The sequence continues at coordinate 27,704 of JAFQBD010000037.1, read as the reverse complement.
TAGGCAGGACTCCGAGATCGAATCCTGCCACATATACAGGAGTTTTTACCCATATAAGAGACCTTTTCGCTCAGCTTCCTGAGGCGAAGATGAGAGGATTCGGCAAAGGCCGTTTCAGCTTCAATGTAAAGGGCGGCAGATGCGAGGCATGCAGCGGTGATGGTATCATCAAGATAGAAATGCACTTCCTGCCTGATGTTTATGTCCCTTGTGAAGTCTGCAAAGGAAAGAGATATAACAGGGAAACTCTTGAAGTCAAGTACAAAGGCAAGAGCATATTCGATGTTCTTGATATGAACGTTACGGAAGCACTGGAATTCTTCAAGAATATCCCTAGCATAGCCAGACAGCTGACTACTTTGGAAGAAGTAGGGCTAGGATATATCAAGCTGGGACAGCCGAGCACTCAGCTCTCAGGAGGGGAAGCCCAGAGAATCAAGCTGGCATCTGAACTCAGTAAGAAGAGCACAGGCAAGACCTTATATATCCTCGATGAGCCTACTACGGGACTGCATTTTGCAGATGTGGACAAGCTGCTACATGTGCTTGATAAACTGGTGGATGCGGGCAATACCGTAGTCGTTATAGAGCATAATCTGGACGTTATCAAGCGTGCCGATCATATCATCGATCTGGGACCTGACGGAGGATTCAGAGGCGGTAACATCATAGCAGAAGGAACGCCGGAAGAGGTGGCTGCAGCTGAGGGAACTTATACTGGCGAATTCTTGAAAAAAGTGTTAAAATAATAAGGATAACGTATCGCTCTTAACATGGAGGATGTAGAAATGATTGAAAAACTTAACCTGACCATGCTCACTGACTTTTATGAGATCACGATGGCCAATGGATATCACAGTTCGGGAATGGCTGACGACATAGCGTATTTCGATATGTTTTTCAGAAAGATCCCTGATGGCGGCGGTTATGCGATCTTCGCGGGGCTGGAGCAGGTTATAGAGTATTTGAAAAATCTTGAGTTCACAGACGAAGATATCGAATACCTGAGAAGCAAGAAATTATTTAACGAGGAGTTCCTCGAGTATCTCGCCAATTTCGAATTCAAGTGTGATGTATGGGCTGTACCTGAAGGAAGCATCGTATTCCCTCACGAGCCGCTGATCACAGTAAGAGGACCTGTTATGCAGGCACAGTTCGTAGAAACTATGATACTGCTTCTGATCAACCATCAGAGCCTTATCGCTACTAAAGCAAGCAGGATCGTAAGGTCTGCAGCCGGAAGACCTGTAATGGAATTCGGTACAAGAAGATCACATAGTACAGCTGCTGCTATTTACGGAGCCAGAGCGTCTTACATCGGAGGATGTGCCGGCACTGCATGTACAGTTGCTGACAGAGATTTCGGTATCCCTGCACTGGGAACCATGGCTCATAGCTGGGTACAGATGTACGATGATGAGTACGAAGCTTTCAAGAAGTATGCAGAGATATATCCTACCAACTGCACGCTTCTCGTAGATACATACGATGTTCTCAAGTCAGGCGTTCCTACAGCTATCAAGGTGTTCAAGGAAATGAAACCTGCTAAGATGGGAATAAGAATAGACAGCGGTGACATTGCATATCTGACTAAGAAAGCGAGAAAGATGCTGGACGATGCAGGACTGCAGGAATGTTCTATCGTAGTATCAAACTCTCTGGACGAATACATCATCAGAGATGTTATCAATGAAGGTGCATGCATCGATTCATTCGGCGTAGGCGAAAGACTTGTAACAGCAAGTTCACAGCCTGTATTCGGCGGAGTTTACAAGCTGTCTGCTCTCGAAAAAGACGGCCAGATGATCCCTAAGATCAAGGTAAGTGAAAATATCGAAAAGATCACAAATCCGGGATTCAAGTCACTGTACAGATTATATGATAAAGACGATAACAGGATGCTGGCAGACGTTATAACTCTCGACAGCGAAGTGATCCCTGAAGAAGACGGATATGAGATATTTGACCCGAGCGCAGTATGGAAGAGAAAGAAAGTAGATAACTTCTACGCTAAGAATATGCGTGTTCAGATCTTCGATAAAGGCAAGTGCGTTTACGACAGCCCATCTATCGATGAGATCAAGGCATATTGCCAGAAAGAACTGAACTCCATCTGGGATGAAATGAAGAGATTCGAAAATCCTCAGACTTACTACGTAGACCTTTCATACGATCTGTGGAAGCTGAAGAACGATATGCTGACTGCAGCTAAGAAATAAAAAAACAAGAGCTGATGCCTTGCGGCGTCAGCTCTTTTAGTTTTTGTATCATATGTGTTTTTCAAACTATCTCTGGTTTGAAGCGTTGAGCACGTTCTTGATCTTATGCTGAACCATTCCTCTGATAGCATCTCTTGCAGGAGCAAGGTACTTTCTAGGGTCGAAATCAGCCGGATGTTCGATCAGATGTTTTCTGATTTCAGCAGTCATAGCCAGTCTCAAGTCTGTATCGATATTTACCTTACAGATACCGTAATTAGTGGATTCTCTGATCATTTCTTCAGGCACGCCCTGAGCTCCCGGGATATTTCCGCCGTATTCGTTGCATTTAGCTACGAATTCAGGAAGTACTGTTGATGCTCCGTGGAGTACCAGCGGTGTATCAGGGATCAGCTTATGGATTTCCTGAAGTCTTTCGAAATCGAGGTAAGGGTCGCCCTTGAACTTGAATGCGCCGTGGCTTGTTCCGATAGCGATAGCTAGTGAGTCAACACCTGTCTTAGCAACGAATTCAGCAGCTTCTTCAGGAACTGTGAATGTAGCGTTCTTAGCGTCTACTTTGATATTGTCTTCGATTCCTGCCAGCTTACCCAGTTCAGCTTCTACAACTGCACCATGAGCATGTGCATAATCTACAACTTCTTTAGTCAGTCTGATGTTTTCTTCCAGTGGATACTTTGATCCGTCGATCATTACTGATGTGAAACCATCGTCTACGCACTTCTTGCAGATATCGAAATCTTCACCGTGGTCGAGATGAAGAGCGATATCCAGACCTGTGTCCAGGATAGCAGCTTCAACCAGCTTCAGAAGATATGCAGGCTTCGCATATTTTCTTGCGCCTGCTGATACCTGAAGGATCAGTGGTGCGTTTTCTTCCTGGGCAGCTTCAACGATACCCTGGATGATTTCCATATTGTTGACATTGAATGCTCCTACTGCATAATCGCTTTTGAGAGCTTTTTCAAACATTGATTTTGTTGTAACTAAAGCCATGACAGCCTCCTTTTGAATAAAAAATAGTTGTAGGTGTATTAATTCTCTTCGTCTGAAGAGTCAGTTGACGCATCGTCTGCTTCTGAAGGCTCCTCAGCCTGTGAAGGCTCTGTAACTTCAGGAACTTCTGTAGTTTCTACGACTTGCTGTGTGGTAGCCTTTTCCATTTCGTCGGCGTACTTGGCAGGATAATCCATGATAGCATCGATCCTGTTGTAAATAAGGAAAGCAGCAGCAGCCACTATCAGCAGTACTATGATTATATCGTTTTTGTCATAGAAAAAATCTTTGATTTTCTTCATCTTTCATACTCCTTTTGAGTGCATATTGCACATACATATATACTTTAACATATTTCGAACTTTTTCTCAAACCATATACACTTATTTTTAACGAAAACTTTGATGAAAAATTCTTCACAATAGAGGATATGGAATTGAACTTATACCAATATCTGTTGTATAATGAACGATATGATAAAATTAACTATAACATCTAATGAAGCAGATCAGAGACTGGACAGATTTCTTAAAAAGTATATGAAAAGGGCATCCTTAAGTGCCATTTACAAGATGATCCGAAAGGATATCAAGGTCAATGGTAAGAGAGCCAAGGAGGATACTCAGCTGAAGGAAGGCGATGAACTTGCCCTTTACATGACGGAAGAAAAACTGGCAGAACTGACTGCACCGATCAAGAAAAAAGCTGCCAAGAGGCAGTTCAAAATAGCATACGAGGACGAGAATGTGCTGATCGTCGATAAGCCTAAGGGCCTGTTGACTCACGGTGATGCACATGAGAAGAAGAATACTCTGGTGAATCAGGTCTGCGGTTATCTTCAGGAAAAAGGCGAATACGATCCGGCTAAAGAAAAGACTTTCGTTCCGTCACCTGTGAACAGGATCGACAGGAATACTACAGGTCTCGTCATTTTCGGAAAGACTGCAGCAGCACTGAGACTGCTGACAGCTCTTTTAAGAGAAAGAGATCACGTAGAAAAGTACTATATGACCATCGTTTGCGGCAAGCTGGATGAGGAACTGGAGCTTGACGGCAGACTGGTGAAGGATCATGAGAGGAATATATCGTCCGTGGTAAAGCCTCGCGGCGGAGCCGAAGAAGAAGCCGAAGGCAAAGAGGCCAGGACTCATGTGAAGCCTCTTATAACAGGCGAAAAGTTTTCTCTGGCGGAAGCCCGCATCTTTACAGGAAGGACTCACCAGATCAGAGTCCATCTGGCAAGCGCAGGATATCCGCTGGCGGGAGACGTAAAATACGGAACTCCAAGGATGACCGAATATTTGAGGAAACAGGGAGTGAGCATGCAGCTGCTCCATGCATACAAACTGGTATTCAAAGATATGCCGGAAGAACTTTCGGCTCTTGAAGGAAAAGTCGTGGAGGCCGCACCGCCTGCAGACTTCGTGAAGGCGAAGGAGAAACTGGTAAGATAAGTTCGTGAAAGGAATTTGATGTAATGCAGAGAAAACAGAGGGATTATAGGAATTGGAAGCAGAACAATGCGCCGTATCTGATAGCTATAGCACTGGCTTTCGTTATGTTCATGGTGGTCGCGCCGGAAGTGAATGAAGGTAAGGCGATGGAACCTGAACTGCATGATGGTGACGTACTGGTAGTCAGCAAAGCTAATTACAATGAGAAGAGAAAGCCGCCTGAAAAGGAAGCTGTAGTTATCATCGAGAAAACTTACGCACCTGAAGTTTATGAAGATAATATCATGGCTCGTGTTGCGGCTCATCCGGGAGACACTGTTGAGATCAAGAACGGCAAGGTGCTGGTGAATGGCAAGGAGTATGTGACTCAGGACGGTATCAAGGGAGCGCCTGAAGACATGAAGAAGATCAAGGTCAAGAAAGATGAGGTCTTCGTATTATGTGATAACAGGGAAGAACTCATAGACAGCAGAAATCCTGATATGGGTCCGGTGAAGCTGAACGATATCAAGGGTAATGTACTGTTCAGAGTTTATCCGTTCTCTGATATGGGATTCATCAAGGTGGATAAGAAATAATAAAATAGATAAGGGTATTGAGTTAGATTAGGAGGCAATAGACGATGAAAGAGTTTTTGAAGGATATCCTGATAGCGATAGTGATAGTGCTGGTGATAACTGCTGTTATAAAACCTACTATCGTCAAAGAAAGCTCCATGGAGCCGACGCTCTATGAGAACAATTATCTGTTCATAAATAAGCTGGCATACAAGACTAAGGATCATCCTGGATATGAAGATATAATAGTGTTCAAGTCAGGGCTTGAAACTGATGACGGAAAGGGAAAGAAACTGCTGATCAAACGTGTCATTGGTGTTGAAGGCGATGTGATTACTGTATCTGAAGGTGTGGTATACAGGAATGGATATCCGCTAGAAGAACCGTATACACTTGAAGGATATACTAACGGAACTGTAAGCGAGCTTACTGTACCTCAGGATCAGGTTTTCGTCATGGGTGATAACAGAAGTATCAGCCTTGACAGCAGAGACCCGTCTGTAGGAACAGTCAGCGAAGACGACATAATGGGAAAGGCGTTCATAAGACTGTATCCGTTCAGTGAATTTGGGATGTTATAAGATATTATTAAATACATAGGTGTCGTTTATCGGAGTGCAGTTTTGTACATACTCCCTTCAAGAGGTGATGAGATGTACAAAAAAGTATTTCTTTACGGAGCGACAGCCGTTTTGGCAGTTTTGGCAGCACTGGCAGTAACAGCCGTTTTACTATAATGACTATACGTGGAAGCGGCATGGAGCCTGCACTTTACGATGGGGATAAAGTGCTGATAAACAAGGTCGTGGATGCTGATTCTGTAGGTGATATCGTTGCGTTCAGGAGCAGTGTTTACGGAGAAGAAGGCGAAGGAAGCATATTGGTACGTCGTGTAGCAGGATCACCGGGAGATACTGTTGAGATAAAAGACGATATGTTTTATCTTAATGGCAGGCCTTACGATGAGTACATGAAAGAGGCTGTCAGTATGGATGATATGCCGGAAGTGAAGTTGAAGGACGGCGAGCTTTTCGTCCTTGGTGATAACAGATCCACATCTATGGACAGCAGGAACGAAGCTATAGGGGTATTGAAGATAGAAGATCGTGTCGGTAAAGTGGTCCTGAAATGGAAGGGGTTAACATGAAAGTTGTAGCAAATAATAAAAAAGCCCGTCATGACTTTTTTATCGAAGAAGTGTACGAAGCAGGTATCGTCCTGACAGGCACAGAGATAAAATCAGTCAGACAGGGTAAGGTAAGCATAAAAGAAAGCTACGCGAAAATAGAAAATGAAGAAATGATCCTTTATGGTATGAATATAAGTCCTTACGAACAGGGAAACAGATTCAATACGGATCCGCTCAGACCTAAGAAACTGCTTCTTCATAAGAGGGAAATAAGGAAACTGATAGGATATACGACTCTCAAGGGCTTGACTTTAGTGCCGCTGAGGATGTACATTAACGATAGAGGAAGAGCTAAAGTGGAGATCGCTGTAGCTCGAGGTAAGAAGGAATACGATAAGAGACATGATATCGCCAAGAGAGATGCAGACAGAAGGATGCAGCAGGCTATGAGAAAGTAAGTCGTATCGGTTTATGAGAAATGGAGGATAAGAGATGGCAGGATTATTCGATAAAATCAGCAAGGCAGCGACAGATGCAGCAGTGATGGCAGGAAACAAAGCCGGAGAACTGATGGAAGTCGGTAAGCTGAAGAGCAAGATCAGTTCCGAAAAACAGGATATAGGCCTTGCGATGAAGGAAATCGGGGAATATTATTTTAGCCTTTTTGAAAAAGGCAAAGTAGAAGACGAGACAGTAAAAACACTTTGCGAAAGAATAAAAGCAAGCTATGCAGAGATCGCAGATCTCGAAAAGCAGATCCAGCTGGCAAAAGACGAATACGACGCCAAAGCCGGCAGAGATTCTGTAGAATAATGTCATACCCTGCGACCGGATGGTCCGGCCGCAGATATATATGGGGGTGCACTGGTTTCGACGGGGGTGTGGAAACCGGATAAGCGAGCCGCAGTTTGTCCAGTCTGCGTTAAAAGGGACACGTTAAATATAAACGCTAAAAATAACAATTCATTCGCACTGGCTGCATAGTTCAGCCCCGCGCGCATGCCCGGACTCACCTGTAGGTCCGGTCCCATGTGTCAAAACATACAGGAAAACCTTGCGGGAAAGCCCGGCACCGTAAGGGACTAACGGGATAGCTGACTAGGCAGCCTGCTTTTGGGCGGCCGATGATGCGAAACTTTAAAACAAAAGCTGCGCTCGGAGAAATTCCGTTGGAAATGCTTTCGGACATGGGTTCGATTCCCATCATCTCCACCATGAACACGAAAAGAGGGTCAGAAATGACCCTCTTTTTCTGTGTTCATAATGAAGTAGGGAATCGAAAGATTCTCATGCGGATTTTCCCAAAGAGCACGAAGTGCGATTTGCCGGAAAATGCGACAGCGTAGGGAGGATGGCGGATGTAGCCATCCGACCGTAGGAGTGAGGTGGCATAGCCACCGAACGTTCATCTCCACCATGAAATGAAATGCCGCCAACAGGCGGCTTTTTCATTTCACGAAGGAATTGTGTGGGAATCGAATGCAGGAGCGAGGCGGCATTGCCACCGAGCGTTCACCTCCACAAATATACTTATATATGTGGCTAAAAGATATCAAAAATGGTATAATTATTACAAGAAATATCAAAGAAAATAAAGGAGTAAGGGATGACTCTGGATAATAAATTAAAAATATTAGACTCTGTCGAGCTTGCAAAGGCGGAAGAAAAAATCAGCAAGATGAAAGCTCTTGAACTTTTCGAAAGCGGAAGCCTTGATGAAATGCAAGCCGGAAGCTTTGGTGCATTACAAGAAATACATAAAGCATTGTTTGAAGATTTGTATGACTTTGCAGGTGTAATCAGAGATGTGAATATTGCAAAAGGCAATTTCAGATTTACGCCGGTTATGTATCTTGAAGCTGCTTTGGGTAATGTCGAAAAAATGCCTCAGACTACTTTTGATGAAATTGTTGAAAAGTATGTGGAAATGAACGTTGCCCATCCATTTAGAGAAGGTAATGGACGCAGTATGAGAATATGGCTTGATCAGATTTTCAAGAAAGAAATCAAACAAGTAGTGGATTGGAGCAAAGTCGATAAAGATGATTACCTGCTTGCCATGGAACGCAGTCCTATAAAGGATATTGAAATCAAACATATACTTAAGAATGCAATGACTGATAGGATCAATGACCGTGAAATGTACATGAAAGGCATTGATCACAGTTATTATTACGAAGGATACACAGAATATAAGACAGAAAAATTGAAAGGTTAATAGCATCACTTTTACTATGAACACGAGAGAAGGTCGATAACGACCTTCTTTTTCCTTGCAAAATTAATCGATTTGTAATACTATGGAGAGCGTACGATTTTAAGAAAAGAGGAAATATTTATGTGGCTATTTTTTACGATCGCAACAACTTTATTATGGGGTGTGGCAGAGCTTTTCTATAAAAAAGGCTCTCATGAAAACGAGAAGTACGGACATCTGAAGGTATGTATCATGGTAGGAGCGGTAATGGGTATCCATGCAGTGTTCACGCTTCTTACTTCCGATATATCATATGATCCGATCAATCTGATCAAATATTTACCGGTTTCATTATGCTACATATTATCGATGGCATGCTCATTCTTCGGACTTAGATTTATCGAAGAATCACTGGCAGATCCTATCGAAAACACTGCCGGAGCAATGTGCTCTATTCTCTGTGTGGTATTTTTAGGCGAAAGTATCGCACCTGCAGTTTGGTTTGCTATCGCAGTGATCGTAGTTGGTGTTGTTGGTGTGGGATACATGGAAGGAAGCTCCGATGTGAACAGAAAGAGCAAGCTGGGCAGCAAGCTGGCTGTCATCGCATTCATGATGCCGTTCTGTTATGCGTTGATCGATGCATTCGGAAGCTTTCTCGATATCTTCTTCCTGGGAATGGAAACAAGTCCATTAGTAGGGATCACAGAAGAAAACATCGAGCTGGTAGCTAATGTTTCATATGAACTGACTTTTGCTATCTGCGGATTGATATTGTTTGTGTTCATGAAGATGAAGTATGTCAAATTCGAAGCACCGAAGCAGAAGGACAAGCTTGTAGCAGCTATTTGTGAAACAGCAGGGCAGTTGACATATGTATACGCAATGAGCGGCAACGGAGCTATAGCTGCGCCGATACTTTCATCGGTATGTGTAGTATCATTGTTACTGTCCAGGATATTCCTGAAGGAAAAGCTGACAAAGAAGCAATATGTGTTCATAGCTATCATAATAATCGGTATTCTGATGCTTGCAGTGATAGAGGGTGAATAGATCGTATGTAAGTTAAAAGCCGCAGGGCGTCAGAGAGGACATCCTTATCATTTAATAAACTTACACTTTGAGCAAAACACACTTTGAGCAAAACCATTTGACTTTTCAATAATATTTGGATGGTATTGTTCTTAGGAGGATATTTATTATTGTTATTGCTCGGGGGTTGGTGGGGTGCGATCATCGGATCTGCTTTGATCGGGTTTGCCAATGGTCTGGGGATATCGTTCATAAAAATGATGTTGTTTTTCAAAAAGAAAGTACTTTATAATAATACACAGAACACATAATTTACAACAGGAGGGCATCTATGGAACTGAAAAGTTATATAAGCGCGATGGAACACTGGAGCGGAAGGGTAGATAGTGAAACTGATTACGATGCTTTCAGATGGCACCAGTGGGTGCAGCCTCTTGACTTGACTGAAGAGCATGATGACTTTTACTGTGAGTATGGATTTGCATTTATCGGTTTTTGCAGTGAAGAAGGGGTAGAGAGAAACAATGGACGTATTGGCACAGCAAAGGCTCCCAACTATATAAGAGGCAAATTATCAAATCTGCCGTGCGTCTTTGAAAAAACCGTGAAAATGTATGATACAGGTAATATAGTCTGTGATGATATTTCCATGGAAGAAGGACAGAAGCTTCTTGGAAAGGCGGTGGAAAAAATCCTGGAAATGGGATTGTTCCCTATAGTTCTTGGCGGAGGTCACGAGACTACTTTCGGTCATTTCCTGGGGCAGTTTGCAGATTTGAAGAAAAATGGCAAGCCTCTTGATATGGGGATAGTGAACTTTGATGCTCACTTTGATTTAAGACCATATGAAAACGGTCCTACTTCAGGGTCAATGTTCCGTCAAATCGCAGATATCTATAAAACAGAAGATATATCGTACTGTTATTTGCCGATAGGCATACAGCAAAACAGCAATACTGTTAGCTTGTTTAAATATGCTCAAAGTAATGATATCAACTATATTCTTGCAAAAGAGATACAGAATGTGAACTTTGCACAAGTTTTATCTAGGATAGATACTGAACTGTTCAACTGTAGTTCCACATATATGACGATATGTGCGGATGTATTTTCTTCGGCATTTGCTCCGGGTGTCAGCGCGACGCAGGCCGTAGGCCTTGAACCGGAAGCAGTACTGCCGATCATCAAGCATATCTTACGAACCAAAAATGTGAGAGGATTTGATTTATGTGAGATCTCGCCGCGCTTTGACCATGATGATGCTACTGTTAAGCTAGGTGCAGTCATAATCTTCACAGTGGTAAATACATTATGCAAGCTGAATAATTTGCTGGTAATAGACTTTGATTAAATTAACTGAATATTACAAATAAAAGTCAAACCTGTTATATGGTTTGACTTTTATATTGCAGTGTGAGATACTTGCACTGTATGTCTTGAACAAAGTACTAGAAAAATCAATAATTATATCCAACTATCGAGAAAGGACAGTTTAATGTCTACAGAAATCCTTATATCAGCGATAGGTCTGGCGGCGGCGTTCGCATTGATGGCTATCCTGATCTTCAAACAGTTATCACCAATTCTGATAGGACCTATCGCAGCAATCGTAGTATGTCTCACAAGCAAGCTCCCTGTATTCGAGACGGTAACTACTACTTATATGGAAGGTGTTATGGGGTTCTTCGTTTCATACTTCTTCATCTTCCTGCTGGGTAACATATTCGGAAGCCTGTATCAAGTTTCCGGAGCGGCAAGACAGATCGGTTCTATTATTTCAAGTAAGTTCGGAACAAAGAACGCTATGTGGGCATGTATGCTCCCTGCAGCTATCTTAAGTTACGGCGGTATCAACAGCTTCGTTATCATCTTCGCTATCTATCCTGTAGCGCTGAAGATCTTTGAAGACGCTGACCTGCCTACAAGACTTCTGCCAGGTATCGTATGCGGCGGTATGTGGACATTCGCTATGACAGGTCCTTTCGCACCACAGATCCCTAATATCGTTTCAATGGGTTACCTGGGAACTCCTGCATATGCAGGTCTGGTACCGGGAATCTGCTCATCACTGTTCATGGCTCTGACGATCATCTGGTACATGAATTACAGATGTAAGCAGGCAAGACTCAGAGACGAACATTTCGAATGGCCTGAAGGCGTTGAAAGACCTGATGACAATGAGCCTGCACCTAACGGATGGCTTTCCATCGTGCCTATCGCACTTGTGCTGGTGCTGTTCAACATCGCTGAGATCGACATCGTTATCTGCCTGCTGATCGGTATTGCAGCTGCAGTTATCATCTTCTGGAATTACCTGCCTAAAAAGGCTGAAATGAAGGAAATCATGAATAAAGCAGCCCTGACATCCATCACTGTTATCACTAACACAGCAGTTATCGTAGGTTTCGGTTCAGTCGTAAAGGGTATCCCGTTCTATCAGTTCGCTATAGACGTGCTGATGGGATCAGAAGCCAATCCTTATCTGGTAGCAGCTATCGGAGCTAATATATTCGCAGGTATCCTGGGATCGGCTTCAGGCGGTATCTCACTGGTATACGAATCTATCGGTGACGTATTCCTTGAATACGGACAGCAGGGATACAACCTGGAATTCATCCACAGATTAGCGGCAGACGGATGCGGCGGTCTCGACTCACTGCCGTGGAACGGCTCCATCGTATCAGTATTCGCGATCTGCCATACAACACATAAGAAATCATACCTTGATGCATTTATCACAGGTCTGGTTATCCCAATGCTGGCAACATTCGCAGTAGATCTTCCGATCATCCTGCTGATGGGCTAAATACAAGAAATAAATCGAAGCAGTTTTTCTCCGGAAAGACTGCTTTTATGTTATACTGACATCATGAAGAAATTGATAATTGTTCTAATCACAACGCTGATAACACTTTGTGGATGCGGGCAGCAGGAGGTTGCCAAATATGAAGAACTGCCGCCGATGGCTGAGATAGAGCTGACTTGTGACGAAAATCCGGGAGAGGAATATATAGCTGCAAAGGTCATTGCTTCGTGGGTCAAAGATGATGGAGAGAAAAGCATTTTGGGCAGTCAGGCTGAAATCAAGCTCAGAGGAAACAGCAGTAAAGAAGCCGTGAAGAAAGCATATAATGTAAAGTTCGAAGAAGAGCTAAGCTTTCTTGGGATGGATCCCGGGAAGAAATGGTGCTTAGTAAGCGATCCGTTCGACAAGAGCCTGCTGAGGCCTGCATTGGGCTTTGCATATGCCAAGGCAATCGGTATAGAAGGAACTCCTGAAGCATGTTTAGCTAAAGTATACCTTAATGAAGAATATATGGGAGTGTATACTGTGACAGAGCCTGTGGAGTGCGGAGCGGGCAGGGTAGAGATAGATCCCGGAAACGGAGATTTCCTTCTGGAGCGAAATTATGACAGGGTCGAAGAGGATAAAGCATATATTGAATCTTACGAAGGCTTTCGTTTCGAGATAAATGAGCCTGAAGAACTTGATGAGGAAGTATTAAGACAGTGCGGTCTCTTGCTTCAGGAGGCTGAAGAGGCGATCGTAAGCGGAGAACACGGCAAGTATAGCAAGAAAATAGATATTGATTCTTTCGTTGACTTCTATATATTCAATGAACTGATAAAGGATATAGACTTCGGCGAGTATTCCACCAGATATTACTTCAAAGACGGCATCATGTATGCCGGACCGCCGTGGGATCTTGACCTTACGATGGGAAATGTTTCTGTAGAAAAGGATGAAGATAAATACGCGATCTATTTTACCGGCACCATAGAAGAAAAGCCGGATGCAGATGACTTTTATGACAGTGCCGAAGGTGAGTGGGCTGAGTACGGAGATTATTATTACTGGCTTTGTATGGATCCTTGGTTCATGGAAAAGGTGAGTAAGCGCTGGTCGGAGATCCGCTACATCACGGAGAATATAGCCTTAGACAATCAAATGGGAACGAACCTTATAGATCGTTATCTGGCGGCATATAACACCGAACTTGAAGAGGACTTTAATATGTATAAAGGTCAGCTCCATATTTCGGAGTGGCAAACGCCGGCCGATACATACGAAGAAAATGTCGAGATGATGCGCCAATGGCTTGTTAAGAGGATTGAGTACCTTGACACCATATTTCACTAAAAATACAAATGACAATTCCGTTTAAGAATGTTACAATAATTAACAGAGAATCAGAGTTGCAGCAGGACCTTGCTGCAATTTCTATGTAAGGAGAAAACGAATGGATTTTATTGAAATCATAAAAGCGATAATACTGGGTATCGTTGAAGGTATCACGGAATGGCTGCCTATCAGCAGTACAGGACATATGATACTGGTGGATGAGTTCATCAAGATGGATGTATCAGCAGCATTCATGGAAATGTTTCTTGTAGTCATCCAGCTGGGAGCTATCCTGGCAGTAGTAGTCATCTACTGGAAGACATTGATACCTACTAACAAGAAAACATGGATAATGTGGGCGAAAATCATCGTATCTTGCCTTCCTGCAGCAGTTATCGGATTACTGTTCGACGATCTGTTTACAGCTCTGTTCTTCAACTGGTATACAGTAGCCATCGCACTGATAGTATTCGGTATCGCTTTCATAATAATAGAAAATAAGAATAAAAAGCTGCAGCCAAAAGTTGAAACTCTCGATGACCTGAGCTTTGGTCAGGCATTCATCATCGGTCTCTTCCAGGTGATTGCAGCAGTGTTCCCGGGCACATCAAGATCAGGTGCGACTATTCTTGGTGGTCTGATGATCGGAGTATCAAGAACTGTAGCAGCAGAATTCACATTCTTCCTGGCTATTCCTGTAATGTTCGGAGCCAGCCTTCTCAAACTTGCCAAATTCGGACTCAGTTTCACTGCAGAAGAAGGGATACTGCTGGCTGTAGGTATGATAGTGGCATTCATCGTGTCCATCATAGCTATCAAGTTCCTTATGGGATATATCAAGAAGCACGACTTCAAGGTATTCGGCTGGTATCGTATCATCCTCGGTCTCATCGTTATCGATTACTTCCTGATAAAGATGTTCATCCAGTAAGATAAACAACAGCTCATGCTCGTACATGATCGGAGAAAATATATGGAAAACGTATTGTTAAAAAAAGAAGGTCGCATAGCGACTGTGTCACTGAACAGGACGAAGGTGCTCAATGCATTCAATTCTGAGATGTTGGCAGATCTGACTGCAGCTATAAAAGAAGCGGGAAAAGATCCGGAAGTTTATGTGATCATCCTCAACAGCAGCATAGATAAAGCCTTCACGGCAGGAGGAGATATCAAAGAAGAAGCACAGCTGACTTATGATACTGCATACGACTTCTCAAGAAGAGGTCAGGAATGTGCCATGGCTATTTACAACAGCCCTGTTCCTGTTATCGCAGCAGTAGACGGATATGCTCTCGGCGGCGGTATGGAGCTTATTCTTGCAGCAGATATAACTGTAGCAGCCAAGACTGCTAAGATAGGAGTTCCTACTATAAATCTGGGCGGTATCCCTTGTTGGACAGCGACACAGTTGCTCCCTAGGATCGTAGGACATTCTGTAGCCAGCGACATATTGCTGACAGGCAAGATCATGAGTGCGGAAGAATGCTACAGACTCCATCTCGTTGAATATCTTACAGAAAAAGAAGAAATGATGGATAAAGCGATGGAAGTGGCAAACACTATAGCGGACAAGTCGCCGTGGGCCGTTAAACTTATGAGGGATTCTATCAAGCAAGGCTTAGAACTGCCTCTTCAGGATGCATTGGAACTTGAAAGAAACATCTTCAAAGAATGTTATACAAGCAGCGATCGCAATGAAGCAACAGCTGCATTTTTGGAAAAGAGAGAACATGAGCCATATAATGACAGAAGTACCTTTATTTAAGGTGCTTTTTGAATGTGATCTCATAACATGAATTATATTAAAGCTTTTTTTCCAGAAGGACTAGGCTAACTCCGTCGATACCGTTGAATACGCATGGAACCATGCCTATCTCTTTATAGCCTGCACTTTTGTAAAAAGCGCGAGCTCTTTTATTACGTTCATTGGTGTCCATCCTCAGATACGGACATCCTTCAGCCAGAGAATACTCTTCATAGAATTTGACGAACTCTTTGCCTATGCCGGATGTTTGTACAGATGGTGAAACTACAAGGGTATGGAGGACCATGATTTTTTCATCGTCAGCTTCAAACTCCCATTTGCCGTCGGCATAGACATCGACTTGCTCTTTGTTGATCTTTGCAGCAGCTACGACGTGTCCATAACGCTCGCACACGAACATATCGCCCTTTGCGACAGAGTCAGCTGCAGTCTTCTCCGTAGGATAGACACCTCTCTGCCATCCTATAGTAAGATTGCCTTTTTCTTCTTCAGTATGTATATCTTCATATATTGCTGCAATAGCCTTTATATCTTTTTCCGTAGCTTTTCTTATCATCATTTGCCTCCTGTTATATCTATGATTTTAATGGTATAATCAGATAAAAGCAATGACGGAAGGAAGAAACATGAAAGAAAACAACAACCTGGCGTGGGAAGAAATAAAGACAAATCATATAATACAGAATGAGTGGATCGACTTCAGGGAGTCGACATACAGATTTCCTGATGGCAGAGAGATCGGTCCGTTCTATAGCTACAGCCGCAGAGATTATGTGGTTATAGTAGCATCAGACGAAGAAGGCAATTATCTCTGTGTAAAGCAGTTCAGGCAGGGCATAAAAGAAGTGACTACTGAATTTCCTGCCGGCGGTATCGAGCGAAAGGATGGCAAGGAGTATGCAGCAAAAGACGAAGTGAATGCTCCGAAGGATGTTGCAGAAGATGCATTGGAGACCGCAAAGCGCGAGCTTCGTGAAGAGACAGGCTATGAATCCGATGAGTGGGAATATCTGTTTGCTGTTCCATCAAATGCGACCATAGCTGACAATTACGCATATATCTTCAAGGCGACAAACTGCCGCAAGTCAAACGGACAGGATCTTGACGATTTTGAATTCGTAGATGTGATCAAGCATACTGAAGATGAGATCGAGGAAATGATCTCAGGCGGTAAATTCCAGCAGGCTATGCATATCATGGCATGGCTTTTGGCGAAGAGAAGATAGAAAATAAAGAGCCGACTCGATATGAGTCGGCTTGTTTTTTACAGATTCTGCAGCAGCTCGATAGATTCTCCTGACGGGCCTGTAAGGAACATGACACGGATGCCGTTCGGTCTGAACAGCGGTTCGTTATGAGGTTCTGCATCGGCGAAAGAATCGATGCCCTTCGCACGCAGATCAGCCACAACTGCGTCAACATCATCCACTTCGAAACAGAAATGTTCAAGCGGAGCTGTCGCTACAGATTCAACTGTTTTATAGCTTGGATCGATCAGTTCGATAGTGGCATCGCCATCAAACTGCATATGTATGATGTGTTCAGTTTCTCCGTTGCCCAGATCCAGAACATCCTCTGATATTTTAGTTCCTCCAAGCAGAGTATAGAATTCTACGGATTTATCGATGTCTTTAGTAAGTACTGTTAAATGTCCTAGTTTCATGTCAAATCTCCTTATGTGTGATATATTTATATTACCATAAAAAAACACAAAAATCACCTAACGTTAGGTGTTGCTCGTTACCTTGCGTAATGCTGTATTATCAGCATCGAAAGGAGGTGAATAGCTATGTCAAAATATACGACAGGAGAAATGGCTAAACTATGCGGAGTGACCGTCAGAACAGTCCAATACTATGATACCCGCGGCATTCTCGTACCCAGTGAGCTTTCCGTGGGTGGGCG
This sequence comes from Bacillota bacterium, assembly GCA_017416795.1. Taxonomy (GTDB): domain Bacteria; phylum Bacillota; class Clostridia; order Peptostreptococcales; family Anaerovoracaceae; genus Lentihominibacter. Next base: position 10,327 of record JAFQBD010000037.1, on the reverse strand, counting down.
CAGGCTTTATACTGAAGACGACCTTAGGATGATGAAGATGATCTGCTTTCTCAGAGAAGTGGGCCTTTCCATCGACTCTATAAACAAACTTCTTACGGAAGAAGATCCCGGAAATGTCATTTCTATCTTGCTGGATCAGCAGGAACAAGTCCTCAAGGACGAAATGGCAGCAAGCAAAAGCAAGATGCAGAAGCTGGAAGAACTGAAAAAAGAATTGAAGGCTAAAGACATTTTCTCCGTCGAATCCATCGGTGACGTGGCTTACACTATGGAAAACAGAGACAAGCTGAAAGGCTTATACAGAAGACTTCTGATCACAGCGATACCGGTAGGAATCCTGCAGTGGGGATCCATAATATACGGATTCATCACGTGGACATGGTGGCCGTTCTTGGTATATTTGGTGATCGGAATACCGTACGCGATCTGGGCGTCCAAATATTACTTCAAGCGAGTGGCATATATTTGTCCGCAGTGCCACACCGTATTCAAGCCTAGGTTCAAGGAAGCGTTTTTCGCCAGACATACTCCGAAAACACGTAAACTGACTTGCACAAGCTGCGGACACAAAGGGTTCTGTGTGGAAGTGTATTCCGAGGATAAGTAGGAAGTAATAATAGAATAATTACAAGTATGGGTCAATATACTAAAAGGTATATTGACCTTTTTTAAATTGCGTATTACAATGTAATACAAGAGGAGGTGGAATAGATGGCAATATCCATAAGATTAAATCCTGCAGAGGATGAACTCATAAGAAACTACGCTAATATTCATGGCATTTCAGTTTCGGAATTGATGCGTCAGGCAGTTTTGGAAAAAATCGAAGATGAGATAGATATGAGACTTTATGAAGAAGGAATTGCTGAATACAGACAAAATCCGAAAACATATACATTAGAAGAAGTTGAAAGGGAATTGGGGTTGAAGTAAATGTATAGAGTAGCGTTTACGGAAAAAGCGCTTAAGTCTCTGAAAAAACTCGACCCTAATGTTTCAAAAATGTTATTAGCTTGGGTCAGAAAAAATCTTGAAGATTGTACGGATCCGAGACAACATGGAAAAGCTCTTGTCGGAGACCATTCCGGACAGTGGAGATATAGGGTAGGAGATTATAGACTTATAGCAGAAATAAAGGATGATGAAATCATTATTCTTGTGCTCAACATAGAGCATAGGAAGAATATTTATTAGGAGGTAATGTGCTATGAACATTTGCGTATTCGGTGCGAGCAGCAACGATATCGACCCTAAATATATAGAAGCAGGCGAGATCCTGGGAAGAGTATTGGCTTCCAAAGGGCACTCTCTCGTCTTCGGAGGAGGAGCTACAGGCCTCATGGGTGCAGTGGCAAGAGGCGTAAGTGAAAAGGACGGAGAAATAATAGGTGTGGCGCCTACGTTCTTTGATAAGCCGGGCGTGCTGGTCAAAAAGTGCACAGAGTTTTATTTTACCGAAACTATGAGAGAGCGTAAGGAACTGATGGAACAAAAATCAGATGCATTCATCATGACGCCGGGCGGCATAGGAACTATGGAAGAATTCTTTGAGATATTCACATTGAGACAGCTTCAGCGTCATGAGAAACCTATCGGTATCCTCAATACAGGAGGGTATTATGATGAACTTATCCAAATGCTGACACATACGGCAGAACAGGGTTTTATGGAAATGAAGTGCATGGAAACTCTCTGCGTATCAGATGATCCGGAAGAACTGCTGGCGATGATAGAAGCTTAGTGATGACTCGGTGGATGGTGAAGCAAATGGATGATAGACTTAAGAAGCAGATCGATTTCATTCTTGAAATCGACAAAGAAAAGAATATATTGAGACAAACTCATTTATCAGGTCACGGAAGGCAGGAAAACGATGCAGAGCATGCATGGCACACGGCAATAATGGCTTACCTTCTTCAGGAATATGCTAATGAAGAAGTAGACTTGCTGAAGGTGATCATGATGTGTCTCATCCACGATGTGGTAGAGATAGATGCAGGCGATACTTACGCATACGACGATGAAAATTTGGCAACTCAGAAGGATAGAGAAGATGCAGCTAAGGAGCGCATATATTCGCTGCTTCCCGAAGATCAGAAAGAGAAATTGATAGAGCTTTTCGATGAATTCGAAGCCGGGGAAAGCGCAGAGGCGCGCTTTGCACATGCACTGGACAACTTCCAGCCACTGCTTCTCAATAACAGCAATGACGGAGGGGACTGGAAGGAACATCAGGTGGATTCTGAGAGAGTATACAGGAGACATCGGCAGACACGTCTGGGATCGGAGAAACTGTACGAAGAGACCGATAAGATCCTTCAGGAAAATATCAGAAAAGGCAATATCAAATAATAATCGCAAAGAAGTATATTTTAAATGGGCATAAAAAATCCGGTAGATATGCGTACTACCGGATTTTTAGTGTTGTTTTTAAGTTTTATTTCTTGTTAGGCTTCTTGATCTTGTTCAGCTTAGCGTTCAGGTCGAGAAGTTCTTCCTTAGTAGGGTTCACGCCCATCATTCCCATCATGCCTGTGAGACGAACTACTGTGAATCCGCCCATCATCTGCATGAGTTCAGGAGTCATTTCAAATCCCATGACCTTAGCCGGTTCACCATCGCCGCCGCCGCCAACGCCTGCCTGCTTCATCATCTTAGCTATCATAGTTCCGAAGAGCAGCTTGCCCTTTACTGTAGCCATGATATCGCTGAGCTTATCGTTCAGTGAGAAGTGCCCTTCAACTTCTGTGATGTCGAACCAGTTGAGGATAGCGCCCTTTTCCTTCAGTCTGTATTCTTCGTTGAATACTTCGACCTTTCTGAGGAAGCTTTCGTCAGTGTATTCGCCTGCAACTGCTTTCAGTACTGTTTCGCCGTTGTTAGGAACTTCGAAGTAGAAGAAGTGATCTTCTGCAGCGATCTTGCCCAGGCTTTCGCCGTTAGCGAAGAGTTCAACTTCAGGCTGGTTGGAGTATACAGTTACCTTAGTAACTTCTTCTACTCTGTCAACGTATCTCTTACCGCAGATGTGTACGAAAGGTTCGTCTGACAGCCATGCCTTGTATGCGTAGAATGCATCCTTCTTGTACTTTCTGTCCATAGTCATCAGACCCTTGTGGTTCTGACCGTTTTCGCCGCCTTCGTTACGAGCGTCAGCTCCGAAGTCGAACATATTCCAAACGTGAGTTGCCCACATGTACTTTCTTGAGAAGAACTGCTTGATAAGTTCTTCGTGGTAGTAAGCCTGATATTCTTCTGTATAGTCGCCCTGTACAGGGTTTGATGTATGCCAGTTCAGTGCTTCGCAGCCGTATTCTGAACATCCGATAGGAGTGTTAGGGTGAGTTGCATGGAACTTGTCGAACCAAGGACCGTTCATGTCAGTTTCACCGCCATACCATCCGAAGTAGTGGTTGTATGATACTACGTCAGGGATCTGCAGGTATGGATCGTTGATGTCGCAAGGTGATACTGCAGCAACTACAGTCTTACGAGTCTTGTCCATTTCGTGGCACAGGTCGTTGAGGATGTGGTGGTTTTCCAGCAGGTCTTCATCGCTTCCGCCGATGCCGATTTCGTTTGAAAGTCCCCAAACAACGATTGAAGGGTGGTGGTAGTTCTGAGCTACCAGTTCCTTCATCTGAGTGATAGTGTTTTCTCTGCCTGTAGGCATGTGCTTGGAGATGTAAGGGATCTCAGCCCATACTACCATACCGTACTTGTCGCACAGATCGTAGAAGTACTGGTCGTGCTGGTAGTGAGCAAGTCTGATAGTGTTAGCACCTACTTCATAGATCAGTTCCATATCCAGTTCGTGATCTTCAGGAGTCAGTGCATTACCCTTGCCCCACTTGTCCTGATGTCTTGAAACACCGCGGAGCATATATTCTTCGCCGTTGAGGATGAATCCTCTTTCAGGATCGATTTCAAATGTTCTGAATCCGATAGGAGCGAATACGTTGTCGATAACTGTTTCGTCTTCGATCAGTTCAGCTGTAGCTTCGTACATATATGGGTCTTTGCGTCCGTGCCACAGGTGTACGTCAGCAACTTCCAGAGTAACGTTAGTGTCTTCAGTAGTTACAGCAGCAACTGTCTTGCCTTCTGCATCCTTTACAGCATAACGGATCTGCTGTCCTTCCTTCATGTTCTTAACGAAAGCTTCGAATTCGACCTTAGCGTTCTTACCTTCAACTACAGGAGTTACTTTGATACCGTTGCTTCCCCAGAATTCAACGTCGAAGTGTGATTCGTCCAGGCAGATCAGATTAACGTCTCTGTAAAGTCCGCCGTAGAATGTAAAGTCTGCCATCTGTGGGTATACGAAGTCGTTTTCTTCGTTGTTCACAGCGATGACCAGCAGGTTTTCCATGTCATTCATAGCTTCAGTCAGGTCAACTCTCCAAGTTGAGTATCCGCCGTGGTGAGTAGCCAGTTCCTGTCCGTTCAGGTAAACAGTAGCTGATGAGTTGGCACCTCTGATTTCCAGGAAGTACTTCTTAGCTTCAGGGATGTCCATCTTGTGGAAAGTCTTAGCATAGTAAGCTGTTCCTCTGTAGTAGTCGTTTCCGCCGTCCTGTCCGTCTACAGCATTCCATGAATGCGGGAGGCTGATAACGTCCCACATAGTAGGCATTTCTGCAGGTACTGCTTCAGCCTGCTTGCTGAATGCCCATCTAAAATTCAGATTAAGAATATTTCTCATTTTGTTTTCTCCTTTATGAATGAGGAAACGCCGCAGCGTTTCCTCAGAATATTATCTACCGTGCTTTTCCTTCAGGAATGCTACATTAGCATCTACAGTCTTCTTGTGGAGCGGGTACCAGAACCACAGGATCAGTGCCAGTGCGATCAGGCCAACAGCAGGAACCAGAGTTGAGATGTTGAAGATTCCGTTAACAACTTCTGTATCGAATGCAGTTGCCTGTGAGTAGCCGATAGCCTGCAGCAGCCATCCGGAAACACCTGCAGACAGAGCCTGTCCCAGCTTACGAGCGAAGGAGTACAGTGAGTAGATCTGTCCGTCTTCTCTTACGCCGTTCTTGATTTCTGAGTAATCGATAACGTCAGTAATCAGAGCCCATGATACCATTGAGAAGATACCTAGTCCCAGCCATACCAACATCTGGAATCCTGAGAACACCCATACGTTAGCAGGACGGATGATCCAGCAGATAATCAGTACAACACCTGCGAACAGGTTAGTAACAACTGATAATTCAGCTTTACCGAATCTTCTTGCCAAAGGTTTAGCAACGATAGCTGCAACGATCATACCAACTCCCATGAAAGCAGTTGAAGCAGACTGAGCTGTAGCATTGTTATAAAAATTAGGGAATACATAAGCTGCCATCTGCTGCATTGTCAGCTGGGCCAGCAGCATAACGATTGAAGCACAGATGATGGAAACCAGGGCTCTGTTTGTAACAGCGTTTTTCAGCATTGTTCCTACAGAATTCATCTGAGGCTTCTGGTTTTCAAGAGTTGGATCAACAGTTACTCTTACACGTTCAGTAACCAGCTTGTAGCAGAGCAGGTAGCATCCGATGGAAGCTACAGCGAAAATACCTGCCATCAAAGTAAACTTAGGTCCATTCAGTACAGTTATTTCAACGCCGTCATTTACAACCTTATCATATACGATCAGTGGAGGCAGTACATTTGTGAAGATACCTGCCAGCATTCCACCCATAGTTCTGAATGTTGACAGTGACTGTCTGTCATCAGGTTCAGCAGAGATAGCTGATGCCATTGAACCGTAAGGAATATTGATTGATGTATAGAATACTGATCCCCACAGGATGTAAGTTACGAAAAGGTACGCGATCTTCAGTGTCATTCCTGCATCTGCCAATGCGGACTGATACATCAGGAATGAAGCAGCAGCTACGAACCAGCACATTCTCAGCAGCCAAGGCTTGAACTTACCGGCAGGCAGAGTCCTTGATCTGTCGCAGATACGTCCCATCGTTACATCTGTGAAAGCATCTACAAAACGAGCGATCATCATGATAGTTCCAACTACTGCAGCAGGAACTGCCATAACGTCAGTGTAGAATTTCAATAAGAATGTTGAAGCCAGGATGAATGAGAAGTCGTTACCGAAGTCCCCGAACATGTAACCCAGCTTGTCTCTCATACCAAAAGGTCTGAAATTAAGATTGTTTTCCATTTTTTCTTTTTCTCCTAATTAAATTCGTTCATTAGAATGATAATTTATCTAGGCGTTATTATATATAAAGATGCAGGAAAGCTATGAGTAAATATTTTATGTAAAAGTGTAATTTTTTTAAATAAATGTGTCTGAGATGTTTTATTAGCAAACTAGTTATGATAAAATATCAAAAAAGGAGAAAAACTGCTATGCTTTACCAACGTGAATTGGACTTTTTGATAAGTATTTTCAAGAAATGCAACATGCCTATAAAGACCATATTTCCCGGTGATCTCATGAGCGGTATCGAGGATATATTCACACAAGATTTTTTCTCGGCAGTTGGAGAGATCAAGGACAGGATATTTTATAAGATGACCGATGCTTTTGGTTGCAATTACATGTTTTTCAAGATCCCTTACACCGATGAGGAACAGATACTTTTCATAGGGCCGTATATCACCAGTGAAGACCCCGGGAAAACTGTCCTGGAGCAGGCAGAAGAGATGAATCTCGAACCGCAAAAAGCAGCTTTGCTCCAGAAGCATTATGGAGATCTTTTAGTCTTATCTGAAGACAGCAGGCTGTTCGCCTCTCTCGATGCGTTTTTTGATATCATTTGGGGCGAAAAAGGCTTCGAATATGTAAATATCAATATGGCCGAAGAGCCGACATTTTCGTATGTTTCGCTTCTTGATGATGCGTTTATGGAAAAGGAGGGAAATTGGTCTGTAGAGATGATGGAAAAGCGCTATGCTTTTGAAAATCAGCTTATGGACGCCGTATCCAAAGGGCAGACATATAAGGCGGAAATGTTCCTCAATGCTTTTTCTCCGTCGGCATTCGAACAGCGTCTTCCCGACACCCTTCGCAATGCGAAAAACTACATGATAATCATGAATACACTTCTTAGAAAAGCGGCAGAAAGGGGAGGTGTACATCCCGTATATCTGGATAAGATGTCATCGGAATTCGCTCGTGAGATAGAATCGTTCAATACGGTGAAAATAATCCCTGATTTCATGAAGAAGATCTTCGAGGCTTACTGCAGACTGGTAAGAAAACACGCCACATCGAATTACTCCAGATTAGTAAGAGATGTCATCATATATATCGACTCCGATCTGTCTATAGATCTGTCGCTAAAGAAGTTGGCGGAGATAAATGGTGTCAGTGCCAGCTATCTGAGCACATGCTTCAAGAAAGAAACCGGGAAAAATTATGCAGATTACGTAAATTCCAAGCGAATGTCCCAAGCTAAGCATCTTTTGAAAACGACAAGACTTCAGGTGCAGACAGTAGCTCAGTACTGCGGTTTTCCCGACATGCAGTATTTTTCCAAAGTTTTCAAGAAATATACAGGTTATACGCCGCGAGAATACAGAGAGATAAAACAAAACAGAAAAAATCCCGACCATCAGTAATTGAGGTCGGGACTTTTTGTATCTTCTTTAGGTGAATGTCCAAAATAAGAACGATAGGCTCTATAAAATGATGAATATTCGGAGAAACCACATGCTACGCAGGCATCGCTGGCAGATTCACCTCGATGTATCATGGCGCGGGCAGCAAGAAGTCTTTTGGCAGTGACATATTTCCACATAGATGTTCCCGTAACTTGTTGAAAAATACGGCTTACCTGGGATCTTGAAAGATGCATTTCATCGGCAGCCTGCTGGACGGAAATATCTTCGAAAAGATGCTTGTTCACATAGGCGACCAGCTCATTCTGCTCTTCGGCAAAAGGTATCTGCTGTCTTGTCTGTCTGAACTTTCCCTCAAGTTGTGTCAGCAGCATCAGTAGTCTTGCCAACAGGTCCAGCTTGACATTGGGATCGTTTTTAAAAGAAAAAAGAGCAAGTGATGCCCGCAGCAATCCTTCGGGATCTTCATCTGCCGGATATCTGTTATGCTGTCCCAAAACTCTGTTATTGAAAGGCACCAGAAGACGGCCCTTCGGGTCTGCACCTTTGATGAAGCCCGGAGAAAAATGTATTGCGATACGTTCATAAGGCACGTTTGGATCCACAGTAAGCTTATGCATCTCTCCCGGTCTTGTTATGAAGATATCATTAGGCTCCATGGGATAATGTACACCTTCTATCATGTAGCTGCCCCTGCCTGAAATGCAGTAAAGGATCTCAGGCCATTCGTGAGCATGTATTGCAAATTGTTCCGCATCAGGATGGTCATCTATAGTATGGTGTGCATATATTTCGCCGTCGCGGTATGAAAAAAGTCGTTTCATTAAGGTGTTCTCCTGTATATATATATACGTTCTTGCAACAGATTATCATGGCATGCTACAATTTGCAATGTTTTTTGGATGAAATGCAATTCCATTGCAATTTATCGTGTTATAAAATAAAGTCATTGAAATATGTCATAAATAAATGATCGGAACTGATCGTTTTTAGGAAAGGAATTTTATCATGGAACTGAATCTTCGTAAAAACTACCGTTATGCTATCGCTTGTCCTACAAGCATGGGCGTAAGGATCACACCGGAAAACAGAATGGCTGTACACAACAGTAAGTGTTTCTACATGCAGAGTACAAGTGCAGAGAGCAATGTACTCAACGTGGCATCATCACTTGGAAACGAATGTCTCGTATTGACTAAGTTCGTTAAAGGAAGCCCTATAGCCGAATTCATCAAGACCGAACTGAGATCAAGAAACATCAGATACGAAGGCGTTGAAGTGGAACAGGGCGGTCCATGGGGCTATCGTCATCAGTTCAACATCGCAGACTCAGGCTTCGGCATGAGAGCGCCAAGAGTGTGGAACGACAGAGCAGGAGAAGTAGGAACGACTCTTTCTATCGAAGAATTTGATATCGAAAGGATCTTTGGTGAAGAAGGTGTTGGTATCCTTCATATCTCAGGGCTGATCGCAGCTATGAGTGAAGATACTACTAAGTTCTGTCTGGAAGTAGCTAAAGCAGCTAAAAGACACGGAACACTGGTAAGCTTTGACCTGAACCACAGAGCAACATTCTGGAAAGGTAGAGAAGAAGAGCTGTCTGCAGCTTTCCATGAGATCGCATCAGTAGCAGACGTACTGGTAGGAAACGAAGAAGACTTCCAGCTTTGTCTGGGATTCAAGGGTCCTGAAGCAGGCGGTAAGGACGTAACATCCAAGATCGCAAACTTCCAGGAAATGATAGAACAGGTAAGAGAAAAATATTCAAATGCCAAGGTGTTTGGAACTACTCTCCGTCAGGTGATCAGTGCCAACGAGCATCTGTGGGGCGGCATCCTGCTGGCTGATGGTAAGTGGTGTATCGAAGAACCTCGTGAGATCCAGGTAATGGACCGTATTGGCGGCGGTGACGGCTTCACAGGCGGACTTCTCTATGGCCTGATCAAAGGCTGGGAACCTGAAAAGTGCCTCCAGTTCGGATGGGCTACAGGAGTTCTGGCAGCAAGCAGCCTTAATGACTATGCTCAGCCTGCAGACGAAAAACAGGTTTGGGACATCTACGCAGGTAATGCAAGAGTTCAGCGATAATCGATACGATTAGGATCATACAGATATAATTAGGAGGACGAAACAAATGTCAAAAGCAAATATCGGTCTCATCGGTCTTGCCGTAATGGGAGAAAACCTGGCTATGAACATGGAATCAAAGGGATTCACAGTAGCTGTTTACAACAGAACAGCCGATAAAGTGAAGAACTTCACAGAAGGCCGTGCAGCCGGAAAAAATATAATCGGAACTTATTCACTGCAGGAACTGGCTGACAGTCTTGAAAAGCCAAGAAAAGTGCTGATGATGGTAAAAGCAGGACAGGTAGTTGATGATTTTATCGAACAGCTGCTGGGCGTTCTGGAAGAAGGCGACATCATCATCGACGGCGGAAACAGCCATTATCCTGATACTATCAGAAGAACTGCATACGTTGAGAGCAAAGGACTCCACTTCATGGGATGCGGAGTTTCAGGCGGAGAAGAAGGAGCTCTTACAGGTCCTTCACTGATGCCGGGCGGATCAGAAGAAGCGTGGAACCACGTTAAGCCTATCCTTCAGGCTATCTGTGCTAAGGTAGAAGACGGTTCACCTTGCTGTGACTGGGTAGGAGAAAACGGTGCAGGACACTTCGTTAAAATGGTACACAACGGTATCGAATACGGCGATATGCAGCTGATCTGTGAAGCATACCACCTGATG
>JAFQBD010000036.1 GCA_017416795.1 Bacillota bacterium | reverse complement strand
GCTTGAAAAAGAATTGAGAAAGCGAGGCATAGAGCCGGAACCTGTCATCGAGATGGGATCACCGGGAGCGATAATAAATATGATCATTGATGGATACGGGATATCATATATCCCTAAGTTTATGGCAGAAAAATATATTGAATGCGGACAGCTTGTAGAAATCGATGTGGAGGGTATAGATATCAATATGCATTCATATTATCTGTGCAGCCGTCACCGATGGATGAATCCTATCATGAAGGAGTTCATACGAGTAGTGAAAGAGAATTAATGTATTGACATATAATTATATTATAATTATAATATAATTATATGAAAGGGGACGGAATTTTGGAACTATTAAAGTTCGAATGGGATGAGAATAAGAATAGAATAAATAAAAGCAAACATAAAGTTTCGTTTGAAGAAGCGAAAACAGTATTTTATGATGAGGAAGCTTTGGTAATCAATGATCCTGAGCATTCTGAAAATGAAGAGAGATTCATTATTTTAGGGGAAAGCAGCAGAGCAAATCTTTTAGTTGTTTGCCATTGTTATCGAATTTCAGAGACGGTCATTAGAATAATTTCTGCCAGAAAAGCAACCAAAACTGAAACCAAACAGTATTACAATATTTAGGGAGGTATAGGAATGAGAGAAGAATACGATTTCAGCAACGCTAGAAAAAATCCATATATCCAAAAAGAGAAGAAGCAAATTACCATCAATTTGAATACGGAGGTAGTAGACTACTTTAAACAGCAGTCTGAGAACTCGGGAATCCCATATCAGACACTTATTAATATGTATTTAACAGATTGTGTGGTGAATGAGAGAAAACTACAAATGGAATGGAAATAAACAAAAGGGTGAGATCATCTCACCCTTCATCAAGATACATATCCAATAAAATATTAGCGTAGTCATAATCAAATGGCCTGAGTCTGACTTTTGAGTCTGAACTCAGGTCTTTTAATATGCTGGTTCTGTATTCAGAAGGAGTCTGCTGATACCAGCGTTTGAACTGAGTAGCAAGATGTTTGCGGTTCGCAAAGCCCACATCTTGGGCTATTTGATCTACAGTTCTTTTAGTAGAGGACAGCTGCCTTGCCGCCTCTTCGCAGCGTGTGAGGGATATGAGCTGTGTGAAGGAAAGGCCGAGAGTTTCCTTCAAGTCTCTGGAAATATGCTCTTCGCTCAAAAATTCGCGTTCAGCGATATCCTTAAGATAAAGTTTCTTGCGGAAGTTAGTGTATACGAAGTCAACGATCCTGTACATCCTATCATAATTCTTATAAATATGATCTATGTTCTGAAGGCGAACGATATTGGCAGCCCTGTTTTTGTCTGACTTATATACATATTGACGGAATTGAGAAAGTAATAGTCGGAGCAGTTCTTTAGCCATGTCTTCAAGCAATATATCAGAGTAATGACCTGAGTATTCGCGATGGATCCTCGCAAGTTGAAATCTTAAATGCTTGATATCTACGGCGTATAGATCTCGCTCTGCATAAGTGTCGCATATGAAATAGGCATCATCGAGTTCATCGAAATGGCGCATATAATGAGGACAATCTATCTGTATCGTCAGCAGGATATTATCAGGGTCGTCGGACTCTATTTTATGAGGGTCGTTTTTATTGAAAATATGCACGTCACCGTATTTAAGGGTATAGCTTGCGGCAGAGTCGGAAATATTCACGGTGCCGTTGAGGACACAGATTATTTCTATGGCATCGTCATGGAGATGAAAAGGGTAATACTCCATGCTTTCCACTTTTGCTTTTATTCCTGCACTTGTCTTATATCCTATCTTTTCTATGTACTGCATTTCTTAAGCTCCGATCGGCAATGGATTATCTTGAATTGATGATATCAAAATATTACCCTTAAATCAACAAAATATTATCCCGATGAATCGAGCGGATTCCTTACAATTAAACCATAGTATTTAGGAAAACAGCCGACATAAACTCGGCAAAGGATGAAAGGAAATAATGTTATGGATATCTATGAATTGATGAAAGAAGCTGTACTTGATGGAGATGAAGAGGAAGCGGTAAGACTGGCTGAGCAGGCTCTTGAAGAAGGTCTTGAATTGCAGAAAGTAATGGACGAAGGATTCTTAGCCGGAATCCAGGAAGCAGGACAGCTGTATGAAGACGAAGAATACTTCCTGCCTGATCTCGTATGTTCAGCAGATGCCATGAAGTGCGCTTTGGAAGTTCTTGATGAGGCAATGAAGAACGATCCTAATGCACAGAAGGGTGCAGCTGCTAAGGTGGCTCTCGTGACAGTTCAGGGAGATGTCCACGACATAGGAAAGACAATAGTAGGCGCTATGATGACTGCATCGGGATTCGAAGTTTATGACCTGGGAACTGATGTACTTAACGAAGATGTCATCGCTAAAGTCAAGGAAATCGATCCTGATGTTTTAGGCTTGTCTGCACTGCTTACCACAACTATGGAAGAACAGGGAAATATCATAGAGATGCTGAAGGCTGAAGGACTTAGAGATGATGTTAAAGTTATCATAGGCGGAGCACCTGTGAACCAGGCATGGGCCGATAAGATCACAGCAGACGGTTATTCAGATAATGCTATCGCGGCAGTGAAGTTGGCGCAGGAGGTATTAAAATGAGAATGAATGCACCGGTTTTAAGTCCGGAAGAAATAAAGAGGATACATAAGGACAGTATTAGGATACTGGAAGAAGTAGGTGTGAAAGTGCCTAGTGAAAAGGCACTGAGTATATTGGAAGCAGGCGGGGCCAAAGTAGACTATGACAAACAGGTGGCGTATATCACTGAGGCGATGGTCGATGCAGCATTTAAGGCTGCACCTAAGGAATTCCTGCTTGGAGCAAGAAACAGAGAACATGACTTGTGGCTTCCAACAACAAGAACAGTGCTGAATATGGATGGCTGCGGATCAAATGTCATCGACTTCAATACAGGAGAAAAGAGACTTGGGACACTGCAGGATCTGGCAGATGTAGGCAAGGTGTTCGATGCGATACCGCAGGCTAAAGTACTCTGGTCATGTATCCATCCTGAAGATACTCCTAACAGCAGGGCAGCAGGCGTATGGGCAACAGCAACATCGCTGATAAATACTTGTAAGCATGTTCAGGATGAGGTCCAGCGCGAGGATGAACTGCCATATATCATTGAAATCCTGAAGGCAGTGCTGGGAGGTACTGAAGAGGATGTTATCGAGAGAAAGATATATTCAGCTACATACTGTACGGTAGCACCGCTCTGTCACGACAAGGAAATGCTTGAAGGAACTATGGCACTGACTAAGTACAAGGCACCGGTACTTCTGTACCCAATGCCTGCATGCGGAAGCACAGGACCTGCCAGTCTCTATTCCAATGTGGCCCTCGCTAACGCAGAAAGTCTCAGCTCGCTGGTCATCTATCAGCTCACAACACCTGGAACACCGCTCATTTATGGGTCTGCTCTCGGCAGGATCAACCTCAAGACAGGCGCTTTCCTGGAAGGAGCCGTGGAGACTGAACTGATGATGGCAGCAATGGTACAGATGGGTAAATACTATGGGCTGCCTACTATGGCGGCAGGATGCCTTTCTGATGCCAATAGCGTGGGAATGCAGGCGGCAATGGAGAAAGTTCTGACGACAGTACCGCTCACTCATAACGACGTAGATATAATCCAGGGCATCGGCCTTATCGAAGGAAGTATGACATTGTCACTGGAGCAGATGATAATAGATGCGGAAATTTTTGAACATTGCATGAGGATGCATCAAGGCATCGATGTATGTGATGACAAAGATTATTTCGAAGATATCAAGGCAGTGGCCCAGGGCGGACATTTCCTGAAACAGAAGTCCACAAGAAAAGCTTTCAGATCAGACGAGTTTTATAACTCCAAGCTGATACCGGGAGATACTTACGATACTTGGAAAGCCGCAGGCAGCAAGGACATGAAGGATTACGCTCATGAAAAAGTGGCAGCTATCTTAGCAGCAGACCCTGTATGTCCTCTGGATGCTAATACTGAGAAGCTGATAAGAGAAATCATGGCAGAAGCAGCAGCTAAGCTGTAATAAATAAGATATGATGAGGTTTGATATGAACATGCATAAATGGCTGGATGATGTGAAAGCATCTCCTGTTAAAAAACCATTCCCGATACTTACATTCCCGTGTGTACAGCTGATGGACATCACGGTGAAAGAACTGATTTCAGACAGCGATAATCAGGCGAAGGGTATGAAAGCCATAGCTGACAGAGTAGACTCGCTGGCAGCAGTAAGCTATATGGATCTTTCGCTGGAAGCAGAAGCTTTCGGGGCAGAAATCAAGGTAACTGAAGACGAGGTGCCAACAGTCATCGGTACGTTGGTGCCGGACGAAGAAGCGGCTGAAGCTTTGCAGGTACCCGGTCTTGAAGCGGGACGAATAAGTATTTATCTTGAAGGTATGAAGAAAGCGCTTGAGCTTATAGATGACCGTCCTGTTTTTGCAGGTATCATAGGACCTTTCTCTCTTGCAGGAAGACTTGTGGATGTGAACAAAGCCATGCTCTACTGCAAGAAAAAGCCTGAACTTTTGCATACAGTTTTGAGAAAAGCTACGGATTTTCTTATAAAATATGCTAAGGCATATAAAGAACTGGGAGCTCACGGCATAGTTATGGCAGAACCGCTCTCAGGACTTCTTTCACCGAGACTTGAAGCTAAATTCTCGGCACCGTATGTGAAAGAGATAGCAGAAGCTCTCAAATCAGAGGATTTTCTGGTGATGTATCATAACTGCGGCAATTATACACCTAAAATGATAGAGTCAATAGCAGGAAACGGCTGCGATGCATACCACTTCGGCAATGCTATCGATATGGCAGCATTTATGGAAGAGTGGCCTTCTGACCTGCTGGCAATGGGCAATATCGATCCTGCCGAACAGTTTACTAACGGCACTCCTGAATCAATGAGAGAAGCGACTCTTAAGCTTATGGAGCAGTGCTGCGAGTACGAGAACTTCCTGATATCTTCAGGATGTGATATCCCTCCGGGAGCTAAGTGGGAAAACATCGATGCATTCTTTGCGGCAGTGGAAGAATTCTATAATAAATAAGGCGGTAAGATGAAGAATAAGGTTTTTTCTTATGCAAAGGCTCAGGTCATGAGCTATGCTGAAAATTTTTTCATAACGTCGTGCGGATTCGATATGAGCAAGCCTCGCCATCAGAAGATGATGGACGAGGCTCTTAGTGTGCTTTCGGCTGAAAAACCGGAAGTGGAGATGAAAGCTGTATGCAGTCGCCTGGGAAAGGATGCGTATAGTGGGGGAAAAGTAGTTGTCGGAGATGTGGAGATCACATGTAACGGTTTTTCACGCATATCAGATGAAGATGTCCTCGATGTATATATGTGCGTCGTAACGGCAGGCGATTGGTATATGAAAGAGGCAACAAGGGCAAGGCAGCAGGTATATATGGATACCTGGGGGACAGCATTCGCTGACGGTGCCAAAGTGCTGTTTGAAGATCAGCTGAAGTCGGATCTTGCTGATGATGGATTTTTATCAGATCCATTCGGGCCGGGATATTACGGAATGCTTTCCTCGGATACTCATAAATTCGCTGAGATACTCGATATGAGCCTCATAGGAGTAGAGGTCAGAGATTCAGGTATAATGGTGCCGTTAAAAAGTATAGCTGCTATATACCTGGTGACTAACAATGAAAGTGTGCTTCCTCCGATGGCTTGCAGCGAGTGCTTCGGAAGAGTAGATGGGTGCAGATATTGTAAGAAAAGAGACATGGATAGATAGTTTGTCGAAATTTGTCGAATGAAAACACTTGTAAAATTTTTACAGGTGTTTTATTATGTGGTTGAAAGGAAGAAAATGGAAATGAAAACATATAATCCCAACTACATTAAATCATGCATCGCTGAAATAAGACTCCTTATCTCAGATTCAGAAGAGCATCTTACAGATGAAACCGTTCACGAAAGAATCAAAGAATATGTTTTTTCCGATAAGAAGGCACAGTGCTGCAGCCATAAGGAGAACATTGCATTGGCGCAGCGCATCTTCCTTTCCTTAAGAAAAGAGATGGATATCCTTCAGCCATACATAGATGATAAGTCTATTTCAGAAATAATGGTCAACGGCAAAGACGATATATTTATCGAAAGACATGGGAAGATAGAGCGGGTCCCGGTCCATTTTGACAGTAATGAAGATCTGGAAGAATTGATAAGAAGGATATCTGCGAAGGTGAGGCGAGAAATCAACGAGCTTAACCCGATAGTGGATGCAAGACTCTCCGACGGATCGAGAGTCCATGCAGTATATAAGAATATAGCACTGAACGGACCTATCCTCACCATAAGAAAGTTTCCTGATAAAGTAATGGATATGGAGGACCTCATAGAAAATGAAACGCTCACACCTGAAATAGCTGTATTTTTGGAAAAGCTGGTGAAGGCAGGATATAACTGTTTCGTATGCGGCGGTACATCATCGGGGAAGACCACTCTGCTCAATGTGCTGACAAAGGCGATCCCAATCGGTGATAGGGTAGTAGTCATAGAAGATTCAGCAGAACTTCAGATAGAACAAGTAGAGAATATCGTTCGTATGGAGTGCAGGAATGCCAATGTGCAGGGAAAAGGTCAGGTGGACATGTCTCAGCTAGTAAAGGCCAGCCTGAGGATGAGACCGGACAGGATAATAGTTGGCGAGGTCAGAGGCGCTGAGACAGAAGCATTGCTTAATGCACTTAACACGGGGCATTCCGGAAGTCTTTCCACAGGACACGGTAACAGCATAGAAGGCATGCTGAAGAGGCTGGAAGCCATGTATATGCAGGCGGTGGACTTTCCGGTGGAAGCTATAAGAAGTCAGATAACGGAGGGTATAGATATCATGATACATATGAGCAGGATGAAGGACGGAAGCAGGAAGATAACGGAGATAGCTGAACTTACAGGGATGGAAGAAGGCAAGATCAAGGTGAACCTGCTGTTTCGGTATAGTGCCGGATGGACCGGCAATAAAATGGTAAAGACAGAAAAACTCTCGATGGCAGGTTTCGAAGAGGTGATTTGATGATAAGGGACTATTCCGTATACGAGTTTTCTACGAAAGAAAAGATCATCTTTTATTTGGCAGGGTATTTATGCATATTCACGGTGGTTTACCTTTTTTACCACAGCATCATAGCTTCTCTTATTTCAGGGGTATTGGTACATTTCGTCATGCCGTATGTTAAGGGGCATATGGCGCATAAGAGGATGGATGCACTGAATATGCAGTTTAAGGATATGCTTTATTCCCTATCAGCATCGGTAGCATCGGGAAGGCAGATGGAAGAGGCATTGATAGAAGCAGAAGAGAATCTATCATCCATATATAAGCCGACTGATCCGATCATGAAGGAACTTAAGCATATGAGAATAAGTATACTTGAGAATAAGGAAAGCGACAAACCATTACTCAAAGACTTCGCAGAGCGCACAAAATGCGAAGATATAAATGATTTCGTGCAGGTCTATGTGACATGCAGGAATATGGGCGGGGATATAGAGAAGATGATCGAACAGACATCAGAGGTATTGACACAGAAAATGACGATAGAAAGGGATATCAAAGTGCTGATGTCTCAAAAGAAGATGGAAGGACGACTGATATCTGCTATGCCGCCTGCGATGCTGCTGGCACTCAATATCTTTTCTTCTTCGTACATATCGGTTCTTTATGAAACGATTGCGGGGAGGTTGATAATGACGGCGGCATTGGCAGTAACAGTATACGGTATCTATTTGATGGAAAGGATATCACAGATAAAGATATGAAAAAAGATCGGGGGCAGATAACTGCAGAAAAAGCTGTAAGAAAAACGAGGAAGCAGATCACAGCCGTTGTGCTGATAGGGATCATGCTCATTATATCAGATCTGGTGATGTCGTCTGAACAAGGGATAGCGGTAGAGAACTCGTACGGGCAGCTTTACCTTATCAGACCGGAAGCTGGCGGAGATAGCGGACACCTGTCTCTTAAGGCAGAAATAGAAGGGGAAAACGGGATTTATGAAAAAAAGATCAACGTAATGCTGGAGCCTTATGTTGATGAAAAAACCGATAAAGAAGCTGCGGAAAAGAAAGAAGCAGAACCGGCTATGACGGAAGAAGAAAATTACGAGTACAGCTTGAGAACATTTGCAGATACGTTGAACTCGGATAGGACCGTCAAGAAAGTCAGCCTTCCGGTAAAACTTGAAACGGGAGAAAAGATACATTGGGAAATTGAAAAGGCTTCACGAAGTAATTCTATTTTGATCCTGATAATGATGGTATTGATATCAGTGATAATGTATAGAGAACGTTTCTCATCATTAAAAAAGATAGAAGCCGCTAACAGAGCCTCTGTATCAAGACAACTCCCCGGTTTCATAAATCGTCTTGTACTGCTCATAGAAGCAGGTATGGTGGTAAACAGCGCATTTGAAAAAGCTGTTGAAGAAAGCATAGGGGATTTTAACACCAGCGATGATTATTTCTACAGCAATCTCAAAGGTATCTACACAGCTATGAAAACTGCCAATGGTTCTATGAGCAAAGGCCTTAAAGATTTCGCGAGAAACAGTGGCGTGCAGGAATTAATGAGAGTCTCGAATATCATAGAAGACAATGTGAATAAAGGCACGGAGCTAACAGGCAAGCTGCGCAGTGAAAGCGATATGCTTTGGATGGACAGGAAGAAAAAGTGTGAAGAGATGGGAAGACTGGCTGAGACTAAGCTGACATTACCGCTGATGCTTTTTCTCATCGTTCTAATAGCGATAACCGTAGCTCCTGCGCTGCTTGAACTTTGAGAAACATACCTGCACGGGATAATCAAGAAAAGGGGTGTAAAAATGAGGAAATATAAAAGAAAGATATTGCGTATAAGATCAAAAAGGGGGATGGAACTTGTACAGGTAGCGATCCTTGTCGCACTTGCTGTCGCGCTGGGGCTCATCTTCAAAACAGAGATCACCGACTTCGTAAATAAGACATTTGAGGGTCTGAACAGCAATTTCTGATGAAGGTGAGTTTGAACAAAAAAGGCAGCTATGTCATAGAAGCTGCTGTCGTTCTTCCCGTAATAATGCTTTCAGTAATTACTGCCATACTCATAATAATGTTTTTCTATATGCAGATGACGGAGCAGTGCAGATTACATGAAACTTTGCGAGCAGAGGCAGGAAGGATGACAGATAAGACTATATGCTTATCAAGTATATCGCATGATACTTCAGATGTTGCGATCCACATCGATAAGAATGTCCTAGGCGGAGAAGTTACAGGTAAGAAATATCTCGTCATGGAACATAGCGGGATACTCCGCAGGAAAGGAACGTTTGTCTTAGAAAGTCATTGTTATGCTATCGATGGTCCTTCATACGTAAGAGCAAGCAGCATCGTCAGAGGTGAGAAAGATGAATGACAAAAAAACAGGACCAAGCATCAAAAGCAAAAAAGGAAGCAGTGCAGTTTTTCTGACAGTTATTATGGCGGCCATCATGTCGATAGCCCTTGCACTGATATATGGTGTGAAAACAGAGACTGCAAGGAGCAGTGTCGATGCAGTGATAAGCCTTGCCGGAGATTCAGTTATGTCAGAATTCGACAGGAAGCTGCAAAAGGAATATGGGCTGTTTCTTATTAAAGGTACAGACGAGGAGCTTTCAAGGAAACTTGATATGTATGTAAAATATTCCTTAGATGACATGGAAGATGTGATGATAGATGCGGTAGATGTTTCGGCCGGAAGATATCCGATAATCAGCACATCGAACATAAAAGAACAGATCATCGAGCATATGAAAGCGCGGTCAGCGGAGGGTATAGTCGATAGCATAACAGGTAAAGAAAAGGGAAACACAGAGACTGATGCAGTAAATCAAATGGAAGAAAGGACTTTGAGATACGGTCCTGCCATATCATCACTTCCGTCTGCAACGATCCCGAAAAAGAGTCTGACTGCAATGGCTGAGTCTCTGGCAGATAAGGCAGACGATGTCAAGGCGGCATTCGTATCGGGAACAGAGACATATATGATAAGCAACTATATTCTGGGACACTTTAACAGCGGCGTACATATAGCAGATAACAAGCACTTTTTCAAAAACGAAGTTGAATATATCCTGGGCGGTGAGCTTT
Organism: Bacillota bacterium; assembly: GCA_017416795.1. GTDB lineage: Bacteria > Bacillota > Clostridia > Peptostreptococcales > Anaerovoracaceae > Lentihominibacter. Next base: position 42,710 of record JAFQBD010000036.1, on the reverse strand, counting down.
CTGATAAGAAAAATGAAAAGAGAGTAGAGATGGCACTCAAGGCAATGCGCTTTCCAATAAACATGGCATATCTGTATGCTGATCCGGAGAAACAGGCGGCACTTGCAGCGGCAGCTCAGATCATGACCCCGGGACCGGCTGCTGTAGCTACTCAGGCGGCATTGACCTCTACATGGGCATATGCTGAAGCAGATAACGATGTGGAACTTCTGAAGAAAGGCAATAAGGTCCCGATGGTAAAAGACAGCAGTACATGGGCCATCGATCTCGATTCAGCTATAGAAGGGGTTTTCGGAGGAACAGTAATACCGCCGAAAGAAAAAGGATATGACTATGGCCAGTATCTGCAGATACTTTTATTCTTTCAAGATGAGAATATAAAAATAGCACGCATCTTGGATCTCATACAGATAAATATGCGTAAAAGTTATGATAAGGATTTTCTGATAAATGAATATGCTACAGGTATATCTGTCAGAGTAAAAGTAAACGGTAAGATGTATTCATATGAGAAACAATATTAAACATGTAAGCAAAAAAGGTTTCTATACGGTGGAAGCGGCTGTATTTCTTCCATTGGTGCTGCTGGCGGTGCTTTCGCTGGGGTATTTCATGAGAGTTGAAGGTACATGGGAAAACTGCATACATGGAGCAGTTGATGAAAGTGCTTTGGTAGCATCTAAGTCTTATGATCGTGCGAATGCGACGCTGGTAGGTCCGGCAGTAAGCAAGAGGATAAATACAGATAACCCCGTGATTGATGAGATGAAGTTAAAAGGATTAAAGATCATGTACAGCGACGGTCTTACAGATGATCTGACATCATATACGATACATACTTCGATAGATCTTCAGCTGCCGTTAGGTTTTTCGAGAACGTTCACCATGGAGCAAGGGATAAAGTTCAGAGGATTTACAGGTGTAGACGAAAGAGGGGAGCCTATGGGGGCTGAAGGTCTTGAATCTTATGCAGGACAGAGACCTGTATGGGTCTTTCCTCATTCAGGGGAAAAATATCATTCGGAAAACTGCACTTATGTAAAGGCTTCAGTTTCTCCGAAAGTCCTTACGGAGGCATTAAAGAGAAAATATGACGGCTGCGGGCTTTGCAACTCGAAGGATATTCAGGCAGGGACCATAGTGTTTTGCTTTGGAAGTGAGGATACTTCATATCATAGCGGTATGTGCAGCTCCATAGATAGACATACTGCGGTCATCGATGAAAGTGAGGCCGCAAAAAAAGGATACAGGCCATGCTCCAAGTGCGGAGGGGGATAAGAGAAAAAAGAGATAAAAGGAGGAAGTCATATGTGGGAAAACAGAGAATTCAGCATAAGACTCGAAGAGAATACATTCAGAGATTACGAGAAGATAATGCTTTCGTCGGGAGAATGCGGATACTTCATGCCTATGGGATTCATGGGTGAAGAAGGTGCCGAGATCGTAAGCTATGACTGCAGCGGATTCGCACCGCTCAGCAGTTACAGAGTGGAGAAAACCGAAGACGCACTTTACATATTAGAGTGTGTTTTGCTCATAATCGGAAGATCTATAGAATATCTTATCACGCCTGCGCGGATCACGATAAATACGGATACTGTATTTTATAATAAGGAAACGTCGCAGGTGAAGATAGCATATGTGCCTGCAGCGGGTAATGATTTGAGTATAAGAAGGAATTTAGTTTCTTTCATAAGACAGCTGAAGGAGGATATATGCGATGGTAACGGCAGATACCTTGACGAGGCTGAAAAATTCATCATGTACCATAATTATTACATACGTGAAATGGTGAATAAAGTAGGACTGTTCAAGAGACAGCTTTATACAGAATATAAGCAAAAAAATTCTTGAGAAAATTAGTATATATGTTAAAATATAGTTGGTTTATTAGCAATCATTAGCGGGGCATGCATTTTTATTTTTAAGCATGCCTTTATTTTTTAGGAGGTGTAATAATGAGCCAACAACAACACGGCGTAGCCGGACTTAAGAAACACGACATCAAGGTTTCCGGCATCGTATTCATGCTGTACTGTCTGGTAGCTGCAGGAGCATTTGGTATCGAAGAAATGATACCTGAAACAGGTCCTGGTATGACCTTGATCCTGCTGGCTGTATTCCCGATCATTTGGGCTTACCCAATCAGTAACATGGTTGCTGAATGCGGATCCGTGATGCCTTCAGAAGGCGGCGTGTACGTATGGGTAAAAGAAGCATTCGGTGAATTCTGGGGATTCCAGGCAGGTTGGTGGGGAACAGTTTCCACTTACATCACTAACGGCGTATATGTAGCACTGGTAGCAGGCTATGTAAGCCAGATGATCCCAATGTCAGAAGCTGCTATCTTCATTCTGAAGCTGGGCATGATCGCACTTTTCACATTCATCAACTTGATGGGTCTGAGAGAAGTAGGCAAGGTAAGTACTGTCCTGTCTATCGCGATCGTATGTGCATTCGCACTGGTAGCAGTAGTTGGTCTTATCAACTGGCAGACTAATCCTGTAACACCAATGATGCCTGAAGATTACAACTTCTTCGATTCACTGTCAGGCGGTATCTGCATCTGCGTATGGATGTACTGCGGATATGAATGTATCTCCAACATGGCAGGCGAAGTAAAGAACCCTCAGGTAATCCCTAAGGGACTGCTGATCGCAATGCCGCTGGTAGCACTGACATACATCCTGCCTACACTGGGTGGTCTCGCATCACTGCCTGCAGGTTCATGGGAACTGTGGTCAACAGAAGGCGGATTCAATGCTGAATCAGTAGGTTATGCAACTATCCTGACTGAACATCTGGGAACTGCATGGGGATATGTATTCCTGGTGATCGCTATCGTATCACAGTGTGCTATATTCAATACATACCTGGCATCAGGATCAAGAGGATTCTTCGTAATGGCAGATGATAATCTTTGCCCTAAGTTCCTGGTTAAGGTAAGCAAGAAGAGAGGCGTACCATATGTTGGTATCCTGTCACTTGCAATCGTAACAGTTATCCTTTGTCAGTATGACTTCACAACTCTGGTATCAACAGAAGTAGTATTCATCCTGGCACTGTACATCATCCTGCCTCTGGCTGTTATCAAGCTGAGAAAGATGATCCCTGTAGAAGAAAGAGTGAAGAGAAACCTCTTCGTAATGCCTGGCGGAAAAGCAGGTCTGGCATTCTTCTGCGGAGCACCTATCTTCATCTCCATCGTAGCACTGCTGGTTAACGGAACAGATTACTTCGTAACAGGACTGATCGCTACAGCATCAGGCGTTATCGTATATGTTATCGTTAAGAAACTGTACGGCGGTCTGTATAAGCAGGATCCTGTAAGATATCCACTCAACCTTAAGACTAAGCTGGCACAGGGAGATACAGTGAGAATCGGTATCTATCTGATGATCGCAGGTTTCTCAGCATTCCTGGCACAGTTCTGGCTGAGATGGTATGAAGTATCATACGGCGAATGGGAACCAAGTGACTATGACATGATGGGAGACATCATCCCACAGGTACAGAACATTCTGGGTATCGGTGGTGTTATCGTAGGAATCATCGGTATCATCGTATTCTTCATTTGTAAGAAGAACGATCCACCTGCACCTGAAGTCGAACTGGACGTTGATGCACTGATGGATAAGTATCTCAACGAAAAGAGCTATGATGACATCTTCGGTGATGCGTAAGCATAAGCAGGTAATATAGTTCACAAGAAAAAATAATAAGAATAAACGGGTATGCAGATTGCAATACCCGTTTTTTTAATGTAGGATATATTTATCTGTGTATATGAGACATGTTGTTGGAATAAACCCTTTGTTTTCCTAATAAGATTTACTGATAACAATATGAACGGCAAAATAAGCCAAACAGCGGAAAAGAGGGGATGGATATGCACAGGAGAAGGAAGACTGCAAGAAGAAGGTATAGATCGAGAAACAGAAGTCAGTCGCGCGGCAGGAACAATGTATCGTTCACGCCGGTGATCGTGATGTTATGCCTTTCTGTAGGATGCGGATATGCTGCAGCAAAATACGTAGTTGAACCTGTAGTTAATTATGTCCCACAGCTTACTGCCGAAAAAAGCGACGAGATAAATCTTACTGATATAGGCGATACTGATAAGACGATAGTCGATGAGGCAGATGTGGAAGAGACAGGTGACATAATCGGCTATGCTCTTCAGTTTGGCTGTTATTCAGGCAAGACATCGGCAGAACTGGCAATGCCGTCTATAGGTGTAGAAAACCTTGAGATAATAGAACAAGATGACTTGTATAAAATAGTCGGTGAGGTATATAAGACGAAGAATGAAGCGAAGAAGGCCCTTGAAGCGCTGCCTGAAACTGTCAATGCATTCGTAACACCTATATATGAATAAACGACGATATATTTATAATAAAGATAGAGGACGCAGAAATGATACCATTATCTACTAAAATGAGACCATCCAAACTGTCGGAATTTGTTGGACAAACACACTTCATGTTTGAAGGCTCTCTTTTCTACAATTCAATAAGAAATAAAAGCTTTGACTCTGCTATCTTTTTCGGGCCTCCCGGAACAGGCAAGACGACATTAGCCAGACTTATAGCGGGCGAACTTGACAGCAACTTCGTGGAGATCAATGCGTCTACGACAGGGACAAAGGAACTGAAAGTGATACTGGAAAACGCTTCTGTCAGATTTTACGGTCTTCAGAAGGAAACGACGGTCCTCTATGTAGACGAAGTACATAGATGGAACAAGCTGCAGCAGGATTCTCTGCTTAAGGCACTTGAAGAAGGTATCATCAAGTTCATAGGCAGTACCACAGAAAACCCTTACTTCTCAGTCAACAATGCCATCATAAGCAGAGTAAGAAATATATATGAGTTCAAAAGGCTGACTACCGAAGAAGTCACAGGTATCCTTAAAAGGACGATCATTGACACAGAAAAAGGCTTCGGAGGTCTTGATGTGAAGTATGATGAAGACGCTCTGAGGATACTTGCAGACATGAGCAGCGGCGACTGCAGAGTAGCTCTCGATACATTAGGATTTATCGTAGATAACCTGGAAGAGGGAAAGCAGATAGACAAAGCCATCGTTGCTGAAGCCATGCAGCAGCAGACGACATTTTATGACAAGGAAGAGGACAAGTACAATCTGCTTTCAGCATTGCAGAAGTCAGTAAGAGGAAGTGACCCGCACGCTGCCATACATTACCTGGCAAGGCTGATCGATGGAGGGGCGGACCTTAATATGATAGGCAGAAGGCTGATGGTCATGGCCAGTGAAGATATAGGGATGGCTTATCCCAATGCTATTTCGATAGTGACTTCATGTATACAGGCGGCACAGATGATAGGCTTCCCGGAAGCCAGGATAAATCTGGCCCATGCTACAGTACTGCTGGCATCATGCCCTAAATCAAATGCAGCTAATGAAGCACTTGAAAAAGCGATGGCAGACCTTAAGAGAAGGAAGATATCCGATGTTCCTTCTCATCTGATGGATGCCCATTACGGCGGTGCATCTAAGCTGGGAAGAGGACTTGATTACAAATATCCTCATGCATACGGCGGATATGTTACACAACAATACTTACCTGACTATATTTACAAGGAAGGCGTCAAGTATTATGAACCGACTTCAAACGGCAGCGAAGCTGCTTTCAAAAAATATCTCGAGGAGCTTGAAAAAATAGATGAAAGAAATAATAAGGGCTGAGAATGCCGGATTTTGCTTCGGCGTGAGACAAGCTATTGAAAAGGCCGAAAAGGCAGCAGAAAGTGCTTCTGAAGAAGGAAAGCGCATCTTTTCCATGGGATCACTCATCCATAATGAAAGAGTAACAGGCGATCTGGAGAAGAAGGGAATCAAGATAATACATTCTCTCGAAGATGTGCAAAGGGCAGATCAGGTCATCATTCGCTCTCACGGGGAAGGCAAGGCGTTTTATGAAGAGGCTGAAGCTAAGGGCGTAGAGCTTATAGATGCTACTTGTCCTTTCGTTGCAAAGATCCATAAGCTGGTGCATGAAACTGATAAGCAAGTCGTGATAGTGGGCGATGCGCAGCATCCGGAAGTAATGGGCATATTCGGATGGTGCAGGAAACCTGCTATAGTTGTAAGTTCATATGAAGAAGCTGCTGCTGTAGCAGAAGATGATTTCTTTGTCGTGACGCAGACAACGATCAGGGAAGCGATGCTGAATGATGTTATCAAAGCATTTGAAGATAACGGTAAGGTGTTCGAAGTAAACAATACTATATGCAATGCCACGTCGAAGCGTCAGGAATCATGTGAAAAGCTGGCTAAAGAATCAGACCTGATGGTCGTTATCGGCGGAAAAAACAGTTCGAATACAAAGAAACTATACGACATATCTAAAAAATATTGTCCAAACTCTTATTTTGTCCAAAATATCGAAGATTTACCATTGAAACAGGTACAAAAATGTAATAGAATAGGAATAGCGGCAGGCGCATCGACGCCTGAATGCACTATTAAGGAGGTTATTGCCAGAATGAGTGAAGTAATGCTCGAAAACAACGAATTAAACATGCATGATCTTATGGACGAAATCGAAAAGTCCCTGAGATTGCCAAGAGGCGGAGAAATCGTAACAGGAAAAGTACACCAGGTTACAGAAAAAGAAGTTATTGTTAATTTAGGATGCAAGAAGGACGGTATCCTTCCAATGGCAGAAGTTACATTGGAAGAAGGTCAGACTTTAGCAGATGCTTTCAAGGTTGATGATGAAATCCAGGCGAAAGTAATCAAGACTGATGATGGCGACGGCGGAATTTTACTTTCAAAGAAAAAGTTAGAAATCAGTGCCAACTGGGATGAAATCGTTAAGGCACTTGAAGATAAAACAGTTCTGGAAGTTAAGGTTACAAGACAGGTTAACGGCGGCGTTATTGCTGAGTACAAAGAAGTATCCGGATTCATTCCTCTTTCACAGCTTTCAGACCACTACGTTGAAAATGCAGAAGAATTCATTGGAAAGACTATGGAAGTTAGAGTTTCCAGAGTTGACCAGAGAAGAAACAGAGCTGTATTCTCACATAAGCTGTTCCTGAACGAAGAAAAGGATAAGCTGGTTGCAGAAATTTGGGAAAACCTGAATGTTGACGATGTAGTAGAAGGTACAGTAATGAGATTCACTGATTACGGTGCATTCGTAGATATCGGCGGTATTGACGGTCTGCTCCACATTTCAGAAATTTCATGGGGCAAGCTGAAGCACCCACAGGAAGTTCTGACAATCGGACAGAAGATCAACGTTAAGGTTCTGTCAATGAACGCAGAAAAAGGAAAGATCTCACTGGGTCTCAAGCAGAACCAGCCTGAACCTTGGAGCGTTATCGACACAACTTACGAAGTTGGACAGGTTATCGAAGGTAAAGTTGTTCAGATCAAGGAATACGGTGCTTTCGTTGAACTGGAACCAGGTCTTGACGGACTGGTACATATTTCTGAAGTTGCTCATAAGAGAGTTGGAAATATCAATGACGAACTGGAAGTTGGCCAGACAGTAAATGCTAAGATCCTCGAAATCGATAAGGATAGAAAGAGAATCAGCCTGAGCATCAGAGAAACTATCGAACCACCTGCAGCTGAAGAAGCTCCAGCAGAAGAAGCGGTAGAAGAAGTTGAAGCTCCTGCAGAAGAAGCATAGTAAATCAACAAACTAAAGAGACAGCTGATGCTGTCTCTTATTTTTTTCAATTTAGGAGGAGACCATGAAAAAGATCCTAGTCAGTCAGTGTCTTTACGGAGGAGATCCTGTTCGCTACGATGGAAAATCAAAGGCAGAAACAGACCCGAGATTTCTCAAGTGGAAAGAAGAGGGAAGACTTATTCCCGTATGTCCTGAAGTGTTCGGCGGACTTCCTACACCGAGGGCAGATGCACAGAGAATAGGAGATAAAGTGATCGCCAGAACAGGTAAAGACGTGACCTTTGAATATATGAAAGGCGCTCATGAAGCCGTACGCCTGGCGAAGGAATATAATGTGCTTTGCGCTATCATGAAAGAAAAAAGCCCTTCCTGTGGCAGCAATAAGATATATGACGGGACTTTTGAAGGAAACCTTATAGATGGTCAGGGAACTGCTGTAGAGCTGCTGCGAAAAGAAGGTGTGCAGGTATTTTCCGAAGAACAGCTGGATCAGGTGGAACTCTTGCTGGCAGAAGAGGTATAGACCGGAGGAATAGAATATGAATAACAAAACAAATATCGTTCTTATAGGCATGCCGTCCTGCGGCAAGAGCGTAACAGGAGTAGTGCTTGCCAAGATACTCAATAAAAAATTCGTAGATGGAGATTTGCTCATACAGGAAAGAGCAGGCAAAGGTCTGCAGGCTATAATCAATGAAGATGGTATCGATGCATTCAAAAAGCTTGAGGAAGAAGTACTCGGTTCGATCGATGTGACTAATGCAGTGATCGCAACAGGAGGCAGTGCCGTTTATTATGACAGTGCGATGCAGCATCTTAAAAAAGATGGGATAATATTGTACATAGATGTGCCGATCGAAGATATCAAAAAGCGCCTTCGAAACATCAAGACAAGAGGTGTTGCCATGGGCAAAGGACAGACACTGGATGATCTGTATGCTTTGAGAAAGCCGCTCTATGAGAAATATGCGGAATTGACTGTGAAATCATCAAATAAGCAGTCGATGGAAGATACCGTAGAAGATATTTTGAATAAGCTCCTGTCAAAATAGTATGGGGAGTCATTTATATAAGGAATAGGAAAAGACAGATGTTTCAAAACAAAAAAGCAGTAATTTTTGATATGGACGGTACTCTTATAGACTCCGTTGGGATCTGGAACCAGGTGGATATGGAGATATTGAGCCGATATGGCAGTAATGGTGCAGCCGATCTGCCTGAAAAACTAGTCCAGCAGCAGAGAGATGAATTGCTCCGTAAGCATAAAGGTGCAGCCAAGCCATATGAAGAATACTACAGAGATCTTAAAGTAAAATACGGTTTTACCGTATCGGCAGAAGAGGCTATCAAAGCAAGATATGATCTGGCACAGGAGATGCTGGCAGCAAGGATAGATTATAAACCGGGCGCTGCTGAACTCCTGAAAGAACTGAAAGCGCGCGGCTTCGTGCTTGCCGTCGCATCTACTACTAAGAAAGACAATATGGATGTCTATAGAAACAAAAATAAGAACATCATGTCCAAGGCACCAATAGATGAAACCTTCTCACTCGTATATACCAGAGAAGACGTATCTCAGATGAAACCTGATCCTGAGATATACCTTAAGGCTATGAATAGCCTCGGATTCGAACCGTCAGAATGCCTGATATTTGAAGATTCACTGATCGGAGCGGAAGCAGCCAAGGCATCAGGAGCAGAAGTTGCAGTTGTTTATGATAAGTATTCTGATGATGAGAGGGAAGAGATCAATCGACAGGCGGATTATATAATCGATGACTATGAACAAGCGATAAATATGTTGAAATAGAAAAGACCCGGTTATCCGGGTCTTGTTTTGTCTGCGAATATATAGTTGCTATCTTGACGCCTCCACCAGTTCTCTTGCTGATGCCAGTGTAGTCTCTGTAATATTAGTACCTCCAAGCAGTCTTGCGATCTCATCGATCTTCTGATCCTCAGAAAGGGCAGTCACTGTCGTATATGTCATCGATTCATCAGAATGTTTCTCGATCTTATAGTTATGCTGTCCGTATGCTGCAATCTGAGGCAGATGAGTGATGCAAATGATCTGATGGTTTTCTGCTATCTCGGAAAGCTTTTTACCTACGACGCTGGCTGCGATACCGCTTATACCGCTGTCGATCTCGTCGAAGATCATTGTCGGGATCTCATCGTAATCACCGATGATCTTTTTGAATGCCAGCATGATCCTGGACATTTCACCGCCTGAAGCTATCTTACTGAGTGGTTTCAGCGGTTCGCCTCTGTTGGTGCTTATAAGGAATTCGACTATATCGTTGCCGCCTGCTGTGAAGTGGTCGGCTTTTTTGAATTCTATGCTGAACTGTGCATCGTTGAAGTTTAGCTGGGCAAGCTCTGCAGTTATGAGTTTTTCAAGCTCACCGGCTGCAGCCTTTCTGGCTTCTGTGAGTCTGTCACATGCGATGGAGAGAGCCTTGGAACATGCATCCAGTTCTCTTTCCAGCTTGTCTCTGACGCTGTCGAGATTCTCGATATGTGAAAGGCGTTCTGTCAGTGTTTCCTGATAGTCGAGAAGTTCTGCGATATCCATACCGTGTTTGTTCTTCAGTTTGTTGATCACTTCGATCCTGCCAATGCATGCATCCAGCGTTTCCGGATCGAATACTGCTCTGTCCCTGCAGTCGCGGGCAGTCGAGCAAATATCTTCAAACTCGTAGTAAACTTCCGAAGTCCTGTTATAAAGCTCGGCAAGCTCCTGTGAATAGCCCGCGGTATCTGCCAGCATATCCGAGATCCTCTTTATGATGGAAAGAGCAGAGCCTTCGGCATCTGAGCCCATATGGTATGCTCCTGCCAGACTTTCGTAGATCTTTTCGCTGTTTTGCAAAAGTGCGATCTCTTCTTCCAGCTCTTCGTCTTCGCCGAGGCGAAGCTGTGCGTTTTGAAGTTCCTGAAGCTCGAAGGCCATGAAGTCCTGCTCGCGCTTATCCTTTGATGCCTGAACGAGGAGGTCTTTGAGCTTTGTGCGAAGATCTGAGTAATTCTCGAAGAGGAGAGATACTGCGTCCTTTGCCTGACCGATGGAGTCTTTCTGATAGAGATCCACAAGATTTATGTGGTGATCCGGATCCAGAAGTGACTGATGGTCGTATTGACCGTGGATGTCGGCCAGTTTCTTACAAAGGGAGTTGAGAGTCCCCAGAGTAACGATCTCATCATTGATCCTGCATGTGTTTTTGCCTGCAGCTGAGATCTCTCTTGTGATTATGTACTCTTCACCGTCATGCTCGGCAACCATCTGGATGCGAGCCTTATCTTTCCCTGAACGAACAAAAGCAGTATCGGCCCTACTCCCAAGAGCAAGGCTAACTGCTTCTATTACTATCGATTTACCGGCACCTGTTTCACCGGTGATCATATTCAGTCCGTCGTGAAAATCGACAGACGTATTTTCGATTATTGCAAAATCCCTGATACTGATATGTCTTATCATCTATAATCCCTCATTATATACTAATTGGAGTTCGAACAACTGTTACTTCTTCAGCATACTGTTGAGAGTTTCCACTACTTCTTCCGAATTGGCAGGATCATCTACTACGAACATGATAGTGTTGTCGCCTGCGACGGAACCGATAACATGAGGCAGACCGATGGAGTCCAGTGCTTCTGCTGCAGCATTGGCACAGCCTGATAATGTCTTCAGCAGCACGATGTTGCCTGAATAAGCAGTAGATTTAACAGTTTCTCTGAAAATGTTGGAAAACCTGTCGGTCATGAGTCCCTGCTGACTTGCTGCAGTTGCATACTTATACTTGCCTGATGAAGAGAGTGTCTTTATCAGCTGCAGCTCCTTGATGTCTCTGGAAATAGTTGCCTGAGTAGCGTCGTATCCGTGCTCTTTAAGCATTGACACCAGCTTGTCCTGAGTTTCGATCTCATAAGTTTCGATGAGTTCGAGTATTTTATTCTGTCTTGAAATACGCATAGGACCCCTCCTGATAATTTGATGGTAGTATGAATAATTATACATTACGCGAATAAGTTTTTCAATAGACAAACATATGTTTGTGTGTTATACTTGTAATGAAAAAGGAGCAGTTATGAAGATTTTAGGTATTGACCCTGGCTACGCTATCCTCGGATACGGCGTAGTTGAGAAGATCGGGAACAAGTTCAAAGTATGCAGCTACGGTGCGATCACAACTGATGCCGGCATGCCGATGACTGACAGGCTGGAGCATCTGTATGATTCCCTCAGAGAGATAATAGATGAGGAAAAACCTGATGTAGCATCTATAGAACAGCTCTTTTTCAATACTAATGCTAAAACTGCCATAATGGTAGGACAGGCCAGGGGCGTAGCTGTGCTGGCATGTGTCAAGGGAGGCCTGGAAGTTGAGGAGTACACGCCTCTTCAGATCAAGCAGGCGCTCGTTGGATATGGCAGAGCAGACAAGAAGCAGGTCCAGATGATGGTAAAGACCATATTGAACTTAAAAGAAGTGCCGAAGCCTGATGATACAGCCGATGCCTTAGCGGCAGCCATATGTCACGGTCATTCGGCAGATACGAGAAAAAGACTTAAGGAGCTGGGGATCAGATGATAGGATTCATAAGAGGTATACTTGCCGAGAAAGGCAATGGATATATAATAGTAGACGTCGGTGGTGTGGGATATGAGATATTTGTTCCCGCCAATTCCGGCGCATATATGTCATCAGAGGGACAGGAAGTCATGATCCACACCATGATGATAGTCAGAGAAGATGATATGAGTCTCTACGGTTTTACGAGAAAAGGCGAGAAGGATGCTTTCAAAAAGCTGATAACGGTAAGCGGAGTAGGTGCAAAGGCCGCCATATCCATTCTGTCGGCTTTCACATTGGAGCAGCTTCAGCAGGCTATCGTCTTCGAAGATGCCAAGGCCCTTACTAAGGCAAACGGTATCGGTAAGAAAACTGCCGAGAGGATAGTGCTGGAGCTTAAGGATAAGTTCTCGGCCGAAGGTCAGGATGGTGCTCCTGCAGTAACTGAAGATCTGATGACCAATGGATCCGGTGAGGCCAGCGGAAGGGCAGAAGCGATAAATGCGCTGATAGCGTTAGGATATTCGAGAGGCGAGGCAACAAGTGCTTTAGCGTCAGTAAAAGAAAACGATCTCACTGCTGAAGAATACATCAGACAGGCACTCAAAAAGCTGTTTTAATATCTGATGATAAGTTTATTTGATAGATAAGGATCAAGGATGGATTACGAAGAAAGAATAACTGCCGCGGAACTGGGAGAAGGCGAAGAGAGGACAGAGCGCACTTTGCGTCCCCAGACTCTTGACGATTACATAGGGCAGAAAAAAGCAACAGACAATCTGAAGATTTTCATAGAGGCTGCCAAGCTTAGAGGCGAGCCTCTTGACCATGTGCTGTTTTACGGACCTCCGGGACTTGGTAAGACCACACTTGCAGGGATCATTGCCAACGAAATGGGAGTTGACATCAGGATAACTTCAGGACCTGCCATCGAGCGTGCAGGTGACCTGGCAGCCATACTGACGAACCTCAATGAAAACGATGTGCTGTTCATAGATGAGATACACAGACTCAACAGATCTGTTGAAGAAGTGTTGTATTCGGCTATGGAGGATTTCGCGCTGGATATCATCATAGGCAAGGGACCTTCTGCCAGATCTATAAGGCTGGATATAGCCAAGTTCACTCTTATCGGTGCAACCACGAGAGCAGGAAGCTTATCGGCACCTCTTAGAGACAGATTCGGCGTCAGCTGTAAGTTCGAGATATACACACCTGATGAACTTAAGAAGATCATTGGAAGATCGGCGAACATACTTGATGTATGCGTAGATGAAGAATCCATGGATGAGATGGCAAGAAGATCTAGAGGAACACCGCGAGTTGCCAACAGGATGCTCAAGCGTGTCAGAGACTTCTCACAAGTCAAGAGTGACGGCTGCATAGACATAGATATCACACAGCAGGCCCTTGAAGCGCTGGGTGTGGATCCTATGGGGCTTGAGAATCTGGATAGAGAGATACTCAGGACTATCATCGAAAGATTCAAGGGAGGCCCTGTAGGTATAGACACTATCGCTGCATCGATAGGCGAAGAACGAGTTACTATAGAAGATGTATATGAACCATATCTTATCCAGAAAGGTTTTCTCCACAGAACACCTAAGGGAAGAGTAGTGTCGGAACTGGCGTATAAGCATCTTGGCATCAGTTGCGGAGATGACGATCAGCTGACTATAAATATAAGCGAATAACAGGGGCAGTAAATGCCCTTGTTGATTGAAAGGTATAAATAATGAGAATAGACGAGTTTGATTATAACTTGCCGGAGGAACTGATAGCACAGAAACCGGCTGATAAGAGAGACAGCTCCAGACTGCTGGTGGTTCACAGGAACGATCATACGCTGGAGCATAAACACTTTTTTGATATCATAGACTATCTTCATGAAGGCGACTGTCTCGTATTGAACAATTCCAAAGTGCTGCCGGCAAGGCTGTTTGGCATCAAGGAAGGTACGGGAGCCAAGATAGAATTCCTGCTGATCAAGAGAATAGAAGGCGATATTTGGGAGACTATGGTAAGACCGGGAAAGAGAATGAAGCCGGGAGATTCAGTAGTATTCTGTGAAGAACCTTTGCTTAAGGCAACAGTCAAGGATTACGGTCCTGACGGCACAAGAATAGTGGAGTTCGAATACGAAGGTATATTCATGGAAAGGCTCGAAGAAGTAGGCAGCATGCCGCTTCCTCCGTATATCGAAAGATCCAGCGAAGAAGATGATAAGGATAGATACCAGACTGTATACTGTCAGGAAGAAGGCTCTGTAGCCGCACCGACTGCAGGACTTCATTTCACGGATGAACTTCTAAGAAAAGCTGAGGCCAAGGGTGTAGAGCTGGCGTATGTGACGCTCCATGTAGGTATCGGCACATTCAGACCTGTCAAGTGCGAAAATATCGAGGAACACTCGATGCACTTTGAAGAGTACTTCGTCAGCGAAGAAGCTGCAGAGAAGATCAATCGTGCTAAGAGAGAAGGGCGCAGAGTTATTTCCGTTGGAACTACTTCAACAAGGACGATAGAAAGCGCAGCTTACTACGATGAAGATCTCGTGACATCTGACGGAGAGAAAGGATGCTGGCAGGTGAAAGCAGGAGGAGATAGTACCGGCATATTCATTTACCCCGGATATGAATTCAAGATCATCGATAGCCTCATCACCAACTTCCATCTTCCTAAGTCGACACTTCTGATGCTGATATCAGCTCTTTATGACAGAGAGAAGATACTGGAAGCATACGAAGAAGCAATAAAGGAACGATATAGATTCTTCAGCTATGGAGATGCTATGTTCATAGAGTAAACAAAATCATGAAAAATACAGAAAAACAAACAACTATGCGGGTCCGACATGAGTTCGGACCCTTTTATGATAAAGATTCAAAAGTGCTGATCCTCGGCAGCATACCTTCCCCTAAATCGAGAGAACAGGGATTCTATTACGGACATCCTCAGAACAGGTTTTGGAAAGTGCTGGCAGATGTTTTAGACGAAGAAATACCTGAAACCGTAGAGCAGCGAAAGAAGATGCTTGCTAAGCATCACATCGCCCTTTGGGATGTGCTGGACAGCTGTGAGATAAAGGGCGCATCAGATACCAGCATCAAAGATCCGGTGGCTAATAATATGAATGTGATACTCAGCAAGGCCGGAATACGTGCAATTTTTACTACAGGTGCAAAAGCTGATGAATTATACAAGAAAATGTGTTATCCTATATGCGGCGTGTCTTCCATAAGACTTCCATCTACAAGTCCTGCCAATTGCGGGTGCTCGTACGATAACCTTAAGGAAGCCTACAGCCGGATACTTGAATATATCAAGTAGAAAAGAGAGAAAAACTATTTGCTGCGACAGAAAGGAGAAACCATGCCTGCAGTAACATATGAACTTATAAAAACAGATAACAGAACGAGAGCCAGAAGAGGTCGTGTGACAACACCTCACGGCGCTATAGAAACACCGGTATTCATGCCGGTAGGAACAGCAGCTACAGTCAAGGCTATGAGAACAGAAGAAGTTAAGGAACTGGGTGCTGAGATCATCCTGTCCAACACATATCATCTTTATCTCAGACCGGGTCATGAGATCGTCAAAGCTGCAGGAGGTCTTCATAAATTCATGAACTGGGACAGGCCGATCCTGACAGACAGCGGCGGTTTCCAGGTCTTCAGTTTAGGTGCCATGAGAAAGATTAGAGAAGAAGGCGTTGAATTCAGATCACATATCGATGGTTCAAAGCATATGCTTTCTCCTGAAAAGTCCATGGAAGTTCAAAATGCTCTGGGTTCTGATATCATCATGGCGTTCGATGAATGCGCACCTTATCCTGCCGACAGGAAGTATGTCAAGGATTCGCTTGAAAGAACGACAAGATGGCTGAAACGCTGTAAGGAATACCACAAGAATACAGATAATCAGTCGCTTTTCGGAATAATGCAGGGCGGTATGTATACAGATCTTCGTAAGGAAAGCGCCAAGCAGATCGTAGATCTTGATCTGCCGGGATATGCTATAGGCGGATTGAGCGTAGGTGAGCCTAAGGACATCATGTATGAAGTGATGGACGAATGTGTTGAAGAACTGCCAAAGGAAAAGCCGAGATATCTGATGGGCGTGGGAAGCCCTGACTGCCTTTTCGAAGGCGTTGAACGCGGTATCGATATGTTTGACTGCGTGCTGCCGACAAGAATAGCAAGACACGGCATGGCAATGACATCTGTAGGAAGGATCAATATCAAGAATGCTAAGCATGAGAAAGATTTCTCACCGCTGGATCCTAATTGTGATTGTTACACATGCAGGAATTATTCAAGGGCATATCTGAGACATCTGTTCAAGGCCGATGAGATCCTGTCTTCCATGTTGATGACTAATCATAATCTCCACTTCTTGGTGAAGACTATGGAAAATATCAGAAAATCTATAGAAGAAGACAGATTCCTCGAATACAAGAAAGAATTTTATGATGCTTACGGCAGATTCTAGCTAACAGCATATTTGAAAGGATATAATATGGAAATATGCAGAGACAGCAATGTCTGCGGCGGATGCGTCTATCAGGGCGTATCCTATGAAGAGCAACTGAAGAATAAAGCGGGAGAGGTAAGAGGTCTTCTTGATAAGAAAGATATCGATTACGGACAGCTTCTGGATATCGAACCTGCACCAGACAGATACCATTACAGAAACAAGATGGAATATACTTTTGGTGACATGGAGAAGAACGGTCCTACGACGCTGGGCATGCATAAGAAAAAGCATTTCATGTCCATCATCACAGTTGATCAGTGCCAGCTGGTCCATGATGATTTCAATACTGTGCTCAGAGGTGTGCTGGATTTCGTCATTGAGAAGGGATATTCACATTATCATAAAAAGAATCACCGCGGACTTATGAGACATTTGATAGTAAGACGAGGTGTCAGGACAGGGGAGCTGCTTGTCAATGTAGTTACAAGCTCGGAAGAAGGTTTCGATGAAGATGCTTTCGTTGAAATGATAAAATCGCTTCCTCTTAAAAACAATGTGGTAGGCATCCTCAGAACTATCAACGACAGACTGGCTGATGCAGTTTACTGTGACGAATTGAGGATCTTAGATGGCAGAGACTACTATATGGAAGAAATCATGGGATTGAAGTTCAAAGTCAGTGCCTTCTCATTCTTCCAGACTAACGTAGTAGCTGTTGAAAATCTATATTCATACGCTATCGATCTCATCGATGATTTCAGCAATAAGACAGCATTTGACCTTTACTGCGGTACAGGGACAATAACTCAGACACTTGCTAAGAAAGCAGGTAAAGTTATCGGTATCGAACTGGTTGAAGAAGCTGTGGAAGCAGCTAAAGCAAACGCTGCACTTAACGGACTGGATAATTGTGAATTCATTGCAGGTGATGTTTTCGAAGTCCTGAAGAATGTAGAAGAAAAACCGGACGTTATCGTTGTAGACCCGCCGAGAGTAGGTATCAAGCCTGATGCCCTCGACAAGATCATCGGATACGGTGTAGATCAGATAGTATACATCTCATGTAATCCGAAGACACTTACAGAGAACTTGTATTACATGCAGTATTACGGATATGACGTAGTGTCAGTGAAACCGTTTGATAACTTTCCAGGAACGAAACATACAGAAGCAGTAGCATTACTGCAGAAGAGAAAATAGAATTATGCACGAAAAAACCCGGTCATTTGTGACCGGGTTTTACAATTCATTTAATTCATTCTGATCAATAATGTTCAGGATCGATTATTCTTCGATTCCGTTCCATTCATCCATATCTCTGTTCCATTCAGGATAATCATTCAGAACGTCAGCGCAAGGGTAGTCGATACCCAGGATGCATACTACGTTGCCTTCGCTGTCATATACAGGAGCGAATGCTGACCAGCAGATGTCGTGGTTGTCGCCAACTTCATCGTTGATCCAAGCTGATCTAGCTGTAGCTGTAGCGCCTTCCCAAGCTTCTGTGAACTGGATTTCCCAATCGTATTCTACACCCCAGTCATCAGGATCTTCACATCCGTCAACTGTGATTGCAAAGTATTCACATGCACTAGTGTCTTCAACATCATAAGTGATTTCTCCATCAACTAATGGTGTCAGAGCATAAATGTAAGTAGCTCCGCATTCTACTCTAGCGTCCCAGAGATCCTGCATGATATCATTGTATTCAGCATAGTCTCTAGCTTCGCCTGATGCCAGCAGAGCAGCATATTCGTCTCCCCAGCCATCTTCAGTCAGGTCAGCAGCATACTGTTCTACATAACCAGCTGCCTGATCTTTTACTGCCTGAACGTCAGCAGGAACTTCTTCTGAACCGCCGCATGCAGCCAGTCCGAATGCCATAACGAGGGCCATGATTGCGATAAGTAATTTTCTCATAATAACCTCCTAGTTAATTGGGAAAAATAAATAAATTGTTATTTGGATTTTAACAGAATTTCAATGTGAGTTCAACTCGAAAAATAGAATATTCAGTATTTTCACAAGAAAAATGTGGTATAATGTTGCTGTAATCAAACATTAATGAGGTAAAGCTATGAAGACTGAAAAAGAAATAATGGATAAACTTAGACAAATAGCAGTAGAAGTACAGGAGACTGAGCCGGGAAGGATGAATTCGCTTCTTGCGCCGGAGCCTATAAAATGCGATCCTGAAACCCAGACATCCGAGATACGATACGAAGCTAAAGACTGGGAGAGAAATCATAGAGGTGAACTTCACGGAGGAGCTGTTGCAGCTATGTTCGATACTTCTATGGGAATGAGTTTGTTGGCATTCACAGATCATTATTCTGTCGCCACTGCAGATCTGAGCGTGAGTTATATAAGACCATTCATGGGCGAATCATTCATATTCGAAGTAAATGTGATAAGAGCAGGCAGGAGCATGGCAAGATTAAGAGCAGTTGCTAAAGATGAGGCTACCGGCAAGATATTGGCATCAGCCACATCAAACTTCGTATACGCAGATAAGTAGAAAAATGCGATACCTGAACAATGAGTTCGGATATCGCATTTTGTTTTTTGTTGAGTTTGTGAGAATGTTATTATTCTGCAGCAGTGTTCATGAATCCGCAGAGATTAGCAAGTGCCGCTTCTCCGTGGTGGATATTACACTGATATGAGATCATATTCAAGCTTGTTTTGGAAGCGAGGACGTCGCACTCGCTTGTTTCCATTTTGCCTGCAAATACAGTTTCTTCAGAACCGAGAACTTCTGTGAAGTAAGCTGCCAGTTCTGTATTGTCTTTAGTCGGCCAAGTCATGTAGTTATCGTACTTCTTGTAAGAAATGTCGCATAAGCCGGAGATAGTAAGGTAAACATCTGACAGCTCCTTGATGATATCTTCATCAGTTCCTCTGAATGAAGTTGTAAGTTTGAATTTGCCGCCTTTTGTAGATACGTTTGAAATTTCAGCTAAAGCATAGATTTCTTTATCGTCTTCTGTGCTTTCTTCGGAGTCATCTTCCAGCGTGTCTTCGGTATCTTCTTCAGCCGGACGATACTTGCCTGTTTTCAGCGTATACATAAGGCTGATGATATTATCGCTTGTTTCATTAGATATTACGGAGCCAGGCATATCGGCAGCCGTAAATGTGTAAACGAAGTTATCTTCAAGCTCTTCGAACTTTTTCTTCATATTATTATATGAACTCTTGAATTTTTTCTCGAAGCTTGAAATATCGTTATCATCGATAACTACAACAGCTGTTGCGGAAGTAGGGACATAGCCGGCTTTAGCTTCACAATTGAATGATGCCAGCTGGAACAGCTGTCCGGAACTCTTTTCGGAAGCCAGCAGATTTCCGATCACCTCTACAGGATTAGGATAATCGGCAGTATCGTTATTGAATGGATCGTGGTAACCGGATATCTTCATTGTGATAGTATAAGCATTGCCGTAATATGGTTCAGACTCCGGTATATCTGTTGTCATAGATGCTGAGCAGGCATATGAGCCTGAAGTGTGAAGTTCGATATCATCGTTTTGCTCTACATTTATGAAATTGTCGCTCTTCAGATACTTCGGATCTACTGCAGCAGCTCCCTTATATTCACCGTCTGTGGTTTCAGTTATGAGCAAGGTTATGTCGCCGTGTTCAAGAGGACCCAGTAATGATGTAAGTGAGATCGATAAGCTCTGTAATGATTTACTGAATGCACTTGTATCTATCATGCACTGAAGGGTAGTGCTTTTTTCATCTTCTGAACCTTCTGTAGCAGGATTATTCAGCACCATATAGTTGGCTTCGTTGGCAGCTATCGTGATGTCGTTTTTGCTTGCCCATGACTGTAAATATTCAGCGACCAGATCGTATTCTCCTGTTTCACCTGAAAAGGTAGCTGTTAATTCCTCGTAAGTTTTTTCGAGGGAATCGTTCAATTCTTCTTGTCTGTCAGCATCTGCAGAGCCGCATCCCGAAAGAGCGAGAGAAAGCATCATGACAAATGCTGTGAAAAATACGAAAAACTTCTTCATATTTTATATTTCTCCTTGTTAATTTAAGAAATAATTACTATAATAATTAAGACAACAATATAATACCACATGAAAAAAATAAATTGTAGAGATTAGGTGAAACTTTAATCAAAATATATAAGGAGTATGTTATGGAAACTCAGAACTTCATTATCAGAGAAACTGAATTTAGAGATTATGAATATTTCGCAGTATGGGAAAAAGATCCTGTAGTTACTAAGTATCTTTCTTTTGATGAAGAAAGGACATATGAAGATGTAGTAACTGAAGGTCTCTACAATAAGTTCAATAAGGAAAGGATAGATCTTACTATAGTTGCCAGACAGAGCGGCGAACCTGTAGGAAGGATCTATATATCAAGAATTGACAGACATAGCGATTCTCTCGATATCACTAAGTTCTATATCGGAGATCCTAAATTGTGGGGCAAGGGAATAGGCAGAGAGATCATGAATGAAGTCCTCGAATACTGTTTTACTTTCCTCCACATGGAAAGGGTGACTCTCGATTACTACACAGGAAACAAGAGAGCTTCTACATTATATGAAAGTCTGGGATTCAAGAGCGAAGGCGTGGCAAGAAATGCGACTAAGAAGGATGGACGATATTATGACCTTCACCTTATGTCGATGCTCAGATCAGAATTTTTCGGTGATAAGAACTAAAGATAAGGTGCAAAGCGCACTTTGCAGAAAATTTAATTATGTCAACTAAAAGCCTTGGTTTCATTTCCAAGGCTTTTGTAATGCAAAAAGAACAATAAAATACAGAAATCCATGTTGACTATGCCTGTATTTTGTGTATAATTTTCATTGGAATCTATATATGGACCCATATATAGTGTTCGGAAACGATAAGCATTCAACATGAATTTAAAGGATTAAAGTTATATAGTGTATTGTAAGGAGTAAGTAAGAATGAGTCAGATCAAAAAAATCATCAAGAGAGATGGAAGAACAGTAGACTTCGACAGCAGCAAGATCGCTGAAGCTATCTACAAAGCAGCGGAAGTGCTGGGCGGTAAGGACCGCGATATGGCTAATTTCCTGTCAAAGCAGGTAGAACTTTACTTGACAGAAATCTGCCATAATGAAACACCTACAGTTGAACAGATCCAGGATGCTGTAGAAAAAATACTGATCGAAAACGGTCATGCAAGAACTGCTAAGGAGTTCATCCTTTACAGAGCAGAACGTACAAGAGTAAGAGATATGAACACACGTCTCATGAAGACGTTCGAAGACCTTACTTTCAAAGATGCCAAAGACAACGATACTAAGCGTGAAAATGCTAATATCGATGGTGACACTGCTATGGGTACTATGCTGAAGTACGGTTCAGAAGGTGCTAAGCAGTTCTATGAAATGTTCGTACTCAAGCCTGCACATGCAAAGGCTCACAGAGAAGGCGACATACATATCCATGATATGGACTTCCTTACACTCACCACTACATGTTGTCAGATAGATATAGAAAAGCTTTTCAAGGGAGGTTTCTCAACAGGTCACGGATTCTTAAGAGAACCTAACGACATCCAGAGCTATGCTGCACTGGCATGTATCGCTATACAGTCAAACCAGAATGACCAGCATGGCGGACAGAGTATCCCTGATTTTGACTATGGTATGGCTAACGGTGTCAAGAAGACATTCAGAAAGCTGTACTGGACAAACATGGGTAAGATGCTCAACCTGCTCTTTGATATCGAAGACGGTGTTGAAAGAATGAAGAAGATCGGTGCTGAAATAATGGAAAAGCACGATATCTATCCTATCATTGCCGATGATAATAACTATAAGGAAATCGAAAGAGAATACCTTAAAGAAATCATAGATGAAAAGTACATAGACAGACTTCAGCAGAAGACTACTAAGTACGCTAACGAAGAAATCAAGAGAGCTACTTATCAGGCGATGGAAGCATTCGTACATAATCTGAATACGATGCATTCAAGAGCAGGTGCTCAGATACCGTTCTCATCAATCAACTATGGTACTGACACTTCCCCTGAAGGAAGACTCGTTACAGAAAATATCATGCTGGCTACAGAAGCAGGTCTGGGTAATGGCGAAACTGCTATTTTCCCTATCCACATCTTCAAGATCAAGGAAGGCGTAAACTACAATCCTGAAGATCCTAACTACGATATGTTCAAGCTGGCTTGCAGAGTATCAGCGAAGAGACTGTTCCCTAACTTCTCATTCCTGGATGCTCCATTCAACTTGGCATACTACAACCCTGAAGATCACAACACAGAAGTTGCTTATATGGGATGCAGAACAAGAGTAATCGGAAACCACTACGACCCTTCAAGAGAAGTAGTAGGCGGCAGAGGAAATCTGAGTTTCACATCAGTTAACCTGCCAAGAATAGCTATCAAGGCTCATGGAGATATCGATCTGTTCTTCGAAGAACTGGAAAGAAAGGTAGATCTTTGTGCCAACCAGCTGATGGAAAGATATAAGATCCAGGCTGCAAAGAAAGTGAAGAATTATCCGTTCCTGATGGGACAGGGTATCTGGCTGGATTCAGATAAGCTGAAGCCTGAAGATTCTGTTGCGGAAGTTCTGAAGCACGGAACTCTGACAGTAGGTTTCATCGGTCTGGCTGAATGTCTGAAGGCTCTTCTCGGATCTCATCACGGTGAATCTGCTGAAGCTCAGAGACTGGGACTTGAGATCATCGGCTTCATGAGAAAGAAGATGGATGAGTACACTAAGGAAACAGGATTCAACTACACTCTCATCGCAACTCCTGCAGAAGGTCTGTCCGGCAGATTCGTAAGGATCGACAGAGCAAGATACGGAGTTATCGAAGGCGTTACAGACAGAGATTACTATACAAACTCATTCCATATCCCTGTATACTACAACATCAATGCATTCGATAAGATCAAGCTGGAAGCTCCTTATCACGCACTGACTAATGCAGGTCATATCACTTACGTTGAACTGGACGGTGACCCATGCAAGAATCTGGATGCATTCGAGCAGGTAGTAAGATGCATGAAGGAAAGCGGCGTTGGTTATGGTTCCATCAACCACCCTGTAGACAGAGACCCTGTATGCGGATACACAGGAATCATCGATAACGAATGTCCGCACTGCCACAGAACAGAAGAAGACGGAGATCAGGGATTCGAAAGGATCAGACGTATCACCGGATATCTTGTAGGCACTATGGACAACTGGAACGATGCTAAAACTGCTGAAGAGAAAGACAGAGTCAAGCATAGTCTCGACAGCGGAATGGAGACTTTATAAATGAAAAAGGCTGATTCGATAAGATTAGCCGGCATAGTGAGAGAATCTATCGTTGACGGCCCGGGCATAAGATTTACGGTCTTTTGCCAGGGCTGTCCGCATGCATGTGAGGGATGTCACAATCCGGAGACTCACGATTTTGCCGGGGGCAATGATATCAGCATAGAGAGATTGCTGGAAGAAATAGATAAGGATAAGCTTCTTGCCGGAGTGACTTTTTCGGGCGGAGAACCATTCTGCCAGGCTGAAGCCTTTGCTTGCCTGGGCAGAGAAGTCAAGGAAAGAGGCCTGAATATCACTGTGTTCAGCGGATATACGCTGGAAGAACTTCAAGATATGGCCGTGCAAAGGGCAGATGTTCGCGAGCTCCTGGAGCTTACGGACATATTGATAGACGGTCCTTTTATCAATGAGCTCAGAGATCTGACGCTTCAGTTCAGAGGGAGCAGCAACCAGAGAGTTATCGACATGAACGAGACCAGAAAGACGGGAGAATTGGCTATTTGGAAGGGCTGAGAGGCTTATTGAAATAATTGGATTTATAGCGAAAAAAATCCTTGTGTTTAGTTTTTTCATGTGCTATAATGTCATTTGTTCGAGTCTATGAAGAACGGACAAGAAATATTTAAAAGAAATTGCGAAAGCTTTTAGATACTATACGTATAAGGAGGTGCGGCAGATGTCAAGAAAGTGCGAAATTTGCGGAAAAGGTCAGGTTTCCGGAAACAACGTGTCCCATTCAAACAGACACACTAGAAGAAAGTGGAATGCAAACATTCAGACTGTAAGAATCGATGATAACGGTACAGTTAGAAAAGCTAAAGTTTGCACAAGATGCTTAAGATCAGGCAAAGTAAACCGTGCCATCTAATTTAAGAAACAAGCATGCGCTCACCATTGGTGGGCGCTTTTATTTTTTGATATGATTCCATTTATCGTGAGCATAGATGTATTCCGAAGACAACTAGAGCAGCACTCAATATCAGCACCCACAGCTTCATAGGCAAAAATATCACCATCAAGGTGACTGCTCCGAGAAGTGCCATAATGATCCCAAGATATTTGTTGTCACATTTTCTTTTTGGTCTATTCTTATGCGGCCGACAGCTGCTGTTACCGTATTTATTCATCATCGTTCACCTCGCATGATCATGTCTGTTGATGATATTATATGAAATCATCATAAAGATTGTGCCGGAACTGTTTTATGTGATAAAATACGGATATAAATGAACATAATAATAGGAGAATGAAGATGTTCGATATCGAAACAAAAATAGGGAATATACATTTCTCTTCAAATATAATAAATAAGATCGCAGAAAAAGCTGTAGAGGACTGCGGCGGCAAAGTGATGCTCCATAATTATAAAGGAGCTCTCATGGATGTCATGCCGGGATGGGCATCTAAGATGAATCTTTATGATGAAAGCGCAGCAAGCATAGAAGTCCATGAAATCGGAGACGGATACATCATGACGCTTTATGTTGTGATAAAATTCGGTACCAGTATCAAAGCTGTAACATCTCAAATATTAGATAGTATCTACGAAAACTCAGAGAAGATACTTGGTCAGAAACCTAAGCATGTGAAGGTGGTAGTTACAGGTGTCGTTTCCAAGAACATCGCCAAGAGACATATTGAGGTGAGCAGATAATGGATATAAGAGATAAGGTGGCGAAGCTTAAGGGCGTAGGCCCGAAAAAAAGCGAGGCTCTGGAAAAACTGAATATCCATACTCTGGAAGATCTTATACTTTTTTTTCCAAGAGATTATGAAGATCGAAGGAATAAGGTGAAGATATGTGATCTGCGAGAGGACAGACCTGCTGTCATCAAAGGTAAAGTGGAACGTGCAGTCAGCGACAGATATAAATACGGGCGAAAGCAACTGCTGAAGCTGCTGGTTTCTGATGATACCGGCACGATAGAAGTTGTTTTTTTTAATGCTAAGTATCTGGCGGCAAGTTTCAAGGCAGGACATGAATATATCTTTTACGGAAAACCGCAGATGAACTTCGGAAGACTTCAGCTGGTACATCCTGAATTCAGCAGAAATGAAGATACAGCTGAAGGGATACTGCCGGTATATCCTCTTACAAAGGGTATTTCGCAGAAAGAAATGAGGCAGTGGCAGGCTGATATCAAATCTCTTTACAGTAAAGCAGAGGATATACTTTCTAAAGATATCATAGAGAGAAACAGGCTTTGCAGCCTTTCTTATGCTTTGAAAAACATACATTTTCCGCAGGAAAAGCAGAAATTGCTGGAGGCTAAATATCGCTTGATATTCGATGAGCTGCTTACTTTGCAGACAGGGCTCTTTGCAGCAAGACAAAATATAAAAAACGGGGAAAACGGCATAGCATTTACCAAAGATGCTGATGTGATCCCTTACATAGATTCTCTGCCGTATCCTCTCACAGGAGCGCAGAAAAGATGCGTTGATCAGATAATGGAAGACCTTGAAAGCGGCAAGGTGATGAACAGGCTTGTCCAAGGAGATGTAGGCTCCGGTAAGACTGCTGTTGCTGAAATAGCTATGTACAAGGCTGTCAAGAGCGGATATCAGGCTGCGCTGATGGCACCGACAGAGATATTGGCAAGACAGCATTTTGAAGGGATAGGAAACAGCTTCAAGAAGCACGATATAAGTGTAGGATTCCTTTCAGGTTCCATGAAGGCGTCTGAAAAGAGGGCGACGCTGGAACGACTGAAAAACGGTGAGATAGATATAATAGTAGGGACTCATGCCATAATACAGCCTGATGTGGAGTTCAAAAATCTTGGACTTGTCATCACTGACGAGCAGCACAGATTCGGTGTGAGTCAGAGAGTTAGACTGAAGGAAAAGGGACAGAACCCTAATATTCTGGTCATGACTGCCACGCCTATACCGAGGACACTGGCGGTGGTGCTTTACGGAGATCTGGATGTTTCTGTGATAGATGAACTTCCGCCGGGAAGACAGAAGATACAGACAAGGACTCTCGGTCAGGAAAACAGGAACAAATGTTATGATTTCGTTGAAAAACAGCTTGATGCAGGCAGACAGGCATATGTAGTGACACCGCTCATCGAAGATTCGGGTGTACTCGATGTCAGGTCTGCAGAGCTGGTGGCACAGGAACTGTCTTCGAGATTTTCAAATCACAAAACAGCATTGATACATGGTGCGATGAAGCAGGCTGAAAAAGATGAGATCATGGCATCCTTTTATAGGGGAGAGATCGATGTACTGGTCGCTACAGTAGTGATAGAAGTAGGTATCAATGTGCCTAATGCATCTGTCATCGTTATAGAAAATGCGGAGCGATTCGGTCTGGCCCAGCTTCATCAGCTAAGAGGTCGTGTCGGACGAGGAAAGCACAAGTCTTACTGCTTCCTGGTGATGAACGGCACTTCAGAGGTGGCTCAGAGAAGAGGCGAGATAATGGAAAGCTCATCAGATGGATTCTATATAGCAGAAGAGGATCTAAAGCTGAGAGGTCCGGGAGAAATATTCGGCACGAGACAGCATGGACTTCCGGATCTGAACATATCGGATCTGGCAAAGCATCTCGATGTATTGGATAATGCCAAGAAAGAAGCTCGCCTGATACTGACTGAGGATCCTATGCTTAGATCAGTTGAAAATCAAGGATTGAGACGTCGAATAGTCAAGCTTTTCGGTGATGATATGACACTGGATCTGTAAAAATATCATTATTATGACAGCTTGGGAAATGACGGCAGCACAGCTAATTATTGCATGTTATATAATCTTGCTTCCGGGACAAATTATTAGTACAGGAGGTGAGAAAACATGTCATTACAGGATAAGACTAATATGAATGCTAAGCCGGCACTGAAGAACTTAAAGACAGAAGTTGCCAACGAGCTGGGTCTTGCTAACTATGAACAGATGGACAAGGGAAATCTGACTGCAAGAGAAAATGGCTATGTTGGCGGTTATATGACTAAGAAGCTGGTCGAAATGGCTGAACAGCAGATGTCAGGAAGATAACCGGATAAAAGCTAATAAGCATTAAACTAATTGAAAAGGGAGATATTTACCCATACCGTGAATATCTCTTTTTCAATTGTGAGAATAAGACGATCAATATATCAATTAGGGTAGATATATTTTTTCATTAGTGCTAGAATGGGGAAAGATATTGATAGGAGGATATGGTATGCGTATCATAGCAGGTGAATACAAAGGAAGACGTTTGGAAGCTCCGGCAGATTACAGCGTCAGACCTACAACAGATAAAGTCAAGGAGGCTCTTTTCAGCATCCTTTCACAGCAGATCTGGGGAAGCAGAGTGCTGGATCTTTTCTCAGGCACAGGAAATTTGGGCATAGAAGCTCTCAGCAGAGGCGCGGCAGAGTGTGTTTTCTGTGATAATTCCAGAGAAAGCATCAGGCTCATCAAGGCAAACATAGCTCATTGCAAAGCTCAGGAAGGTGCCAGAGTCATTCCGGGAGATTTCAGAAAGACTCTCGCTAATCTCGACGGACAGTTTGACATCATCCTTCTCGATCCGCCTTATGATCAGGGATTTTTAGGACCGGCGTTCGAGCTTATCAGAGAACATGATCTTCTGGCAGAAGACGGAGTTATCGTGGCGGAACATAGAAAAGAGGAAGACCTGCCTGAAGAATTCTGCGGATATGAGAAGATAAAAGAACGAAAGTACGGCATCATCAAGTTATCAATATATTGTTGAATGAAGTGTTTATACATGGTATAATTAACTAGTATTAGTGGGAGGAATAGCAGATGCACATCAAAGCACTTTATACAGGTTCCTTTGATCCGCTGACCAATGGACATCTGAACATCATCGAGAGAGCAGCTAAGCTTTATGATGAATTGACAATAGGAATAATCGTCAATTATTCCAAAAAATCCATGTTTTCTCTTGAAGAGAGAAAAGAAATGATCGAAGAGACACTGAGCCATCTCGATAATGTGAAAGTCGAGTTTTTCTCAGGACTTCTCGCAGATTATGTCAATGAGAACAAGTTCAATGTAGTTGTCAGAGGTCTTAGAGCTGCTATGGATTTCGAGTATGAGATCCAGATGGCCCACATGAATGCGAGATTATTTGACGAACAGGTGGAAACTGTTTTCCTTATGACCGACCCGAAATACTCATTCATCAGCTCGAGCATGATGAAAGAAGTTCATTCGCTGGGAGGCTCCATAGAGGGACTGGTTCCTGAAGTGATACTGGAGAAGATGGATAATAAGACTAAGGGTGAATAACAGGAGGATAACATGAGAGTTTTAGAACTTTTGGAAGAAATCGAAGAAATCGTTGATACTGCGGCCGGATTCCCGCTTACAGGAAAGATCATGGTAGATTCACAGGAACTGCTCGAGATCGTCAGAGAGATCAGAGCCGAACTGCCGGATGAGATCCAGCAGGCACAGTGGATCAAGAATGAAAGAGAAAGAATCATCGCTGAAGCTAAGACTCAGTATGAAGCTGTTATCGATGACGCTCAGAAGCAGGCTGATACCTTAGTTGAAAATAATGATATCACAGTAAAAGCTAAGATGAGAGCTGACGAGCTAATGAGAGTTACAGAAAACACTGCTCAGCAGCTGAAGATCGGTACATACGAATACCTGGATAGCATCCTTTACAGCTTCCAGGGTAAGATGGAACACCTGAGCTCCATCTACTTCGGAGAAATGTTCACAAGCATCGAGAAGGCTTTTGACGATATCAATTCAGCACTTTCCGCTAACAGAGATGAGTTGAAGGATATGGCTTACAGAGCTCAGATGAATGCTGAGGAAATGCCTGAACCTTCTCCGATAATGGATATGGAAAAATAAATCAACATAACATATATCCATGATTCATGAATACAATGAGTCATGGATATTTTTTATTCGGGAAAGAAAAAAACAGCGGCAGCAGCGATACTGACCATAGTGTGTTGTATCCTCATGGTTGCCTTCCCGTCAACGGTTCTGCGGTCAGCAAGAAAGGCGATCGATCTGTGGATGCTTGATGTACTGCCTGCATTGCTGCCGTTTTTTATTTGTTCAGGCTTCCTGCAGAATCTGGGTGTGATGAGATATCTGAGAAGCGGCATATTCCCGTTTGCCATGAGCGCTTTATCGGGATATCCTATGGGTGCAGGTATAATAGGTGGTTTAAGACGCAGCGGGGAAGTATCACTTGATGAAGCAAAGAAGATGCTGTCTTACTGCAGTACATCAGGGCCTGCTTTCATGATAGGAGCTGTCGGTGCAGGGATGTTGGGGTCAGGACAAATAGGCATGATCATAGCTGTTTCCCATTATATAGGTTCGCTGATAAACGGTTTCATACATGGGGGGATATCGCTGAACAGAAGGAAAAAGACAGGAACTGTGAGCCACGCGCATGATGAAGGAGATAGCCGGATCATACAAAACTCTTTGTATGATGCTCTCACGGATTCGATATTGATGTCTCTCAAATCAGTTGGGATAATACTTGCATATATCGTGATGTTCATGTTTATAACAGACATCATCACGATTTCCGGAATAATGAATAGTCTCGAAAAGCCATGGGCGGAAGCGCTCTTAAAAGGTTTAATCGAAATGACGGTCGGGTGCGAAGCGGCAGCAGGATGTATAGGGATATCTGAAACAGTCAAATGTGTCATATGTACTTTTATGATATCATGGGGCGGACTGTCGGTGATCGGCCAGACCATGAGCATGCTGGCAGGCACAGGGATAACTGTTGGATATGTAGTGGCAATGAAATTGACCCACGGACTTTTTTCGGCAGCCGCTGCTTTTACCATCGCTTTATTTATGTTATGATAAAGGTATGAAAGTATTAGGAATAACAGCAGAATACAATCCGTTCCATAACGGACATAAATATCATATCGAAAAATCTCGCGAGATGACGGGAGCAGACTGTGTTGTCGCCGTAATGAGCGGTAATTTCACTCAAAGAGGCGAGGCGGCAATACTGGATAAGTGGGAAAGGAGTCGTCTGGCTGTTGAAAACGGAGTCGACCTTGTAGTCGAGCTGCCGTTTATTTATGCGTGCAGCAAAGCGCAGAGCTTCGCTGAAGGTGCGGTGGACATCCTTAAAGGTCTGGGCGTACACATGATATCGTTCGGCAGTGAATCGGGAGAGATCAGCAATCTCTACGAAGCGGCGGCAAATCTTATCGATGGATCCGAAAAGATAGAAGAGGCACGCGAAAGACATATGAAAAGCGGTATTTCATTCGCCAAAGCAGGAGAAATCGCCACAGCAGAAGTACTGGGAGAAGAGGCGGCCAAGCTGATGACAGAACCTAATAATATCCTTGCTCTGGAATATCTCAAACGCCTTATCTTCTGGAAGGAAAGAGGGCATGATATAGAAGCTGTAACTGTGAAGAGACACGGCAGCGGATATTTTGAGGAAAACAGCGAGAAAGGCTTTGCCGGGGCATCTGTTATAAGAAAAATGGAGTCGAGTGAAGAATTTGGGAAATATGTTCCTGAAAATGTAGCATGCGCTTTGGAAGGCGCAGAGAATACTCAACTTGCCGCAGAGCGCGCTTTGCAGGCCAACGATTGCCTTTTCCGGCTGGTGCGAAGCGAGATAGTCAAAAGTTCGCCGGAGGCGCTGGCTCAGGTCTATCATATGGGAGAAGGTCTGGAAAACAAGCTGAAGAAGGAGATCGTCAAAGCCGGGAATGTGGACGAACTTGTTTCATCTGTCGTGTCGAGAAGATATACGGAGGCGACTGTGAGAAGGCTGCTTACTTATGTGCTTTTGGGGATCAGAGAATATGAACCGACGAAGGCTGTTTACGGCAGGGTGCTGGCTGCAAATGAAAACGGAAGGAAACTTCTGGGCAGTTTGAAGAAACAAGACGGACATATGCCAATCATAACTAACATCAATAAGGACGAGCTTGATAATGAAATCGTACAGGCGTGTCTCAGATATGATGTGCTGGCGTCCGATATGTACAACTTGATTTATGACCGAGATATGTATGCCTTTTCCGATAAGGTGAAGAGGCCTTACATGGCAGGGCTTAATGACAGGTGATTCAGAGGATAAAAATGGTTAAACCTCTTGAAAAACAACAGTTTTTGGAGTATACTAATATAGTTGTTTAGTAATCAATTCGAATATGGAGGAATAGTAAATGAAAGTTTTAGTAATCAACTGCGGAAGTTCATCACTGAAGTATCAGGTTCTGGACATGACAAACGAAGTACTGATGTGTAAAGGTCTGGTTGAAAGAATCGGCATGGACGGTTCACAGATCACTCACGAAAAGATCGGTATGGAAAAATTCAAGAACGTAGTACCTATGGAAGACCATAAGGATGCTATCTCACATGTACTGATGGCTATCCAGGATGAAAACCACGGTGTTGTTAAGTCAATGGATGAAATCGGAGCAGTAGGACACAGAGTAGTTCACGCAGGCGAAAAGTTTGCTCATTCAGTACTGATCGACGATGCTGTTAAGGCAGCTCTGGAAGAGTGCGTAGATCTGGCACCTCTCCACAACCCGCCAAACCTTCTGGGTATCGCAGCATGTCAGGAACTGATGCCAAACACTCCAATGGTAGGCGTATTCGATACAGCTTTCCATCAGACAATGCCTCCTGAATCATACATCTACGCTATTCCTTATGAATATTATCAGAAGCACGGTATCAGAAGATACGGCTTCCACGGAACAAGCCATAAGTATGTTGCAGAAAGAGCAGCTGATATCCTGAACGTTAACCTGGACGATCTGAAACTGATCACTTGCCACCTGGGCAACGGCGCATCAGTATCAGCTATCAAGAGAGGTAAGTGTATCGATACATCAATGGGATTCACTCCTCTTGAAGGTCTCGTAATGGGAACAAGATCAGGCGATATCGACCCTGCTATCGTTACTTACATCAGAGAAAAAGAAGGTCTGGAACAGGGTGTTGCTAATGAGATCCTGAACAAGAAGTCAGGCGTACTGGGTATCTCAGGCGTATCAAGTGACTTCAGAGATCTGGAAGCAGCAGCTGAAGAAGGAAACGAAAGAGCTCTGCTGGCGCTGAAGGTGTTTGCTCACAAGGTAAGATTCTACATCGGAGCTTACATTGCTGAAATGAACGGCGTAGACGCTATCATCTTCACTGCAGGCGTAGGTGAAAACGACATCGCTATGAGAGACATCATCTGTAACGACCTGGGTAACCTGGGAATCAAGCTCGACCTGGTTAAGAACAAGGTTAGAGGTAAGGAAATGATCATCTCAAGAGACGATTCAAAGGTTAAGATCATCCTGATCCCTACAAACGAAGAGCTGATGATCGCTAGAGATACTTACAACATCGTTAAGGCTCTGTAAGACCGGTCAAAGTTTTTAGTATAAACTGAAAATAATTGTTGACAAGTTGTGCCTTGCGACTGTATACTTTAGGAGTTGCAAATTATCCACTAGGATCATATCCGGTGGAAAGTACATATACACTAAGGAGCAAAAGGAGGTGTAGAAATGGCAGTACCTAAGAGAAGAACTTCAAAGGCAAAGAGAGATATGAGAAGATCTCCTAACATGAAAAAGACAGCACCAGGACTTTCAATCTGTCCACAGTGCCACGAGCCAAAGCTTCCGCATAGAGTTTGCCCTAACTGTAACTACTACGATGGTAAAGAAGTTGTTGCTTCAGAAATGTAGTTCATAGGCCAAAGTGGAAATCGAATTTGAAAAAGGACAACATCCCTGTATGGGATGTTGTTTTTTCTTTTTGTGAAACCAGAGCACATATGGTAAAATCAGTCTATAAATTATTTGTTTGTTGGAGGATGCTACATGAAACGCAGTGCTAAAGGTAACATACTATTATTTATGGCGGCAATAATTTGGGGCTGTGCTTTAGTTGCCCAAAAGGCGGGAATGTCACACCTGGGACCCTTTGGATTTACTGCTATAAGATGTACTCTCGGCGGGCTTGTGCTTCTGCCGCTGATATGGCATCTTGATAAGAAAAAGACAGATGAAGAGAAACAGCAGGAAGCGGGAAGGAAGGAGACTATAATCGGTTCCGTAGTATGCGGGCTCGTATTGATGACCTTGATACTGTTCCAGCAGTTCGGTCTGCCATTTACTACTGTTGGTAAAGCCGGATTCATAACGGCTCTATATATTTTGTTGACACCCGTTATGGGGATATTCCTGGGGAAGAAAGCAGGAAAGAATTTATGGATAGGCGTAGTTATAGGCCTTGCAGGTATGTATATGCTTTGTCTTTATGAAGGTGCTTCGGGACTTACGTTCGGAGACTTCATGATGCTCTGTGCTGCAGTTGCCGCTGCCGCTCATATACATGTTATAGATCATTTTGTTAAAAACATCGATCCTGTCAAATTATCTTCCTATCAGTTCATAGTGTGCGGACTAGCATGTGTCATACCTATGTTTATATTCGAAGATATCAGTATGGAAGCCATCATTGACTGTGCGATACCTATACTCTATGCAGGTTTGATATCATGCGGACTTGGATACACATTCCAAGTGATAGGGCAGACCGAGACAGACCCTAGCCTGGCAAGTCTCATACTTTCACTGGAAACAGTGTTCTCTCTTCTGGCAGGATGGATATTCTTCAAGGAAGTGCTCAGTGTTCCTGAGTATATCGGATGCGGGCTGATGTTCATCGCTATTTTAGTATCTCAGATGCCGGATAGGAAAAAGAACGGACTAAAGCTCAAAGAAAAATAAAGTTCATTATTGACAAGTAGACAATTTTGGTATACTATTAAAACAACAATAAAGGGGAGTAGCAGGCACTGGTATGTGTTTACGCTATCGTCAGCGCGGTGAGACATCACCCGGTACGTAATGAAACTGCGAGACTTTTGTTGCACGTTTATTTAAGTGCAATAAGAGTCTCTTATTTTATTTTTGAGACTGAATTGCGTAATAAACGACATTCGAGCAGATACTATATATCATGAACAGTCATGAAAGGAGATCTAACATGAAGGACTTTTATCAGATGTCGGAACAAGATGTCAGGATGCAGATCAACGGTTCCCTTGAACCGCTTACCGATCAGCAGGTGAAGGCGAACAGAGAGAAATACGGACCGAATGAACTTGCGGAAGGGAAGAAAAAATCAACACTGAGAATATTCCTGGAGCAGTTCAAGGATTTTCTCGTAATAATACTTATCATAGCAGCAGTTGTATCGGGAGTTCTTGGTGACCTTGAAAGTACCATAGTTATTCTCGTAGTAATAACTATTAATGCTATCCTCGGTACAGTGCAGACACTTAAGGCAGAGCAGTCTCTCGATAGCTTGAAGAAGATGTCAGCACCTGAAGCGAAAGTTTACAGAAACGGTCAGTTCATCAAGATCCCGGCATCAGAGATCACAGTCGGCGATCTTGTAAGCCTTGAAGCAGGTGACTTCGTTCCTGCAGACGGCAGGATAACAGCTAATGCCGGAATGAAGATAGATGAAAGTGCGCTCACAGGCGAAAGCTTAGGTGTTGAAAAAGACATGGCGGTCATAGAGGGGCAGGCACCTCTCGGTGACAGACTCAATATGGTATATTCGGGAAGTTTCGTTACTTACGGCAGAGGTGAATTCATCGTTACTTCCATAGGTATGGAAACTGAAGTGGGTAAGATCGCGACACTGCTGAAGACTACTTCAGAGAAAAAGACACCTCTTCAGGTAAACCTGGATAACTTCGGTAAGAAGCTGTCCATCCTGATCCTCATATTCTGCGGAATCTTGTTTGGTATCAGTGTTTTCAGAGGAGAACCTATCGGTGATGCATTCATGTTCGCTATCGCACTGGCAGTAGCGGCTATCCCTGAAGCTCTCAGTTCTATCGTTACTATCGTGTTGTCATTCGGAACACAGAAGATGGCAAAGGAACACGCTATCATCAGAAAACTGCAGGCGGTAGAAGGGCTGGGAAGTGTATCTGTTATTTGCTCAGACAAGACAGGGACACTTACTCAGAACAAGATGACTGTAGAAGGTTACTATGTCCACGGACAGCAGATCGAAGCATCTGATATCGATCTTAACAAGGCTGAACAGCTTCAGCTGCTTGATGTTAGCATGCTGTGTAATGACGCATCTATAGCTGACGGTAAGGAGATAGGAGACCCTACAGAAACTGCTCTTATCAATGTGGGAGTTAAATATGATAGACCATACGATGTTGTTAGAAATGAAAATCCACGTGTGGGAGAGATACCGTTCGACAGTGACAGAAAGTTGATGTCTACTTGCAATAAACTGGCAGGATCATTCGGTGAAGCTGCAGCCGCAGGCGAAACAGTGATGCTGACAAAGGGTGCTGTAGATGTGCTGCTGAACAGAGTGAGCAAGATACAAACTGCTGAAGGTATCAAAGATATAAATGAAGAAGATAAGAAGGCGATAGAAGAGTGCAACAGCGACTTTTCAAGAAACGGGCTCAGAGTACTGGCCTTTGCATATAAGAAGGTGGCAGACGGATTCCAGCCGGGCATCGACGATGAAGATGACCTTGTGTTCCTGGGACTCATCTCAATGATGGACCCTCCAAGAGAAGAATCCATGGGAGCTGTAGCAGAGTGCATCAGCGCAGGTATCAAGCCTGTAATGATAACAGGCGACCATAAGGTGACGGCAGCAGCTATCGCTAAGAAGATAGGAATCCTGAAGGACGAATCGGAAGCCGTAGAAGGAGCAGTCATCGACGATATGAGCGATGAAGAACTCCGTGAATACGTTGAAAAGATCTCTGTATATGCCAGAGTATCTCCTGAACATAAGATCAGGATCGTAAGGGCATGGCAGGATAAGGGTAACATCGTAGCGATGACAGGCGATGGTGTAAATGATGCACCTGCTCTCAAGCAGGCAGATATCGGTGTAGCTATGGGTATCACAGGAAGTGAAGTTTCCAAGGATGCAGCTGCTATGGTGCTGACAGATGATAACTTCGCTACTATCGTCAAGGCAGTAGAAAACGGAAAGAATATATATAAGAACATCAAGAACTCCATACTCTTCCTGCTCTCAGGAAACTTCGGAGCCATACTGACAGTATTATATGCTTCCATATTTGCACTGCCTGTACCGTTCGCGCCGGTACACCTGCTGTTCATCAACTTGCTGACTGACAGTTTACCTGCTATAGCACTGGGACTTGAACCGCACAGCAAGGAATTGATGAACGAGAAGCCTAGACCTGCCAACGAATCGATACTGACTAAGTCATTCCTGTCACAGATAGGTATAGGCGGATTGTCGATCTGTATCATGACAGTTATTGCGTTCCTGATGGGACTCAACGGCTGGTTCACAGCAGGCGAGCTTGGCGGAAGTCCGCTGCTGGCAAGCACAATGGCGTTCGGAACACTCTGTATCAGCAGACTCTTCCACGGATTCAACTGCAAGTCAGACAGACCAGTAGTATTCACTAAGGCATTGTTCAACAACAAGGCTCTGTGGGGAGCATACATCGTAGGTATGGTGCTGATCACTGCAGTACTCTGCATACCGGCAGTAGACCACATCTTCAAAGTTGAGACACTGGGACTGGCACAGATCCTGACAGTATACGGACTGGCATTTCTGAACATCCCTGTGATCCAGCTGATCAAGTGGGTACAGATGAAGCTGAAGAAATAACAAACAAAAAAGTAAAAGGGGATAAATATATTGCATAAAAAGAGCCCCTAGGAACACTTTGAATGAAATCGGAGCGTTCCTAGGGGCTCTTATATTTAATTTTAGTCTTCCAGCACCTTCAGCAGTTCTTCTGCGATCTGTACTGCATTTGTAGCTGCGCCTTTTCTGATGTTGTCAGCAACTACCCAGATATTCAGTCCGTTATCAACTGAGAAGTCTCTTCTGATACGTCCGATGTATACAGGGTCTGTTCCTGCAGCATCCAGAGCCAGAGGATAAACGTTGTTAGCAACGTCGTCCTGCAGAACTACTCCCGGAGCGTTCTTGAACAGTTCGAAGATATCTTCCAGCTCAAATGGCTTTTCCAGTTCGATATTGATGGATTCACTGTGGGAATCAAATACAGGTACTCTTACTGTAGTAGCAGTAACCTTGATGTCGTCGTCGCCCAGGATCTTGTGAGTTTCGTTGATCATCTTCATTTCTTCCTTAGTGTATCCGTTTTCTGTGAATACGTCGATGTGCGGCAGGCAGTTTCCTGCGATAGGGTGAGCATAAGCCTGCAGTGGTTCATCCTTGCCTTCGAGGCCGTTCTTCAGGTCAGTGATACCCTTAACGCCTGAGCCGGATACAGCCTGGTAAGTTGAGTAGATAACTCTCTTGATGCCGTATTTGTCCTGCAGTGGCTTCAGCGCTACCATAGCCTGGATAGTTGAACAGTTAGGGTTAGCGATGATACCCTTGTTCCATTCGATGTCCTGTGGATTTACTTCAGGAACTACGAGAGGAACTTCAGGATCCATTCTCCACTGTGAGCTGTTATCAACAACTACTACGCCCTTTGAAGCAGCGATAGGAGCGAACTTAGCACTTGTGCCGCCGCCTGCTGAGAAGAGAGCGATATCGATAGGTTTGTCGAATGAGTTTTCCGTAAGCTCTTCAACGATATATTCCTTGCCTTTGAAAGGCAGTTTCTTACCTGCTGATTTTGCTGATGCCATGAAGTAGATATTTTCAAATGGGAAATCTCTTTCTTCCAGCACCTTCAGGAAAGTTGAGCCAACAACTCCTGTTGCGCCTACTACTGCGATGTTTGGTTTTCTGTTCATGATGACCTCCTGTATGTAAACTTAAATTATGTTCAAAATCATATACGCCAATAATTGTACCACTGCGACCCCACAAAAGTAAAGGGGTCTCAGCAATTATTTCGTATATCATTTCTTATATATTTATGATACAATTATCTATGTATGAATAAAACTAAGAAGAGGTTAGAAATGTCAGGGACTAAGAGAAAACCCGGTAGACCTCCGGGCAGTAAAAATAAGAATACTAAGTCAAGTGCAAAGGGCAAGTCTTCAAGTAGAAGCACTTCTGCAAAGAGCACAGCTTCGCGCTCAGCAAATGCTTCGCGAAGTGCGAGGGCTGCTGAAAGCAAAGTTAACGGCAGAGTCAAGGATGAGATCGTTGCTATCCTTATCATAGCTGTCGGCGTTTTTCTTGCCATCGCATTCCACACTACACTTGCAGGTGCAGTAGGCGATGCATTATCAGATGTTTTCAAAGGCTTGTTCGGATTTGCCGCTTACATATTACCGTACTATTTCATATTGTACGGTATCTTGCTGTTCGCCAAAAAGACTATACATACAGGAACTAAATCGGTGATACTGCTGCTGATCATCTTCTTTATGATCTCACTGATAAACTCAGGAAGATTCATCACAGACGAAATCATCAACGATGGTCTGTTCAATATGGCAGTACATTACAATAACGGCATGGTGCTGGATGACGGCGGCGTTTTCGGCATGGTGCTTGGTAAGATCATTGTCAAGTTCATAGGCATGGCAGGATTATATATCTTATCATCTGTAGTGATAATAATCTGTCTGCTGCTCATCATGGATACTCCTATTTCAAGATTCTTCGAAAAAGCGAAGGAAAGAAAAGAAGCAAGAGCTGTTTCCAAAGAAGAAAGACGTATCGAACGTGAGAAAGAAGAAGCTATCAGAAATCAGCAGATGCAGATGATGATGGAAAGAGATTCACATAGTTCCAATGCATTCGGAGAAGCTGCGGCATCAAGCAACATGACAGACAGACAGCGCAAGATCATGGGCTACATGAACAGCGATAACAGAGTTTCCGGAAGAGATGGCATGAAAGAAGAACCTCTCGACTTCTCTCTTGGTGAAAATAAAGAAAAGCCTAAGAGAGGAAGAAGGAAAAAAGCAGATATAGAAGCTGAACTGGCCGCAAAAGATGCGGCGCCTGAAGCTGAGGCTTTTGGAAGAGAGCCTGTGATCGTAGGAGGATTCTCTCCTAAGGCTGCAGAAGAAAAGCTGACAAAGGCAGAAGCTGCCAAAGCTGCTCTCAAGGAAGAGGATTTCAATATCACTCTCACTTCGTCCGAAAGTTATCAGTTCCCATCTATCGACCTTCTCAAGAAGGCAAGCAGGACTGCATCTAATAGGATGGAAGATGAGAACAGCTTGAGAGCTAAGGCAATGAAGCTGGAAGATACGCTGAGAAGCTTCAATATTTCAGCTACTGTAACTAATGTCACACAGGGCCCTGCAGTAACCAGATATGAAGTGCATCCTGATGTAGGTGTCAAAGTAAAGAGCATAAAAAATCTTGCTGACGATATCGCCCTCAACATGGAAGCTAAGAGCATAAGAATAGAAGCGCCTATCCCGGGCAAACCGGCAGTGGGAATAGAGATAGAAAATGACCGTATCAATATGGTAACGGTGAGAGAAATCATCGATTCAGCAGAATTCAAGAAGTCCGAATCTAAGATCACCTTCGCAGTGGGTAAG
The DNA here is from genome assembly GCA_017416795.1 of Bacillota bacterium. Lineage (GTDB taxonomy): Bacteria > Bacillota > Clostridia > Peptostreptococcales > Anaerovoracaceae > Lentihominibacter. The sequence goes on along the minus strand of JAFQBD010000036.1, from coordinate 2,225 downwards.
GATATATCAGGTAAGGCTATCGTAGCCGACCTGAAGACTATGCCGCACATGCTGATCGCAGGTTCTACAGGTTCAGGTAAGTCTGTATGTATCAACAGCATCATCGCCAGCATCCTTTATAAGGCGAGACCTGATGAAGTCAAACTGGTGCTGATAGACCCTAAGGTGGTAGAACTTGCTAATTACAGCGGTATACCTCATCTGCTGATCCCTGTAGTGACTGAACCTGTCAAGGCAGCAGCTGCGCTCAACTGGGCTGTGGCTGAAATGGATGACAGATATCGCAAGTTCGCTGAAGAAGGCGTCAGAGAGCTGGCAAGCTACAACAGAGTGATGAGAGAGAAGGGCGAAGAAGATTCAGTAATGCCGCAGGTAGTCATCATCATCGACGAGCTGGCTGATCTGATGATGGCAGCGCCTTCACAGGTGGAAGAATCTATTTGCCGTCTGGCTCAGAAGGCGAGAGCCGCAGGAATGCACCTTATCGTAGCTACACAGAGACCGTCTGTAGACGTTATCACAGGCGTTATCAAGGCTAACATCCCTTCAAGAATAGCATTTGCCGTATCATCACAGTTCGACTCAAGAACTATACTCGATATGGCGGGGGCAGAGAAGCTCGTTGGTAAGGGGGACATGCTGTTCAATCCGCTTGGAGGCGGTAAGCCGACAAGAGTTCAGGGTACATTCATTTCCGATCAGGAAGTCCACGATGTGATCAAGCATGTCAAGTCACAGGTGGAAGAAGTGGAATACGCCGATAACGTTATGGACACTATCGAAAGAGCTAACGTACCTGATGCAGAGAAGGGAAACCGAGATCTTGAGGACGAGCTTCTGCCGGAAGCTATCGAACTGGTAGTCCAGGCTCAGCAAGCATCAGTATCCATGCTCCAGAGAAGATTCAGGATCGGATATAACAGAGCTGCCCGCATCATCGACATGATGGAAGATAGACAGATCATCGGACCTTCAGACGGCAGCAGGCCTAGAAGCGTTCTCATTTCAGAAGAAGATCTGGACTTCATGCGAGAAAGCACTGAAGACATTGAAGATGAACTTTAAGAAATAATATAAAAGGAATTTATAATATGAAGTTATATATCGAGACCCTCGGCTGCCCTAAGAATTTCAACGATTCTGAAGGTATCGGAGGTATTTGGGAAAAGGCTGGGATGTATTTGACCGATGATCCCATCGATGCAGATGCGATACTAGTCAACACCTGCGGTTTCATAAATGATGCCAAGACAGAGTCTATAGAGAAGATATTCGATATGGCTCGTATCAAGGAAGAAGCAGCGGCTGATCCGGAAATCACTGACAAGATACTCATCGTTTCGGGATGTCTTTCACAGAGATATGGAGAAGACCTGTATGAGGAAATACCTGAAGTAGATATTTTCCTTGGAGTAAACGATTACGAAAGATTGCCTCAGATGGTAAAAGGGCTTGCAAAGGGCACACGTGCCAAAGCTTTCAGCTGTGAGCCTGAAGCTTTTGAAGAATTCTCAGCAAGAAAGCTGGCAGAAAATCCATACAGTGCCACTTTGCGCATAGCCGAAGGCTGCAACAATCGTTGCGCTTACTGCGTGATCCCTCAGATCAGAGGGAAGCTCAGAAGTAGACCGATGGAAAGCATTTTGGAAGAAGCGAAGGTGATGGCAGAAAACGGATGCAAAGAGATGATGCTTATCGCTCAAGATGTTACTGAGTATGGCAGAGACCTTTACGGAGAATTGCGCTTGCCGGAGCTACTGCGTGAACTTTGCAAGGTTGAGGGCATCAGATGGATAAGGCTGATGTATTGCTATGAAGATAAGATCACTGATGAGCTGATCGAAGTGATGGCGTCTGAAGAAAAGATATGTCATTATATCGACATACCTCTGCAGCATATAGCTGACGGAGTTCTCAGCAGGATGAATCGTCGCTCTACGACTGCAAGCATCAAGGATACTATCGGCAGACTGAGAACAGCAATGCCGGATATCCATATCAGAACGACTATGATAGTGGGCTTTCCGGCAGAGACGGAAGAAGAATTCGATGAACTGCTTGATTTCGTTGAGGAAACTCGTTTCGAAAGACTTGGTGTTTTCGCATATTCCAGAGAAGAAGGCACTGTTGCCGGAGATATGGAAAACCAGATCGTTGAGGATGTGAAGGCTCAGCGAGTTGACGCTGTGATGAGAAGACAGCTTGACATTTCCCGAGAAATAAAT
>JAFQBD010000035.1 GCA_017416795.1 Bacillota bacterium | reverse complement strand
TCAATGTCCTAATTGTAAAAGTAAGAAGTTTAGTGTAATGGAGCAGGAATGTGATGAAACAGATGCAATTGAGAAACTCATTTTAAAATGTGAAGAATGTGGGATTACTACATCAATTGATTTCTAAGAATAAAATTCACTCCCTATCACAGCTGTTGTGATAGGGAGCAATTTTTATATCGTAAATGCTCCATAGCCGGTACCTAGATTTATACTACTGCTATATGAGAAAATATCAATATCGAATTCGTGCAAATTGTACAATTCGTTCAACACACAAGGAGGGACTCGATATGAACTCATTAACAGCAGAGAAACAGTATCAGTTTGCTAAATGGGCACAGATTATTAAATCGTGTAAGTCCAGTGGGATGATGGTATCCGAATGGCTTAAGCAGAATAACATTTCAAAGGATCAGTATTACTATTGGCAGCGTAAGCTAAAAGATGTATGTTTAGAATCTATGGAAACAGAACTCGCAACATTTGTAGAATTACCTGTAGAAGTTCCGCGGGTCTATGACCATAAGCCGGTTATTAAAAGAGCTACTATAAAAACTACCACGCAAACATCAGAAAAGAATGTAGTTGTCGCAACACTTAAATTAGATGGCGCAGACATAGACATTTATGATAATGCGTCATCACAGTTTATAAGAAATTTTGTGGAGGCATTTGTGTATGCTAAATAATGCTACCGGTTTTAAGAAGATATATCTAGCGACAGGTTTTACTGATTTACGGAGAGGTATAGAAGGTTTAGCAAGTATAGTTAAGTTCCAATTTAATCTTGATCCATATGATAAAGATACGCTATTTTTGTTTTGTGGCAGAAGAAGCGATAGAATTAAAGCCTTATTATGGGAAGGTGATGGATTCTTGCTTATGTATAAGCGACTAAATATAGGAGCATTTGAATGGCCAAGAAGTAATGATGAAGCCATAGAAATAGATGAATACCAATATCATCAGCTCATGCAGGGATTTTCAATCGTAGCACGTAGACCAATAACTCAGCTTGAAGACCCACCAAGGCTGATGTAGTATTTGTGCAATATGTAGAAAATGAAAAAATTTCTATGTGGATGATGTTGTACGAATCGTACCATTCGTACAACCCTATCCACAAAATGGTTAAACCGCTATAACTGACTATCTAAAAAGATTCAAAAACAACAGATTTAACCGTAAATAGTGGATAATAGTTCTTGAAAATCATATGAAGTATGATTCTTAAGAAGTGTTATCCACAGTCAAAATGACGAAACACTAAAGTCTGTGAAGTGGCAAAATTACGCAAAATATGCTATACTTATGGAAGTTTTAAAAGGAGCCATAAATATGCAGATGAAGTTCACAGAAGAACAACTTAATAATTTGGATAAGTCGTTATTAGTGCAGATGATTTTAAATATGCAAAAGCAGTTAGATTTGCTTACAAAGGAAACCCATGCACTAAATGAAAAGATGCAGGTTATGATGGAACAGCTCATACTATCAAAGAATCATCGTTTTGGTCGTTCTTCTGAGAAAATGCATGATGCAAATCAGATAAGCTTTATGGAAGTGGATGGAGTTATTGTATTTTTTAATGAGGCAGAGGCAGAGTGTAATCTGGATATGGAAGAGCCCGATGATTTAGAGATAAAGCAGTCAAGAAAACCAAAGGCAAAAGGTAAGCGCGAACAGGATATCAAAGGCTTAGATACTATAAGAATTGACCATTATATGACTGAAGAAGAGTTAACATCAGAATTTGGAGCCAATGGTTGGAAACAGTTACCGGATGCTATCTCAAAGAAATATCATTTCGTGCCAGCAAAGGTAGAAATTGAAGAACATCATATGGGAGTATATGCAAGCAAGAATGATGAGCGTATAGTAAAAGCCAATCATCCAAAGAGTTTATTACATGGAAGCTTAGTCTCTGCATCTATCGCAGCTGCGATAATAAATGGCAAGTATGTAAATGCATGTCCACTAAACCGAATGGAGCAGGAATTCGAAAGATATGGTTTAAATATCAACAGAAAAAATATGGCAAACTGGATGATAAGAATAGGCGAAAGTCACTTGGCTTTATTATATGATTATCTTCACGAGAAGCTATACGACTATCACGTGATACAAGCTGATGAAACACCTGTAATCGTAAACAGAGATGGACGTGAGGCAGGTTCCAAGAGTTATATGTGGGTGTACCGTTCAGGTCATATGTATACAGACAAACAGATAGTCTTGTACGAATATCAACGTACAAGAAATGCATCACACCCTAGAGCATTTCTCAAGGACTATTCTGGTGTGTGTGTAACTGACGGTTATCAAGTTTATCATACAGTTGAAAAGGAACTTGAGGATCTGACCATTGCGGGATGCTGGGTACATGCAAGACGCAGATTTGATGAGGCATTAAAGACAATACCGGCATCAGCCCAGAAGAATTCAGAGGCTTATATCATAATGAAACAGATACAAGCTATATATCGTGAAGAAGGCAAGTTAAAAGAACTTACTTCTGAGGAACGACTTAAGCAACGCCAGGCTATAATAAAGCCATTGGTTGATGCTCTATTTGTGTACCTTAAACAAAAGGAGAGCTCTGTACCAAGCAAAGGTAAGCTCAGAGAAGGATTTACATATATATTAAATCAGGAAAAATATCTGAAAGTATTTTTGACTGATGGTGATGTACCAATAGACAATAATGCGAGCGAACGAGCTATACGTGGTTTTTGTATTGGCAAGAAGAATTGGCAAGTCATAGATACTATAAACGGAGCAAAAGCCTCAGCTATCATCTACAGCATAGCAGAGACCGC
>JAFQBD010000034.1 GCA_017416795.1 Bacillota bacterium | reverse complement strand
GACAGGTATTCTAGTCCGCCTTTTCCAGACAAATATTCTTCTACCACTTTTAGTTTGAATTCAAAATCATATTTTTTAGACATAAAAAACTGACCTCCCTTAAGTTGGATTTTAGGTCCAACTTTTGGGGGTCAGTATAAAAATCCCAGTGTGCTCTTTTATTTATTATTTATTATTGCATCGTTTTTACTTACGCCATGCTGAATGCCGGCCAGTATGTAAGTAGCAGATATGCTGTGATGGTCATTGATACAATGACGAGGATAGTCATCTTCCAGCCTTCCTTAAGCATGTATTTAGGCAACAAACCGTATCCTACAGGCACCGCTCTGATGGATGTAGGCAGCATGTATGACAGGTTGACACCGATGGATGCGATGTAGATCCATGGGATAGGATTGAGACCGATACCCTGTACGATGGAGATAACGATTGGAATAGCAACTGCAGCTGTAGCTGTATTTGATGTGACGTCTGACATGAGCAGTGTTACTGTGATGATAACCAGAACTGTAACGATTCCGCCGGTCAGTCCCATTCTTGCAACAGCTTCACCGATATTCTGCGCCGCACCTGTGCTGCTGATAAGTGTTCCCGCAGCAAGGCCGCCGGCAAAGATGTAGATCAGTTCCCAAATGATCTTCTTCTGAGCTGACTTCCATACCATCACTCTCTTGCCGTCCTTGTTGACGATGAGGAATGCAATGATAGCACAAATGATGAACGCATAAGCAGGCTTCAGACCAGGCAGCAGATCCTGATACAGTGATCTTGTGAATGCCAGGATAGTAGCCACAGCGAACAGTATCAGTGACCACTTTTCTTCGATAGTCATCGGTGGCATCTTCTTGTATTCCTGAATGAAGTAATCCCTTGATCCGCCAAGGCTTTCTTCTTTTTTAACGTCTCTTATCATGAACAGGATATTTACAACTACCAACACGATAACGATAGGCAGGAATTTGATTACCCAGTGCATGAAGATATATTCTTCGCCTGTCAGCTGCTGGATGTAGTCAACAGTTACCAGGTTCATAGCTCCACCGAGAGGTGTCGCGATACCGCCAAGACCTGCAGCATAAGCGATAGTCAGCAGGATCTTTGATCCGATACGGCTGTTTCCGATATCTCCTTCTCCTACGTATGTAAGCATTGCTACTGCGATAGGTGTAAGAGTTGCACATACTACTGCGTTTGGCAGGACTGATGACAGTGCTGCTGATAAGATGAACCAGAATATTACCTGATATCTCAGATTGTCTCCTATAAGTCCCAGGAATCTTGCAGCGATACGCTTGTCCAAACCTGTTTCATCCCATGATACTGTGATGATGGATGCTCCCAGCAGCAGCAGAATAGTTTCTGATGCATAGTTAGCAATTACAGCATTCATATCTGTCAGCTGACAGATAGCATTGATTGCGATTGGCAGGAATGCAGTTACAGCATAGTCGATAGGCGCTGTTATCCACCAGTATGCCATCCATGCTACTGTACCTACTGCTGCTCTTGCTGCGAATGTAGTGAATACTGCTTCAGGAAGCAGGAAACTGCAAACGAGGAACAACGCAGGACCAATCAGCAAATTGATTACTCTTTTACGTTCCATTATTAACTCCTAATTCTTTCTAAACATATTTAATCAATAAATAAAAAACCCGAATCATGTGTTTATTTCACACAACTCGGGTAGTCTATCATATCTTGTTTTGGAAGTAAATAACTATAATCTTATAGTTATATAATTCACTGATTATATTTAGAATCCTCTATATATGAACGCTGCCGCATCGTATCCCGGACCATATACACCAAGCACCAAAACGCATGCGAATCCTGCCAGCAGGATGATCCATCTCAGCGGCAGAGCCATTTCTGCCATTTTCTTTCTGATATATGTATTATCCTTATCTCCGCCTCTTTCCTGGATCAGGCTCAAGATAAACCATACGATACATCCGAAGAGGATGATATAAAAATCTATATTAGTAAGTCCCAGAGTTAAAATAGTTTCACTGAAACCGCCACCCATATCAGGTCTGAACATGGCTCCGTACATGTACAGTGCCGCACTGAATGACATGGCTTTAGCGAACATTCTTCCGAAGACTACGATGAAGAAAGTCCTCACGATCTGGAACAGTTTCCAGAACTTGCTCTCGGTATTGATATGGAGTTTCTCGAGAGTCTTCTTGAAGTACGGTTCTAGAAGAAGTGCCAGCACTATTACGGTACCGTTGTACAAACCGTATGCCACATACTTGAACTCCGCGCCATGCCAAAGTCCGATGGTGATGAAAGTCGCATACTGGGCGATGATAACAGGCACCAGCTTTCCTACTCTGTCACCCAGGATCTTTCTCATATCTTTGCCCAGCTTGCCGAAGAACTTGCTGAGAGCTATGGAATAGAAGATATAGTCTCTTGTCCAGAAGCTGAGGGACATGTGCCATCTTCTCCAAAACTCACTCAAGCTTTCTGAGAAGTATGGTCGCATGAAGTTGTGGCTCATTTCGATACCCATCATCTGAGCTACGCCTCTGGCGATATCGATGCCGCCTGAGAAATCGGCGTATATCTGAATAGTGTAGAACAGCAATGCTACGAACACTACGCCGCCTGCATAGTCAGTATAATTTTCGAATACTTCCGATGTCAGGATGGCAACTCTGTCAGCGATTATCAGCTTCTTGAAGAAGCCCCACAGTATCAGCTGCATACCGAATGTGAAGTTCTCATACGAGAATTTATGTCCTTCGTAGAGCTGTGCTGCCAGCTGATCATGTCTTGCTATAGGACCCTGTATTATCTGCGGGAAGAATGACATGAAAAGAGCAAACTTCGCTATGTTAGTATCGTGACTGATCTTGCTCCTGTAAAGGTCCAGGATATAGGCTGCGCTTTGGAACGTATAGAAAGAGATCCCCAGCGGTATGAGTATCCCCAGTTCCAACTGCACTCCGCCTATGGCTGCAAAAGCCAGTTCTATATATGTTTTGAAATATTTCAGTATAGCCAGCACTCCGAAGTTGGCGATGAGGATCAATGCCACCATCTTACGCTTTCTCTTCTGGACTTCTGCCTTCAGAGCCTTCTTATCGTCTCTTGACATCTCGTCCTTATGTTCCGCAAGATATGCCTTCTGCTCATCGTTCTGCTGTCCGATATATCTTCCGCCGAAGAACGTTATCACAGTTGTGAAAATAACGAAGATAAAGGTCTTAGGGCTCGATATCAAATAAAAGGCATAACTGGCTGCCAAAAGAGTCATCCATCTGCCTTTTATCGGTGTCAAATAATATGCTGCGACTATTACTGCTACAAAAACTAAAAAGTTAAATGAAGTAAAAGCCATTTGATTTTCCTCTAGATCTCCTTAGGTTATTCCTGAGCCTTAGTGATGAGTTCTACCATAGCATCAACTGAATTGAAGTTTTCAGGAAGCAGATCTTCAACTGAGATCTCAACATCGAATTCTTCGTTGAATTCTCCAACGATAGCTACGATATCCAGTGATTCGAGAAGACCGTCATCGATCAGAGCTGTTTCTTCTTCAAAGTCGATATCTCCTCTGATGTCTGTCAGGATTTCCAGGATTGTTTCTTTCATGTCTAATTTCTCCATTCTTTATGTTTACTAAATCATATGCGATTTTGTGCGGGCATGTGCCCATACACTAGGATTGTAGCACCTATAAGCCTTGGAATCAAGTGATAATAAAGAGCTCATTATATGCCCGCTTATCAAGCGGGTATTTATATAGTGCGATTATCGTTATAACGAAGAAGATCACCGGCAAAACAGTAGTAGAATTCTCTATCCAGATCTGCGCTGTTTCGCTCTGGTCGGAGCTCTCCCCTATAAAACCTGCCATCTCCAGGATAATGCCGAGAAGCTGTCCACCTATGCCGGCAGCCAACGCTTCCACAAGCCCCTGGAATGATACGATAGTAGCCGATCTGTTCCTTCCGTTTTTGATCCTGTCGTATTCGCAAACATCGTAGAACACGCCCGGCATCACCTGCCAGTAGATGGATGTGCATATAGATGCAAAGAGCAGGTATACAGCCAAGTCAGCCATCGCAGGCAAATCTATGAGTTTCGACAAGCACAGTCCCACAGATCCTATGATATACGAGATCATAAGTGTGTCTCTTCTGTCGGTCACGGCTATCATCTTAGCCATGATAGGTATGTATACGATCCCCAGCAATGTCTTAGCTAGCATGAATCCCGAGATTCCCATAGCAGACATACCCAGGTTGAATGTCAGATAATACACCATATCAGCTGTGATCATCGTACCACCTATCAGCGCTGACAGGCTGGCTATGATGAGAGGTCTCATAGGCTTTAGTTTCGCTACGGTAATATACTCTCTTACTATAGTCCAAAGTGCGCCTTTGCCATCAGCACTTTGGGTTTTTCGCTCAGGCGAGCTTTTTGCCTGCGTCCGCTTCGCGCGAAGCTCTGCCTTTTGCATCAGTTCTTCTTCAGAGCATATATCCTTTTTCTTAGAGGCTATCACTGTAGCCATGTTAGTAACGAGAGTTATTATACCCAGCATCAGTCCTGTCATGGACCATGCCTGACTTGGCGTAAGGCCGAAGCCTTCGAGAAATTCAACTATGAGAGTCGGCATCACCATGGCGAACATGGCGCCTATCATATTGAAGAATGATCCGAACAGTCTGAGTATAGTTCTGTCATCGTAGTCGGACGTATAATCTACTCCCAGCGCCAGATACGGCACCACGAAGCCTGTATAGCTGGTCCAGTAGAGCATCAGCAGCAGTCCGTAATATATAGGTTTGATGCTCATCGGTATATGTATGTCGGTAAACAGAAGAAACATGGTCAGCATCAGCGGGATGGTAAACACAAAAATAAGCGGTCTCCTCCTGCCGTATTTTGTGCATACCTTGTCTGCCAAATATCCGATTATCGGGTTGAATACCGCGTTCCACACTGCACCTATGGCGATGATAGTTCCCGCTACTCCCGGTGAAATACCTGCTATTGTCGTCAGGAAGAACAGAAGGAATGTTCCTGCGAAGCTGTAGCCTACCGAATCGCCTAATGAGGCTATACCATATCCAAGTTTTTCTTTGAATGTCGTCTTTTCCATGTCTCTATAATATCACAAAAAATACAAATCGGCGCCGTAAATCGACGCCGATCTTTGATTTTGATTCTTGGTTTTACAGTCCCCATTCTTCTATATTGGTATGGAGCAGTTCATGAGATCTATGTGACAATGGTTTTTCAAGGAATTCTTCATATGTCATCTGTACTGTCGGATTCTCATGGGAGAATCTGATCTTGGCAGTGCTGTCTATACCGTAGAGGGTCTTGCTTCTTGTTTCTGCCAATTCTTCGCCATCGTGGATAGGCTGACCGCCGCCGCCTGCGCATCCGCCCGGACAAGCCATTACCTCAACGAAATCATACTCGACCTTACCGGCTTTGATGGCCTCGATCAGCTTGCGTGTATTGCCAAGACCACTGACAACTGCCACCTTTACGGCTACGCCTTCTATTTCGAAGATGGCTTCTTTCCATCCGTCCATTCCTCTTACCTTCTTGAAGGCATCCATCTTAGGATTCTTGCCTGTAAGCAGGAAGTATGCAGATCTTAAAGCCGCTTCCATTACTCCGCCTGTCGCTCCGAATATGACACCAGCACCTGTACCTTCTCCGAACATATCATCAAATGGTTCTTCCTTCAGTTCTTCCACCTTGATCCTGTCTGCATTGATGAGTCTGTCCATTTCTCTCGTGGTCAGTACCAGATCCACATCTTTGCCGTGGTCTGCATCATTGACTTCCGCCACATCACATTCGTACTTCTTGGCAGTACATGGCATGATGGAAACTGAGAAAATCTTATCAGGATCTATGCCCAGCTTATGAGCTATGTATGTCTTGCTGATAGCACCGAACATCTGCTGCGGTGACTTGGCGCTGGAAAGATTTCCTGCCAGTTCAGGATACTGAGTTTTGACAAACCTTATCCATCCGGGACAGCAAGATGTGAACATTGGCCATTTATATTCATCTCTATGGGTGAATCTTTCTAGGAATTCGCTTCCTTCTTCCATTATGGTCAAGTCGGCAGTATATACCGTATCAAATATGTAGTCAAAGCCTATCTGTCTCAAAGCACTTACAAGCTTTCCTGTGGTGGATTCTTCTCTGTAAAGTCCCACGCCTTCGCCCCATGCGGCTCTTACTGCAGGAGCGATCTGCACCATAGTAATCTTATCAGGATCGGCGAGAGCATCCAGCATCCTGCCGGTATCATTTCTTTCTCTGAGAGCACCTACAGGGCAGTGAGTTATACACTGTCCGCAGAAAGCGCAGTCTGCTTCTTCGATTGGCTCATTATGGGCTACGCCTACTGTTGTCCTGTATCCGCTTCCTGTGATGTCCCATACATTCATGCTCTGGATCTTATCACAGATCTGGATACATCTCATACATTTGATACACTTGGATGCATCCCTGATGAGAGGAACATCGTAGTTCCATTTATTCTTTTCTGCTACATTTTCATACGGGATCTCCAGCAGTCCCAGGTCGTTAGCCAGTTTCTGCAGACCGCAGTTACCGCTTCGTACACATGTAGCACATTTGCAGTCGTGATCTGACAATATGAGCGATACATTTATCCTTCTTGTTTTTCTTACCTTAGGGCTGTTTGTATATATCTGCATCCCCTCTTCAACAGGTGTATTGCACGCTGTGATTAGAGTATCCATACCTTTGTTTTCTACGATACATACTCTGCATGCACCTATTTCGTTTATCCCTTCAAGATAACAGAGATGAGGGATGTCTATGCCGACTTCACGAGCAGCCTCCAGAATGGTAGTGCCTTCGCTTACTGTTATTTTTTGATCGTTTATAGTCAAGCTTACCATTTCTCATTCCTCCCTCCTCTGAATGCGCCGAAGCCGTTATAATCACATCTCAGGCAGCGGCTTGCTTCCTGCATAGCTTCTTCCAACGACAATCCTTGTTCGATTTCGAGGAAGTCGCTTCCGCGCTGGTTGGCATATCTCAGTTTCATTTCAGCTCTTCCGCAAGGTTTCTTATCCATCTGCTTAGGGATAGGGATCTCTACATCTACGCTGATTTCATGGTGATATCCGAGGTATTCATCTATGTTAGCTGCAGCAACTTTTCCTGCTGCTATAGCATTGATAACTGTCGATGGTCCTGTCACGCAGTCTCCTCCTGCGAAAACTCCGTCGATCTTTTCAACGGATGCGCTTCTGTTGGCAGAGAACAGACCCTTTGACTCTACTACAGGAACTCCTGAATCTTCGAAGTCTGCATAGTCGATACCCTGACCGATCGCAGAGATTATGATATGACATGGTATACGTTCTTCATCTGCACGAGCTGCCACAGGTCTAGGTCTGCCCGATTTATCAGATTCTCCTGCGATCTGAGGCTGTACCCAGAGAGCTTTGACTTCATCGTCCGCATCAAGCTCTATCCTTACCGGTGCCTTCAGTTCAACAAGAGTGCAGCCTTCTGCTATTGCTCCGTCGATTTCTTCAGGAAGTGCTGTCATATCGTCTTTTCTTCTTCTGTAAACGATGTTGACTTCTGATGCACCAAGTCTCTTGGCCGTTCTGGCAACGTCCATAGCTACATTACCGCCGCCGATAACTACGACCGACTTGTTTCTGAAATCAGGCATAGCATCATCGCCGATACCTCTCAGCATTTCAACTGCAGGTATAACTCCTTCCCCATACTCTCCTTCGATGCCAAGGGACTTATGAGTGTGGGCTCCGATGGAGATATATACGGCATCATAATCAGCGATAAGTTCCTTCATGCTCTGTTCTTTATCTGCATCATAGTCAGTCTTCACTTCTACACCGGCAGAAAGTATAGCATCTATATCCCACTGCAGTCGTTCTCTAGGCAGCCTGTAATTAGGGATCCCGTATCTGAGCATGCCGCCCAACTGGCTTCTCTTCTCGAATATAGTAGGCTTATGTCCCATAAGCGCCAGGAAGTATGCTGCAGTAAGTCCGCTTGGTCCGCCTCCTATAATAGCGACACGCTTGCCTGTGTCATCCATCTTGTCAGGTACAGGCACTGTTTCACTGCAGTTATCTACTGCGAACCTCTTCATGCCTCTGATATTCACGGCAGTATCCATCAGCTTTCTTCTGCATCGTTCTTCACAAGGATGCTCACAGATAAGTGCGCATACTGTAGGGAACGGATTGTCTTTTCTTATCAGTTTGACAGCATCATCATATCTGCCTTCGCTGACAAGTGCTGTATATCCCGGTACATCTACTCCTGCAGGACATTTAGCTACGCATGGCACAGGCTGTTTGTTCGCTATGATATTGTCTGCACATCTGTTACGCAGGATATGCTCCTCGTAATCTTCTCTGAAACCTTTGATCCCTCTGAGGACCATATTTGCCGCCTCTGTGCCTATGGCGCAATCTGCAGAATCCCTTATTGCTTCAGCCGTGCTCTGCATCAGCTCAAGATCAGCCATCGAGCTTTCTTCGTTAAGCGTCAGGATCTTATCGTACAGCTTCAGCAACTGTCCTATTCCTACACGGCACGGCACGCATTTACCACATGTCTGTGCATGGCACAGCTTGAGGAATGATGCGGCCATATCAACAGGACATTGTCCCGGAGGACTTGCTATTATCCTTCTCTCTATGTCTCCATATAGACCTTCCACAACCACTTGAGCTCTGTCTTTAGCTCTGAATTCTAATCTGCTCATATATGGTCCACCTGCCTTTCTGATGTTTGTATCAAGATTATCGGTACGCCCGACTTATGTAACTAGTTTCATAACGTGATTTTAGCACTTTTTCAGAATATTTCAAGAGTTTTACAGCAAAAACCTGCCGAAGATCATTCCCCGGCAGGCTAAATTCTTATATATTTAGTTGTATTTTCTATTCTTTATTCCCGAATTCCGGATCGCCCATGTTCTTCCACCCATATCTATATACCGATACGAGGATCGATATGATCGTGATGGATTCACTGAGAACCCCGCCGATGGATCCGACGAAAATATCGTAGATGACCCACGCAGGTGATGCACAGACAAGATTGCTGAGTCTTATCTTCTGCGCATTGTTTGTCCAATATCCTATAGTGCTGCCGACAAGAGCCACAAACGGCAAAAGACTAAGAGGTCCTGCCCATGTGAATATCAATATCATCGTACATACAGCACATATCACTGCTACCCAGCCCTTCCACTTGAGCCATTCATACTTATCCGACTTGCTTATCATTACATTTCTGATAATTATCATGATCAGATTAAAGCAACCGCTCCATGCCCCGAGCAAAATGAACTGCAGCGTAAACAATCCCGTTCCCGCCGTCTGTATCCAATAAAGAGCTTTATTTGATTTTATCTGGTATGAGATTATGAAGCATGCCATACCGAATATGCCTATACCTTGTATTATGAAGTCATTCATTTTAGTCTGATTCTCCAGTCGTTATACTCTATCTTTGAATTCCTCCAGTAAACTGCAGAACAATTCACTGTCTATATTTCCTCCACTCACCACCATGGCAATATTGCTGCCGCCTACGCGTTCAGGCTCATCTATCACCGCTGCAAGAGCCGCCGCTCCGGCACCTTCTACGATGAATTTCTCATTGAGGGCCATATGTACGATGGCTTTCTTGATAGTTTCTTCCTTCACTTCGATGATATCATCGACAAGAGGCTCAAGAATCTCATATGAAAGCTTACCTATACCGCCGACCAGTGCGTCGCATACAGTATCTCCCGTCACAGGATACTCCTCATAAAACACCTTGTCTTCGAAGGCTTTTATCATAGCCGGACAAGCCTCAGTCTGTACACCTATCACTCTGATATCAGGCTTGATGGCTTTGACAGCCGTCGCTATACCTGTGATAAGTCCGCCTCCGCCGATCGGAACTACTACAGTATCGATATCAGGGTCCTGCTCTAGCAGCTCGATGCCTATAGTCCCCTGACCTGCATAGATCTTAGGATCATCATAATATGCATCGATGAATGTCATGCCGTTACTTTCTATATGAACCATACCCATTGCGTGGGCTTCGTCATAATTCTTTCCCATCAACAGAGCTTCTCCGCCATAGTAACGGATCTTATCCACCTTAGCCTGCGGAGTAGTAGCCGGCACGATTATCTGCGCCTTTTCTATACCGAGGATCTTAGCCGCATAGCTGACAGATGCTCCGTGATTTCCGGAAGATATCGTGGCCACTCCCCGCTGACGTTCTTCTTCGGTCAGAGTAGTCATCTTGCTCATGGCGCCTCTTATCTTGAAGCTCTTCACAGTCTGAAAAGGCTCCAGCTTGAAAGAGTACTTCTTATCTTCGGTGCTGAGGTGCATGGACGTCTCAAGAGGCGTCCTGCGAATATATGGTTTTATGCGGTCGTATGCCGCCTTTATATCTTCATATCCAAAGCTCACTTTATTTCTCCTTTCGGGTTTCCGGCAGGTGCCGGCGATTTCCTGTTTTGACAATGGTTTTCTTTTATGATATCATTATACCACAAGAAAGCTTTATCGCTTTAACAAAATAATATTTATCCTTCCACACCACCGGGTGTGGGCCAAAAGGCATCCTGAACTTCACCGTAGGTACGGCATATCGATATATGTTATAAGGCGAGGTTCCGGATGTCTTTTTTCTTAAAAGGAGGTAACCATGAAAATCAAAACATTCAAAGTGGAGCGCTGGATGAACGACTATGAAGACGAAGCCGTTTATAATCTGGGAGAAACATGTATCGATTCACTGACTATAAGAGAACTGCTTGAAATAGGCGGATATGAGCCGGATAAATTCATGTCTGAGCTTGCCGAAACAAGACTCACATACAGCCATATCTTCGGCTCTCCGGAATTTAAATCGGGAGTTGCAGAACTTTATGAGAACATCGAACCACATCAGGTACTGCCGTGTCACGGTGCTACAGGTGCCAACGCCATGGTGCTGGAAACCCTCATCGAGCCTACAGATAACATGATATCAGTAATGCCTACATATCAGCAGCATTACTCCATACCTGAGGCCATCGGTGCCGAAGTTAGGATCCTGCAGCTTACGGAAGAAAACGATTATCTGCCTGACATCGAAGAACTGAAGAAACTTGCAGATGAAAATACTAAGATGATCACGGTAAATAATCCGAACAACCCAACAGGATCATGGATCCCTATCGAATCCATGAAAGAGATCGCAGAAGTTGCCAAGTCAGTCGATGCATATCTTCTCTGCGACGAAGTGTACAGAGGCATAGCAGAAGACGAAAGTTATATGTACTCTGTAACTGACCTTTATGAGAAGGCTATTTCCGTGGGAAGCATGTCTAAGATATTCTCTCTGGCAGGACTGCGAATGGGCTGGATAGCAACAAGAGATGAATATGCCCTGAATGAATGTATGGAGCGCCGTGACTACAATACTATCAGCTGCGGCGTCATCGACGATAAACTGGCATCCATCGCCCTGGCAAACCGCGACAAGATCTTTGCCCGCAATCGTCAGATACTCAACAATAACAGAGCCATTTTAGACAAGTGGGTAAACGAAACACCGGGAGTCCACTATAAGAAACCTGTTGCAGGAACTACCGCCCTCGTATATTACGACAAAAACATCCCGTCCTACGAACTCTGCGTCAGACTTATAAAAGAAAAAGGTCTGTTGTTCACGCCGGGATCAGCTTTTGAGATGGAAGGCGCAGTCCGTATCGGCTATGCCTTTGACTCAAAACTGCTGAAGCAAGGGCTGAACATTTTCGCGGAGTTTTTAGCTGAACTGTAAAAGAACGGCTGAAACTATGTTTTCTAAGGAGAACGATATGAAATACATTTCCAAAAGATATATAGAAGACAAGTCGACTGCCATGGGCCAATCGGACGTCTTGGCAAAGGCCTTTGATGATGTGATCGACCTGAGCCTGGGCGATCCTGATATGACTACTCCTAAAGCCATCATCGATGCCGCCTATGAGGCCATGCAGTCAGGTCACACTAAATACACCGACTTCAGAGGCGATCCTGAGCTAAGATCTGCCATAATAAACCAGTACCGCGAAGACTACGATATGGATATAGACGACGAAGAGATCTTCGTCGCTGCATCGGGATGCCTTGCCATGTACCTGGTGCTGGAAGCAATAATCGATGACGGAGACGAAGTGCTGATGCAGTCGCCTTACTTCACACCTTATCCCCAGCAGGTGGAGCTGGCACGCGGCATTCCTGTGGAACTGCCGACATATGAAGACGAGGATTTTCAGATCGATACAGACAGGATGGAAAGCCTGATAACAGATAAGACTAAATCTATCATCATCAACTCGCCTAACAATCCTACCGGAAGCTGCCTGACTCTCGATACTATGGAAAAAATCGCAGCCATCGCAGCAAAGCATGATCTGGTAGTCATATCAGACGAGATATATACATCCTTCAGCTTCGAGCACCCATTTATTCCGTTCGCAAGCCTGCCGGGAATGAAGGAAAGAACTGTAACTATAAACAGTTTCTCGAAGAACTTCGTAATGACAGGCTGGCGACTGGGCAACATCATCGCACCGCCTGACATCATCCGTGTCATCCAGCAGATAAACGAAAACGTGGTCTTCACCGCGCCATCCATGTCACAGCGCGCCGGAATCTATGCCCTGCAGCGCAGACATGAACTGCAGCAGCCGATCATAGAAGAATTCAGAAAGAGGATGTTCTATGCAGCCGAAAGGATCAACGGTATCCCTGGCATGCACGTTATCTATCCCCCAAAGGGAAGCTTTTATCTCTTCCCGAACATCAAAAAAACAGGCATGTCCTCTGAAGAGGTTTCAGGCCTGCTATTAGAAAAAGCTCACGTCCTCACTCTGCCGGGCAACGCATTCGGCGCCTGCGGCGAAGGACATATACGAATATGCTGTACAGTCAGCATGGAAAAACTCAAAGAAGCATTCGACAGAATAGAAGCGGCGCTCAAGTAGCGCCTTTTTTACATATCATCTCCAAGAGACTTGCCGTCAAACTCCTTCTTAGCGGGAGCCACAGCAAGACCGATAACGCCTACCATGATAAGCGCTCCGCAAAGATAATGATACCAGTAGAGCGGTTCACCCAGGATAAGCACACCCGCTATAATAGAAACCAGCGTAGACATACTGTTTACTGCAGTCATCTGAACGATCTGGATATGCGCCAGCATGAAAGCTACGAACTGAGCCGAAAGCAGTATGCAGAATATTCCCAGGAAAGATACCCAGATAATGAATTCTCCGTGCTTCAACGGCTCGAAAACGCTCATCACATCTCCGCTAATTGCCGCCTTTACGATTGCTGCGACAGCAAACACAGGGAATCCTCCGCAGGCGATGGCTCTTGTTATCTCGATCGGTTTGAACACGCCTCTGATATATCGTGTCGATACGTTATTTATGGACATGCAGATGCTGCTGATAGTCATCAGTATCACTCCTGTGAAATTGAGACTTATATCTGTAGCGTTGAGAATGATAAGCACTACCAGCGCAGCAACCGTGATCGCCATAAATACGTTCTGAAGTATGGTGGACTTCTCTCCCAGCGCAAACCTTCCGATGATCTTAGCGAATATCGGAACCATAGCATATATGATAGCGCCTTCGATGGAAGTCGCGAAGAACATGGCTATGATCTGGAATATCATGAACAGTATGTAGAACGTCGCTGTGAAATACAGTCTGCCATATGGTCTGGATTTGTCCTTCTCAGGCGACTTGCCCATTATCTTCAGCACACCAAACCATATGCCCACGCCTATCATAGCCGCCAGATATCTGTAGGCCAATATCTCGATGGAATCAGCATACGGCACGCACTTCTTGATACCGAAGAATGAAAACCCGACCGCGAAGATGAACACGACCTCTACTATGAAAAGCTTCAATTTTAGATTGTCTTTGTTAGTTTCTATCATTCCATTTGCTCCTTGATCCACGCTGCCATGGCTATTCCCAGCTTCTTATGATTTGCTGCATCAAGATGCACCCCGTCTTTTTTGCAGCATTCAGCTACTTCGTTGGCATCAAAGTACAGGAACCCGTCAGCCTCTGCCTGTGCTTTATATGCTGCCGGTGCCTCCCAGCTAAGCTCTACAGTACTTCTGTCGTAGTACTCTGCGAAATCTCCCGTCAGTGCATCTTCCGTCGCCTTCAGCGGAGCCATCAGCACATATTTGCATGGTCTTCCCGGATACTTCTCATCATTTGCCATCTTGGCTATCTTAAGGATCTGTGCCGCACGTTCTGCTATTTTAACAGGATCCGGATCAAGAAGCGGGTCAAAATCATTGGAACCCAGCTTCACGCATATCATATCCAGCGGCAGCTGTGAAAGCACACACGGGATTATATATGCTATACCGTTTTTATAAGGATCGTCAGGAAAACTGTGGCATGTGTTTCTGCCGTTGAGCCCTTCTTCAACGATAACATAGTCGTCTCCCAGCAGCTGCTGACAAACACCGGTCCATCTGGTATTCTCGTCGAATCTGGATCCGTCTTCTGCATTATATCCATGGGTATTTGAATCCCCATATACCATTATTCTTTTCTTCATGTCATACCTCTCGTCTCTGTCTTTTGATGTCTTTATTCTATTATAGCAGATTTCATGCGCTGCCGCACCGACTTTTCCCTTGACATAAACCACTTCAAATAATACTATATTATTTGTGGGGTCTGCCCGCATCAATACAGTTAAACATTGAAATACCATATATTTAAGGAGTTTATCATGAAAGACCAGCTTATCTACAAGATAGAAAAAATCGTTAAGAATGAAAAGTTCAAGCTCGACGCATTCTTCCTCTGCGGAGCACCTTCAGGACTTCCTGATGACAGCCTGAAGAAGGCATGCGAAAAGTATCTGGATGCAGTCAAGAACGATACTAAAGATGAAGCAGTAGTTGCGGAACTGGTTGCAGAACTGGAAAGACATCTGGGCTCAGAGCCTAAGATCAAGGTCGTTGGTGACATCACTGACAACAGATCAGAGCTTCAGGAAGTATACGATAACAGAGAATATCTGTAAGAAAAAAGACCCATTCGGGTCTTTTTTAGTCTTCAAATCCATACCACTTGGTGATGTTTTCAAGTTCTTCTCTTTCGCTTCTTACTTCATTGGCAGCGAACTCAGGATCTTCATATCCGATAGCGATACCAACTACAAATCTCTTTCCTTCAAGTCCGAGATATTTCTTCAGCGCCTTCTGATACATGATCGCCTGATTCTCAACACAAGTTCCAAGGCCATGCTCCATAGCCGCCAGACAGATATTCTGCGCCGCACATCCCATATCGAATCTGCATGCAGCTTCATCCAGCTTCTCATCCATATACATGATGACTGCACACGGCGCATCGAAGAACTTGAAGCCTCTCTGCATCCACCAGAAGCGCTTTTCCTTATCTTCACGAGCTATATCCATGGCTGCGAAAAGCTGCTTGGCAACGCCTACCAGTCTCTGTCTGTATACGCCTTCAAATGTCGCATCGCCGTAATCCTCTTCCTCTCCTGCCACGAATGCCGCAACATTCTCTTCACCTACCTTCTTCAGGATGTCGCCTGTGATCACAGCGAATTCCCACGGCTGAGTATTATTGGCAGAAACAGCACGCTGTCCCTGCTTAAGTATATCTTCTATGATTTCCTTTGGCACCGGTTTGTCCAGGTAGCCTCTTACGGATTTTCTTTCTAATATTGCCTGTTTTATTTCCATGATGTCCTCCTTTTATCTTAGTCATTTTTTCTCATCGCGGCGAAATAATATAATGGCAGTGCTGCCAAAGTAACAGCAGCAGCTATATAATACATGGCTGTGAAGCCCGCTACAGTAACGATAGCTCCCAGTATCGTCGGTCCTATCCCGACTCCGCCGTCACAGCATAGCCAAAATGTAGTAATGGCATAAGGCCTTCTCTTCTCACCGGCCATCCTGCAAGCTATGGCATTACATGCCGAATTGAGTGTTCCGAATCCGAGGGCACATCCAAGTGCACACAGCACTATCGTCACCATGCACGGATGCCATGCCAGCAATATAAGCCCTATCGTCTGCGCGATGATTCCCGGGATACATACGATATGGTCGCCGAACCTGTCCTGAAGCTTGCCGGCCAACGGTCTTGTCGCCAGCAGGAATCCGCCGTAGAACAGGAAGTAGTATGTGAATTCTCTTGTAAGATCGACTTCCGCTGCATAGAGCCTGTAAAACGACATTATGGATACATAGCCCATCGCACAGAGAAGTACGCATATGGATATCGGGAATGCTTTTACTTCAAGAAGCTTGTTGATCCCCTTCGGGGCAGCCTGCGGCGCATCATGCAAAGGTGCGCTTTGCGCATCAGCAAGCGTTTCGCTCTGTGAAGCTGTGCCCTTTGCACGGGCGCGAGTATCTGTTCCGGCATGAGGTCCGGGATCGATGCCTCTAAGATCCATCAATACTATGAACACCAGCATCAGCAGCGATAGCAGTGCAGCCATAGCGAAGCACCCTGTCGGTCCGAGAGAGTCATACACAAGTCCGCCTGCGAAAGGTCCCGCTGCAACTGCCAGCGTCGTCGCCATCATGAAATATCCCGTTGCCTCTCCGTAGCGACTCTTCGGTAAAATCGCCATACCTATAGTCATGGTAGCATTTGCCGATGCCCCGAAGCCGAGCCCGTGGATAAATCTTATGAGGATGAGCGTGCCGATACTGTCCACCAGGAAGTAGCAGCAGCACGCAAGAAAATGTGCAGTCATAGCAATGACTGCAAGTCTCTTCCATCCCAGTTTCTGAAGGATCGCACCCGATGCAAGTCTGGAACAGAGTCCGCCGAATACGTATATGCCTGAAACAAGACCTGCAAGCATCACACCTGTACCCATGCCTTCTGCATATTCCGTAATGGTCCCCAGCAGCATGTACATTACCATGGCGCTGCAGAACAATGATAAAAATGCGAATATGAAGTTTTTCGTCAGTATTTTTTCATGCATACATATATGATACTGCTACAACTGTATCATTGTCAAAGGCTCATGTGTCTATTAAAAAAGAAATTATTTTTTATATTTTGTGGTATTTGCCACATACTTGCCATGCGCGGTTAGTGTATGCTAACGCCATAAGCCACGGAAGACAGCGCAGTGCGCTTTGCATAAAGGAGGTAAGAGAAATGAGAAATGTTGAATGGAAAGATAAAATAAAAGACTTCAAGAAAGTTGACGTTAGAGGTATCGTAGGGAACTTTTTCCCGGGGCTGAAAAAGCAGGCAGATGACCTGGCTGTGGGAGAAGGCATGGAAGTCATCCAGAGTTTTGACCCTATCCCGCTATATCCTGTCATGGAGGAGTTGGGATTTGAGCATTTCACTGAGCAGGTGGATGACACAGAATTCCACGCATATTTTTACAAGGTGAACGCCGGTGAAGACAGCGGCAACATAACTATGAGGCCTGCCGCACTGACTAATCTGCCTCTTATAGATGAAGAGCTGGGAAAGATCGGTGTAGAGTTTTGGAATATTACATGGAATGATGAAAAAAGATATTTATCTTATGAAACAAGATTGCTGCTGTCGCTGGCAAATGCAGTGGGGGCAGGCAGGATGAGACAGGCAACAAGAGAACTGGTGAAAGCTTATGCTCAGGGTACTGACTCCGAAGCGTTTGATGATATCTTCGAACTGCTGGCGTGGAACCAGGGCATCGGATACTTCAGCTCCGAAATCGGCCCGTCAACTTTATTCAAAGCATATAAAACTATCAAACAGAGAGAAAAACAGAGAAAGAGCCGCGCTGAGATCGTAGCGGAACTTATGGAAAACTTCGGTGAAAAAAATCCGGATGTGAAGGTGATATAGGAGGTGTAAAAATGGCTGATATCAAACTTACAGGAGAAACAAGACTTGCAGATCTGCTGACTGCATACCCTTGGTTAAAGAACGAGCTGCCCAATATAAATGCCAAATTCAAAATGCTGCACACACCTATGGGGCGTGTGATGGCGAAAAAGGCGACGATAGCTGAAATGAGCAGACGTTCGGGTATGGACCAGGCCCTTCTGATAGAAAAACTGGAAAACCTGCTTGCCGGGTAAGATATATACGTCAAACAGTTCAAAAAACAAAATGAGAAGCAGTGCTGCTTCTCATTTTTTATATCAAATATCTTTACTATTTCAGTATTTGTATCACGCCTTTTTTGTTCAGGTGTACCAGCAGCGAAAGTCCTATCGGGAATCCGAATAGACCCAAACCGCCCAACACCTGCAGCCCGGCGAACATACTGGAAAGTGTCACGATAGGATGCAACCCAAGCTGACTTCCTACTATCTTCGGTTCTATGATATTTCTTACGATAGTTATTATCACATAAAGTATGAACAGCTTCAGTGCCAGCCAGTAGTTGCCAAGGACTATGCTGATAACTGTCCAAGGGATCATTACGCCGCCTGTTCCCAGCACCGGTAAAATATCAAAGATGGCGATGCAGAGAGCGATAAGGATCGCATAGTCGATCTTGATGATGCTGAGACCGATAGACAGTTCCACGAATGTTATGGACATGATGATGATGTATGATCTTATTACTACGAACAGAACGTTTACCATATATGCCTTAGTCTCTTCGAAGATCTCTCTTACTCTGTCGTTCATCTGATAAACGACAAATCCCATGATCTTATCGTAATCCATGGATATGAAAACTGTAGATACGAGGAAGAGCACTGTCTTTATGAACAGCATAGGAAGCGATGCAGCGAATCCCGTCACCATGCCGATAGCCTTAGTCGAAATGCTTGTTGCAAGTCCGCCCAGTGCATCCATCAGCTGAGTTTCCAGATTTCTGAGAAGTTCCATCAAGTTCAGCTCGTTCCAAAGCTTAAGAGACTCTAAGTTTCTGAATATATCAAGCAGCATAGGCTCTACTGTATTGTTGTAGAACTGAGGCAAGTTGATAAAGAGCTTATGGATCCCTGTAACAAGTTCGATACCGCCCCATGAAATGAATGCTGCCAGCGCTACGAAGAACAGTACTGCTGCGATAAGTCCGCAGAGCCTCTTCTTCAGATGCGTCTTATTGTGCATGAATCGGATAGGTCTCTGCAGCAATACAGCTATGAGGAACGCTAATATGAACGGCATCAAAAGCGGCACTGCATATTTGACTATCACAAATATCAGTACAGCTATTATCGCGAAATATGCACAATTTGTTATGAATGATCGTCTGAACGCTATATTGTTTTTAGCCATGATTTATCAGTCTCCTTGATACCCCTATAATATTCTTCTCTCTAATCCATTATACACACCTGTGCTTAAGATTCCAACCCCGAATCATGTATAAAAAACCTTTTGTGTTGTCCTTTTTCCACCACATATTCCGTGTTATAATTACTTAAACATTTTTTTAAGTTTTCACTGGCAAAAGGAATCGAGAAATGAGAAAAGAGCTTATCGCTTTGAGAGAAAAAATGAAGGCTTACGGATTTGATGCATATATGATACCTACGTCTGATTTTCATCAGTCGGAATACGTCCATGATCACTTCAAGTGCAGAGAGTTCGTTTCGGGATTCACAGGCTCTGCAGGAACCCTTGTCGTAACTATAGATGAAGCCTGTCTCTGGACTGACGGCAGATATTTTCTGCAGGCAGCAGCTCAGCTTGAGGGAAGCGGTATACGCTTGATGAAGATGGGTGTTGAGGGAGTGCCGACTATAGTCGAATATCTGGAAGATGTGCTTGATGATGATAGCATCCTGGCGTTCGATGGCCGCGTATGTACACCAAAGGATATCCCGGAAGACAAATTCAACATGGTAACAGAATGTGATCTTGTAGGAGAAATATGGTCTGATCGACCTGTTATCGAACCGTCAAAAATATATTCTCTGCCGGTTTCTGTAACAGGCGAAAGCCATGATTCAAAGCTCGCAAGGCTGCGTGAAGCACTGGCTAATCATAATGCTGACTACTGCATTTTATCGAGTCTTGATGAGATCGCATGGCTGTATAATCTGCGAGGAGATGATGTAAAGCACACACCTGTCTTTTTCGCTTACGCGCTCATCTCTGCCGAGGATGACAGATTGTATGTGATGGACAGATCTCTTGAACTGTCCGGTACAAACAAAGTAGCAACATTGGAATCCGTCTCACTCCTCCCATATGAAACTTTCCTCGATGACATAATGGTTCTGCCCCCGGGCAAACTGCTCATCGATAAAGATAATACGAGCTATGCCATACTTGACTCCCTGCCTGAAGATATGAAGACAATCTCTTGCGAAAGTCTTGTAGCTGCCATGAAAACTATAAAAAATGAGACTGAGATCGCTTCTACTAAAAACGCTCATCTTAAAGATGGAGCGGCTATGGTCGAGTTCTTATGTTGGTTGAAGGAAAATACCGACATGCAGATCACTGAACTTGATGCCGCTGCAAAACTCGAAGAATGCCGCAGGAAGCAGGATGGGTTCAGGGACCTGAGCTTTGAAACTATTTCCGCATACGGATCTAACGGTGCCATCGTACATTACTCGGCGACCGAAGGGACAAATAAAGTGCTCGAGCCTGAAGGCTTCTATCTTGTGGATTCAGGCGGCCAGTACGAAGACGGCACTACAGATATAACGAGGACTGTCGCTCTTGGACCACTTACGGACGAGATGAAGCTTCACTATACGACCGTGCTCAAGAGCCACATCGCCCTTTGCACGGCGGAGTTCGAGCCGGGAACTACAGGCACAGAGCTGGACGAGCTGACCCGCGGGCCTTTGCGAAAGATAGGTCTTGATTATAACCACGGCACGGGGCACGGTGTGGGACACCTGCTGGGATGCCATGAAGGGCCTCAATCTATCAGCCCGAGAGATAAAACGCACGCGATCCTGCCGGGAATGATCAACAGCGACGAGCCGGGAGTATATATCGAAGGCGAATACGGGATCAGACTTGAGAACGAGATCCTCTGCATAGAAAAAGAAGGACTGTACGGCTTCGAGCCGCTGACCTTCTGTCCATTCGATAAGGATGCTATATTGCCTGAGCGCTTAACGGATGCTGAGCTTGAATGGCTCAACGATTATCACAGGCAAGTGTATGAAAAAATCAGCCCGCTTGTCGATGAAGAAACTAAACAATGGCTTAAAGAAGCTTCGCGAACTCTGTAGCGCGGAGCTTTTTTTCTTCATCCATAAACGGCTCTTTTAGATTTCTCTGGCGCTCGCAAAGCATGCCGATATACTCCATATTAGTATGCTTACAGTAACGCTTCATTTCTTCTTCATAGAGATCCGCAGCCTTTTCTACAGGGTAGCCGCAAGCACATATGAGAGCCAGCCTCTTACCTTCGAAGAGGGACGGACCGTATGGATCATCTCCGTAATACTTGCAGCCGGAATAAACCAGCCTGTCGATCACGGCCTTGACCGGCGCCGGCGCTGACCAGATATATATCGGCGCTGCGAAAATTATCACATCGGCTTCTGCTGCAGCCTTGAGGATCGGCTGCATATCATCGTCAAGCACGCAGCATATCTCGTCTGTGTTTTTCTGACATCCGAGACACGCCCTGCATCCTGCGATATCGCTTTCATATACGTCGAAGAAACTTATCTCTCCGCCTTTTTTATTTATCTCTTCCTTAACTACCGAAAGAAGGCTTGCAGTATTTCCCTCTTTCCTCGGGCTGCCGAAAATAATGCAGTATTTCTTACTCATCACTATCCTCCGATTTGAACATCATCTTTTTTCTTGAATTCCACGCTGCTTATGACGATGGCTGCAATAAGCAGGACCGCACCTATGATATGTACTGTCTGCAGCTGTTCATGCAGGAACAGCCAGCCGAAAAATGCTGCTGACACCGACTCCAGCGGGAAGATGACTCCTGCCTGTGATGCCGTCGCGTACTTGATGCCAAATGTGAACCGCAGCTGTGTCATGAATGTTCCCAGGATTATGAGATACAGGAATTCTGCCATCAATACTCCGTCCATCAATTCCGCCATCTGAGGCGGCTGCTCCAGTATGATGGCGAAAATCAATGCTATTATCAGTGTGAATATGAACTGACTTCCTGTTAAAAATTCCGCGCTTGTCTTTTCTGTATATATGTCCAGTGCTACCATGGCGCCGCCATATCCAATGGCGCTGATTATCGAAAGCAGTTCTCCCGGTCCGATCGATATCTGCCCTGAAAAAAGCCCGCTCACCGACATGATACAAACGCCTGCGATGCCAACTACTGCACTGATAAAAACCTTGGCACTTGGCCTGATTTTTGATACGAACCAAACCATGAACGGTACCATTATTATGTACGCCGATGAAATGAATGCGCTGAGACCTGCATCTATCATATCAAGGCCAATCGACTGAAGGGCATAAGCAAGTCCGAACAATATGCCGCAGACAGCGCCTCTTTTCCAATCTCTTAAGGTTGCTTCCTTGAATTGTTTTCTCCACAGCACGATCGATATGAGTGTCGCGAAGAATATCCTTATAACATTTGTCCAGTTGGGAGGGATGACGCCGAACACATCTTTTGCCACGACAAATTCGCCGCCCCACAGGAGAGCCGCGATCACAAGGCATATAACGCCAACTATGTTGCCGTATTTTTCAGCTAATCTTTCGAACATCATCGTTTCCTCTGTAAATATCTAACTGCCTATATATTAAAGTATACAATATGATGATATAATGTAAATATACAATTCACTTAATAAGGAGTTTTATCATGAGCAGATACAAAGGGCAGATCTGCCTGCTGCTGGCGGCTGTCATCTGGGGCTCCGCCTTCATATTCCAAAAGATGGGCATGGACCACATCGGTCCGTTCACATTCGGTATTTTCAGATTCATACTTGGTTCACTGGCACTGCTGCCTGTGATTTGGGTATACGGCAAGATCAATGATCGTAAGCCGGTTGCAGAGCGTGTGGACATCACGCCTTGGTCCGATAAAACGCTGCTGATAGGAAGCCTCCTCTGCGGCGCAGCCAACTTCGTGGCAGGATCGCTGCAGCAAATAGGTATCGTATATACTACTGCCGGCAAAGCCGGTTTCATCACCAGCCTGGACATCGTCATAGTACCGATCTTCATGCTGTTCTTAAGACAAAAGATCGCCCGCACTACCTGGCTCGGCATAGCCATAGCTCTGGTCGGAGTATGGCTTCTTTGCATAACTGAAGGCTTTACCATTGCTAAAGGTGACGCTTATGTTATGGGGTGTGCAGTAGCTTATTCATTCCAAATACTGCTGATCGACCATTATTCAGAAAGAGTCGATGTGCTGAAGCTGTCTTTCGCACAGTTCTTCATCGCAGGAGTATTGTCGATCCCGGCAGCACTTATGACCGAGACTATCGTGATGAGCGACATCATCGCCTGCGCAGGACCTAT
The DNA here is from genome assembly GCA_017416795.1 of Bacillota bacterium. Taxonomy (GTDB): domain Bacteria; phylum Bacillota; class Clostridia; order Peptostreptococcales; family Anaerovoracaceae; genus Lentihominibacter. The sequence goes on along the minus strand of JAFQBD010000034.1, from coordinate 25,989 downwards.
CCTGTATGTAGCATTCCTGGAAGTCAGCATCGCATTCACACTGCAAGTAGTAGGACAGAAATATACATCCCCTGCTGTTGCGGCCATAATCATGAGCCTTGAGTCAGTGTTTGCCGCTGTCTGCGGAGCATTATTCCTTCAGGAAACCATGACCGGCAGAGAGCTGGCAGGATGCATCATCATGTTCGCTGCATTCATCATTTCACAGATACCGGAGATGAGAGCGAAGGAATAGTCAGATCCACGTGACAACATATAATGCGCATAACAAAAACCCCTGAAATAATTTCAGGGGTTTTGTCGTATTTTGTAATTAAGGGGGATCAGGTTTATTTTTGCAGCAACGTATATTATCCGATCCCCGGAAGGCTTTATGTCTATGTGATACTCCCACTCACGCTAGTTGTGTAACCAGCAATGTAACTAGTTACATTGCTTATATTATCACATTTTTAGAATATTACAAGCCCTTTTTGATATCTTCTGTTTAAATTATTTTTTCAAGAACACAAACGTTTTGTCATCCGAATGTTTTTCCGAGTACTCGTAATTCAAAAGCTGCAGTGTCTTGATGTCTTCAGGTTCTTCAATACGCTGTTCAGCCATCCTTCGAACAGTTTCTCCTCTTGCCATCTTACAAAGAGTCCCTTTTTCTACGATCTTGCCATCTATTTCCTCGCCGAAAACACATGTTATGAATCTGACGTCTTTTGGCAAATGCTTCGATATGCTTATGCTGTATTCCTTTGATGCCAGATTCAGGATGCAGTCCGTTTCTTCAGCCAGCTTTTCTGCAAGGGATGATCCCCAAAACTCGTAGAGATCCTTGGAGTTTTCTATACTGAGTTTCGCCTGCATCTCAAGTCGATACGGCACTACGCCGTCAAATGGCTTAAGCACACCATAAAACCCTGATAATATCCTCAAGTGTTCCTGTATGTATTCATACTCTTCACCGGAAAATACTGCAGGCGCCATATACTGATACTGGATGCCTTCGTAGGCAAGAACGGCAGGAGTAAGAATTCTTTGAAGATCCATGTTCTGCAGCCTCTCATAATTCTGTTCGGCTATTTTATCACTGCACTTCCACAGCTTCTTCAATTCGTCGTAGCTCATGCCGCGAAGGCGCTCCAGAAGCTGTTCCGTCTGCCGCAGGAACTCCGGAAGATCTCTATATGCTAGGTCATCCGTATTGATATTCATTTTTTTAGCAGGCGATATTATGATTCTCATTATGCTTCTCCATCAAGATACGCCAATATCTCCGCCGCATTAGTATCCGGCTTTACCTTTGGCATGACCTTCTCGATAATGCCGTTTTCGTCTATGACATAAGTTGTACGAACTACGCCCATGCTTACCTTGCCATAGAGTTTCTTTTCTTTCCAAACATCATATCCCTGTATAGCTACAAGCTCCGGATCAGAGAGCAGTATGAACGGCAGCTCATGCTTGTCTGCGAACTTTGCATGAGAAGCTGCGGAGTCCTTGCTGATCCCGATAACTTCTACGCCTCTTTCTTTGAATCCGTCATAATTTTGTGCAAAGGCGCACGCCTGCCTTGTGCAGCCGGGAGTGTTGTCTCTAGGGTAAAAATATAATACGACTTTCTTTCCTGCGAAGTCTGACAGAGCTACTTGATTGCCGTCCTTGTCCTGCAGTGTGAAGTCAGGTGCTTTCATTCCGATTTCTAACATGGTGTTACCTCCTTTTGAAGGTATTATATTAAAGTTTACCATATAAGTCAAGTATGGCGGCAATTTCTTTTGCTGCATAAAAATAACCCCCGCTTCCAAGGGTTGGAATTCGGGGGGGAGGTATTATATCAACACAGCCATGTATACCTTACCCTTGATCACATCTCCATCACATTATAATCATCAGGAACTTCGAACAGTGCTTTGTCTGCTCCGCTCTTCATGCTGAGAACTTCAACGATATATTCTTCACCTTCCATGGAAGTAAGGATATATTTGAGGTCGTTGCCATCGAAACAGTATTTAACTGATGTTCCTTCAACGTCGAACTCTTCGTAATCATAAGTCTTACCGTTGATTTCTTCTGTTCCCGTATTCACGGCAGTCTCATAATTTGCCGCTTCTTCGGCAAACATTTCAACTGCATTTTCTTTGAGCACTGACATCTTCAGACAAGTTTTGGTTGACGGATCAAGCATATACTGAACATCGTCTTTCATGATCATGATGCTTGTCATTCCATCCATCTCACTCTTGCTATAAAGCATGCCATCTTTGACAGCTGAAGTCATGGTAGTTGTCACGCCTTGATACTCAGCCTTCATTTCCATGGTATATGCTCCGCCGCTAACGAATTCATTGAAGCAAGCCATCGTCTTAGTCGATGCAGCATCTGTCACAGCAGCTCCGCCCGAATCGCTGTCGGAAGTTTCGGAATCTCCGCCGCAGGCTGTCATGAACATAACCGTCGTCATAGCAATAACTAACATGAACATTATCAACACGAGTCTTTTCATATCACCTTCCTCCTTTCATAAGATACTCCCCGAAATGCGGCTATCCTCCCAGATATCCTCTTAATCCCTTCTCCCAAGATGCTAAGCTTCTATGCACTATCCTTCCGTCGAAGCACCTTCTCAGCACTCCCAGCGACGGAGTTCTCTTTATCAGCATCTTTTTATCTGCAAAACCTTCAGTAAGCTCTGCCCCGAATCCCACCGATCCATCGAACTTCTCTTCCGGCAGCAAGATCAATTCTCTGTCGAAATCGATTGCTTCCATCGCTCTGTTGAGCACCGGCAAAAAGGTTTCCCACGAATCCGGGATCCTATAAACATAAGTGGCGACTTCTTCACTTGGGAATGCCGCCTCAATAACAGCGACCTTCCCATCCTTTGACGGCACTGCCGTCCATATCATCCACCTTAGCGCTTCCTCCTGTTCGGGCGTAAGCTCTACGCTTGCTTCCGCTCCGTCGCTGCCCGCCGCCTCGGCCTCAGCCTGCATTTTCTCAAGCAGCTTTTCTTTCAGTTTCTCCACTTCTTCCTCCGGCAGTTCCCATATGCCGACCGCCGCCTTCTGTCCGTCGCAAAGTTCACATAGCAATCTCCATGTGTTCCCCATGTCGCTGCCTTCGATCTTCTTAAGGACAGCCTCCCTGAGTTTAGGCAAAGCCGCCAGCCTTTCGAGAGGCACGGCGATCTTTTCTGCAAAGAGATTTACAGCCTTTGCTTTATCGGCTTCTCCAAGCTCTCCGCAAAGGCTCGCTGCCAGCTCCCCGCTCTTTGCACGAACGGCCTCCACTCTTTCTATGATGCATTTTTCGAGAGGATCAAGGTCGCGTCCCACCATTGAGATCACCGCACTTTCTCCCGTCGTAAGGTGTATCGTCAACGCATAATTTTCTTTTTTGAGGCCGTTTATAAATGCAAAGGGCAGTCGCCTTCCTTCAAGCTTTGGCGGAAGCAAGCAGATGGCATCTTCGAAAACTTGTACGGTCCCTTTGATGTGGATTCCTTCGTATGCCATACTTCCTCTGGTTTCAAAAAGGCACTCGCCTTTTGTCTTGAGAGCCCTAGTAACTACACGGTTGTAAGCCTTCGTGAGATTAGTCGCAAACCAATCGCCGCTCTGCCCCATACGGCTGCAGCAGATGGTGCCGCCCTCGACTACCACATCTACGGTATAGTCGCCCGCTTTGATGGCGAGAAAGTCCTCGAACCCTGCCGCAAAATCGGAAAACAGAGATGATATGGTCAATCCCTTGTCGTCTATTATCAGAGTGGCTTCGCCGTTGTATCCGGCAGAAGCCACGTTGCCCTTATATGTATCGGAGGTGTTGCTCATTTGTTGTTCCTCCTTCATCTAATGATAGTTTTATGCCTAAAGCTTAGTTCCGCACTCGCCGCAGAACTTAGTTCCCGGCTCGTTCTGATTGCCGCAGTTAGGGCAGATGCCTGTAGGCTGCGGTGCAGGAGCCGCTCCCATCGGAGCCCCGCAGTTATTGCAGAACTTCACGCCTTGTGCGTTTTGCGCTCCGCAGCGTTCGCAAGTGTTGAGCGCCATGGATGCTCCACAGTTGTTACAGAACTTGCCGTTTCCTGCAGGTTTGCCGCATACAGGACAGACTGTAGTCTTGCTCTCGATCTCGCCCTTCCATACTGTTGCAGACTGTCCCGCTTCATCTATATTTCTCTTCATCGCTTCAGCTCTCGCCTTGGCTACGTAGATTTCCTGTCTAGGAGCGCACTGAGTACAGAGGCCTTCGTCTTCGTTGTAACAGGAATCGCATACATACTGGTTACATCCGTGACATCTGTGGAAGTGCTGTCTGGCTTCATTCTGTGCTCTTTCGAATGCCATCTCGTGTTCCTTCTGCCACTCAGGGCTTCTGCCCTCGAAACGTTCACCGAGGATGTCTGTCACTCTGTCAGCTCTCCACGCCATGTTGCCCAGATTGCCGCCGATCATGCTGCCGACAACTGATGCTCCTCTGCCTACACCTCTGAAAAGCTTTCCCTTCTTGTATGTTTCGGATTCTACGAAGCTGCTCTTGAATCCATCGTTACAGATATCACAGTAAAAGGTGAACTGGAATCCCGCTTCTGTAGAATTGTCCTGATAATTTCTCGTAAATGATCTCAGCATCTTATTTACCTCCCTTATGTTGCTCCGTCTTCTTGCCGGAGTTTGTCGCATTCTATCTTCTGCCGCCTTCTGTCTGCAGCTTTATCTTCTTGCCGCATGCGGTGCATTTTTGGTTTTGGAAAAACTGCAGCTCTCCGCATCTCGGATTGGAGCACTGTACAAGCAGACTGTTACCGCAGTGGTCACATCTGGCTCCTACGAAAGTCATCCCTCCGCAGTGTGGACATGGGATCCTAAGCGGTCTGCCGCAGCCTGAGCATATCCTATGCTCTTTTTGTATCGGACTGCGACATGTCGGACATGTATATCCGAACGGGCTTCTGCTTCCGCACGTAGGGCAGAATCTGCTGTCGCGCTCTATGAACGCACCGCAATGGATGCATTGCTGTTTATATGTGGCCATATGTCCACCTCCTGTTTCTTTAGTCCTGCCCGATAATTATTCAGGCTGTCTTGTACCGCACTCTCCGCAGAAACGAGTTCCCGGCTGAAGCGGTGCTCCGCATGATACACAGTTCTGCGCTCCCATCTTAGCTCCGCATTCCTGGCAGAATCTTGTGCCTTCAGGATTGTCATATCCGCAGCTAGGGCATCTTGCCGCTGCCGCTGCATCCGCCGCTGCCTTTTCTCTGGCTTCGTGTTCTGCCTTCTGTGAATCCAGCTCACTTGTCGCTGCCTGCAGATTGCTCTGGATCAATCTCAGCTTATCGGCGTATTCAGGGAAAGCTTCCAGTCCGTACTGCGCTACAGCTTTCCTTCCTATTTCTACATATATGTCAGCTTCCTGCTTCTTCAGGTCGCTTACCTGTGTCTGTGCATTTATCATCTTCACTGCCGGGTCATCCTGCGGCATGAAGCTGCTCAGCCCTTTAACGATACCTCCCAGGTTTCCTAAGTTTCCAAATAAATCGTTAGCCATCTTTTATACCCTCCTTATATTACATTGTTTACATTCCATGATGTCCGGATCGAACATCTCATCGCACACCCACTTGCCGCATTTCCTGCATTGATTGAAATAGCGTGCCAGATCCTGGACAGCCCGCGCCTTTGCGCTGTTGTACTTTTTCTGACGCAAGCCTCCGGCACAGCCTTCTTCCAAAAGCTGCAGCAGCTCTTCACCTCTGCATGATAGCGGCAGCTTGACGGAATACCTTTTCTCGCCGCTAGTCTCACACTTTGCATAAAATCTTCTTTTTTCATTATCTACTAAGATCTGTTCATATAACTGCCGCATTTCACACCTCCTTCTCGTTTTCATGACTTTTGCGATTTTTTAAGATATGTGAGATTTTTTCTCTGATAAACTGACAAATTAGAATAATCGTGCTATAATGTCGTTGTCAGAATTTTCTTTATTTTAACGATAAGTACCGGGTTTTACTATCCCCCGCCGGGGGGATTTCAATAAAAACAGCCTTTTGCATGCGCAATAGTTTAGAAGGAGCACGACATGAATAAGCAGATATTGTTAGAAAACGAAAACAGGAGACTCGATTATCCTCTCGGCAGGTTGATGTGTTTTGTTATGTTCAACCTATGGCAAATGGGGTTCATCTATTATATGGGCCCGGCGCTGACGATTCATGACAAGACTCCTCTGCCTATCGACATGGACAGCACGACTGCTATAATTGCTGCCGGGTATGTGGTATGTATTTTATGGATAATATTTCTCCCTAAGAAATTCGTGCTTGCAGCCAGGGTGTCGACTATCGTCGCATTGCTGACAGCTGTCGGCGTTCTGCTGCCTCTGTCTGCCGAGATGCTGGCACTTCTGCTTTATGTACAGTGCTTCTGCTGCTGCTTCATGATAGGCTTCGAATCATCGACTATCGTGTATCTCTTTTCTGAAAAAACAGCCATACTTTATCTGCTTGTGGCTTATGCCATCAGCTTCATGATGATAGCGTTTCTTCAGAACGATATTGCTACGCTGCCGTTCGGTATTTTCAGATGGGCGATACTTGTTATGATAGCTCTGCTGCTTTATTTCTACTTGAAGCTGCCGACAAATGCCTTCCCGACCTTTGCGAAGAGAAATTCCGAACTTGTTTTTCCAAAGAAACTCTTTGTCGGGACTTTTGTCTTCATTTTCTTCGCTTGCCTGATGGGTGTTATCGCACCTGCAGCAGTTGCCGAAACTAAACACGGAGTGAGCTTCATATATCTGTTCGCAGCGATCACCGCATTTATAATGTATTTTCTCCATAAAAAAGCAGCTATCCATCCGCTGAGGAGCGTGACAGTAGCTGTGGGGCTGGGTATCATCGGATTCGTATTGCTGTATGCTGTCAACTATGTACCTGCACTTGCATTACCTGCATGCATGCTTCTGGGAGCCGGCTTGATGTCATGCGCTTTGATCCCGCTGTTTGGCTTGGAGTTGATGAGGACATATCCAAGCAAGCTGATACCTGCCATAATCATGGCCTTCGCTGTAGTTGCCGTACTTATCCAGTCAGCCCTTGTTGAAGCGTTCAGAGATTCCATGCAGCTGCTGACGATCTCGTATCTTGTGCTGATAATCGTCATGGCTGTAGTATATATGCTGCTGGAACCGCTGCTGCTCCATTCTCTGAGAGAAAAATATGGCTACAAAAGGGCTTCACAGATCGGAGATATGGAAGAAAAGGTGCCTTTCAGTGAGCTTGACCCTGCCACCTTCCCTGCTCCATTCAATCAACTGACTGCTCGCGAAGTTGAAGTGACCGACCTCATCTGCCATGGCTACAGCAATCGCGATATTTCCAAGATGCTGTTCATTTCAGAACACACTGTCAAGGATCACACTAAAAACATCTACCGTAAGCTGGGTGTACATAGCAGATTTGAACTGGCTGCGATGATAAATCGCATGAACTCACAATAATTATGGCATAAAAAATAACCCCCGATTCCAAGGGTTGGAATTCGGGGGTTTTCCACACGAATGTGAGTTGAGCAATTTGCCCTGTAGTCGTTGATCGATAGATTAACGCTTTGAGAACTGGCTTGCTCTTCTTGCCTTCTTCAGACCGTACTTCTTTCTTTCCTTCATTCTGCTGTCTCTAGTTAAGAATCCAGCAGCCTTCAGAGCTGGTCTGTAAGCTTCTTTGTCAGCTTCGCACAGAGCTCTTGAGATACCGTGTCTCAGTGCTCCGGCCTGACCTGTGTATCCACCACCGTGTACAGTAGCGATAACGTCAAACTTACCTTCGCATCCAGCGATTTCAAAAGGTCTCTTTACTTCTCTCTTAACGATTTCCATTGCCAGGTAATCGTCGAGGGACTTTTTGTTTACTGTGATATTTCCTGTGCCAGGGACTAATCTAACTCTAGCTACGGAAGACTTTCTTCTTCCAGTTCCATAATACTGTGTCTTTGCCATTGTCTAGTTCCTCCCTTCTTAAATATCCAGTACTTCCGGCTTCTGAGCTGCATGTTCATGCTCAGGACCAGCGTAAACCTTTAACTTCTTGTACATCTGTCTGCCCAGCTTGCCGTTTGGCATCATGCCTTTAACTGCATGGCGAACAACTTCTGTAGGGTGCTTTTCAAGCATCTGTTCGAAAGTCATTTCTCTCAGACCACCAGGATAACCAGTGTGTCTCTTGTAGATCTTTTCCTTTCTCTTCTTACCAGTTACTTCAACCTTTTCAGCGTTGATAACGATTACGTAATCTCCGCAGTCAACATGTGGTGTGTAAGTTGGCTTGTTCTTTCCTCTGAGAATAGCTGCGATCTGTGATGACATTCTTCCCAGGTTCTTGCCTTCAGCGTCGATAACGTACCACTTACGTTCAACTTCTGCAGGCTTTGCGATAAATGATTTCATCTTCTTTTTCCTTTCTACCTACTCGGATCCCGCCGGATCTTTTTCGGCCCTGCCTACTGGGTTTTGCAAAGCGCACTTTTGCACCTGCAAAGCTTTTTCGGCGATACTAATGTTAATCAGCTGTGCTCGCTCCGGACGGATTCCCATCCTGCTCGCACTAAAAAACCGTGGCGCGTACGCGACACGGAATCATTTTACCTCTTGTAGAATGTTTTGTCAACAAATAAACTTGCAAACTTGTTGATATATCAACATTTTCGATCTGCAATGCCGAGAATTATGCTTCCGGCCTGCGACGCAGGATAGCTTCAGTCGTAGTATCCATCACCATGGTTCCGCCCTGATTATAGATCACGAGGTTTACTTCCACGAGACCGTTGTACTTGTTTCGAGGTATCAGGTTCTTGATTATCACTTTACCGAACAGTACATCATCCTCGAATACAGGAGAACTCCAGTTGATACGGAAGCTTCTTGCCGCGATGAAGTTTTCAGTTATAATATTGGCTTTCACGAACTTTGCCCATACTGACATGAAGCTCATGATGCCGGGCGCTATGATCTCACCGAACTGGGAGGCTGCCCCGAACTCTTCGTCAAGGTGTATCGGCTGCGGATCATATTCTTCCGCAAACGCCAGCATCTTATCTTTCTTTATTTCTACTTTCTCTATGTCGAAGGTATCGCCTACCTGAAAATCATCAAAATACATTTATCTTATCTCCTATTGTTTATCTTCTGCCATACTAGGCGTCATATTACACGCAATAACTCCTGCGATTATCATTATCATTCCTACTACCGTATACCATCCAAACGGGTCTCCCTGAAACAGTATGCCTGTCACAACTCCGGTAAGCGATGTGATATTGACCTGTATGGATGATGCCTGTGCTGCCGGCATCTTACCTACTATATAGTTGAGCAGTATGTAGCACATGAACGATCCGACCGCTCCGAGAAACAGTATCGCAAGTCCCGTCTTCAGGTCCTGGAAGCAGATCACGAATCCATCGAAGCCTTTGCCGCGAGCTATGTTCAGTCCGTTGAACCATACTGTAGCCATGGCAGTCATCATGAACGTTCTTTCCATGGCATTGAACTTGTCTGATATCCTTCCCGATACTATTATGAAAAGTGCGCCCGTTACCACCATGCAAAGCAATATCAGATAGCCAAGAGCTTTTTCTCCGAATACAAATCCGCTGCTGCTAAGCAGCGCATCCATAGGCTCCCCTCCGCCGAAGGCGATAGCGATGAATACCCCTAGGAACGAAACGACTATCCCTATGCCGACCAAAGGCCTGATCCTTTGCTTAAGGAATACGCGGGATATCAGTACTACTGCCATAGGTATCATGGCATACATGATAGCCGACTCCGAAGTAGTCGTCAGGTCTATACCGCATGTCTCACAAATCGTGCTGATACACGGCTGGATGAATGCCATGACCATTGCCATCCATATCGGCTTTTTCTTATAATCGACCTTTATTATACCCAGCAGAACAGCTATGGCAAACAGTACGAACGCCAATGTCCATCTGCATGCCAAAACTTGTATGGCATCCAGCTGTTCAAGGGCTATCTTGGCGCCGAGGAACGTCATACCGAAAAATACCGAGCATATTATCGCAGTTAAATATACAGTTGTCTTAGTTTGTGTCTGCATTTTATCTTATATCTCCCGACCTCGCGTACATCAAGAATCATATCATAAACTGCTGCCGACAGACAAGCATATATTGTAATGCCCGCTGCAGCACTGTTTCTATAGCCAATCTCCCTGTACTATGTTAAAATCATCTTGTATAAAAATGCTAAAGGAGGTTCTTATGCAGTTCATCTGTTATCCAAAGTGCACAACATGCCAAAAGGCTCAGAAGTGGCTCGATGCCCACGAGATCGAATATGATATCCGCCATATCAAAGAGGAGAATCCTTCCGAAGAAGAACTCCGTGATTGGCATGCAAAGAGCGGGCTTCCGCTGAAGAGATTCTTCAATACAAGCGGCATGCTCTATAAAGAAATGAAGCTGAAGGACAAGCTGCCTGAAATGACTGAAGACGAGCAGTACAAGCTGCTGGCATCCGACGGTCTGCTTGTGAAGCGACCTATCATCATCAAAGGCGACTTCGTTACTACGGGGTTCAAAGAAAAAGAATGGGAGGAAAACGTATTATGATTTTCTTAAAGAACGATTACAGCCTGGGAGCACATCCAAAAGTTTTGCAGGCTCTTACAGATACTAACATGACTCTGACAGATGGTTACGGTATCGATCCGTTCTGCGACGGCGCTGCTGAGATGATCCGTGAAATGATCGACTGCCCTGAAGCCTATGTCCAGTTCCTCACTGCCGGCACTCAGACTAACCAGACTGCTCTGGCGGCATTCCTGAGACCGCATCACAGCGTTATCTCTCCTTCCACAGGACATGTATGCGTCCACGAAACAGGAGCCATCGAAGCTACAGGTCACAAGATCAACCACGTTCCTACGACAGACGGCAAGCTTCGCCCTGAAGACATCGACGCTGTTATGGCAGAGCACGAAGACGAACACTACGTGAAACCGGCGATCATCTATATTTCCAATTCAACAGAAACAGGCCTGATCTACACTAAGGCTGAACTTACCGCTCTCCGTGAAAAGTGCCTTGAATATGGCCTGCTGACTTACATAGACGGTGCCCGCCTGGCTATGGCGATGACTGCACCCGAAAACGATCTTAAGCTGGAAGACCTTCCTAAATTATGCGACGCCTTCTACATCGGCGGAACTAAGTGTGGAGCCATGTTCGGCGAAGCCCTCGTTATCATCAAGAAGGAACTTCAGGAAGATATCCGCTGGCTCGTTAAGCAGAGAGGCGGCATGATCGCAAAGGGCAGACTTCTGGGAGTCCAGTTCCAAGCTCTGCTGAAGGACGGTTTCTATTTCGAGCTGGGAGCTCACGCCAACCGCCTTGCCAAGAAGCTGGCTGACGGCATCTCAGCTAAAGGATATGAATTCGCCATCCCGCCTCAAACAAACATGCTCTTCCCGCTTTTCACTAAAGAAAAGGTGGAAGAACTGAGAGAGAACGTTATGTTCGAAGGCTGGCAGTATCCATCAGAAACACACGCTGCTATAAGACTTGTAACTTCATGGGGAACTACTGAAGAAGAAGTCGATGCGTTCCTGAAATTGATCTAGATTCAGTCACCGTATCAATATAATAATAAAAGGCTAAGAATCAACGATTTACTCATTTTTCTTAGCCTTTTCTGGTTTCTTGTGACGCCTTAGTCAAATATCCTTGTTATATCCTGATATCTATTGATAACTCTGTATATTTCAACAAACTCGTCATCTGTTTTATAGATAATCACATAGTTATTCCACACAGCATATCTGTAATCCGTTTGAAAGCTCACTCGTTTTGAAAGCTCTGCACCTATATCAGGAAACAACTGAATGTTTTCGAATTTGCTATATATTTTCTCTACCGTTTCTCTTGCCTTGTCTGGATTATCCTCTGCTATAAACTCACGTATCTCTTTTAGGTCCGAAACAACCATCGGATTGATTCGAAATTTTTTCATTCGTTATTCCCCCATTGCCGCCTTTAATTCATCTAAACTTAACCACTCTTTTCCCTCTTTTACTGCTTCTTCTGCTTCTTTGAGCTTCATAAGAAGTTTTTTCTCCGCACGTTCTCTCTCATAGTCTTCAATATCCAGAACAACAAATCTACCTCTGCCATTTTTCGTCAAAAATACAGGTTCGCCTGTTCTGCAATTCTTAAGAACCTCATTGTAATTTCTTAAATCTGATACCGGCAAAATGCTTGGCATATTAAATCCCCCTTTCGTAATTGTTTGCTTCATGTTATTAGTATACAACAAAAGCTGTAAAATTCAACGTAAAATTTTACAGCTTTTATCTTGCTTATATTTATTTCTTGATTCTCTTATACGAGCTCAACTAATACTTTCTTCTTCTTACCCTTCTCAACCAGGATCTTGCCATCCTTGAAGAGTTCAGGTGTCACTGCGAATTTCTTGTCAGTGATCTTTTCGCCGTCGATCTTCAGGCCGCCCTGTTCGATAGTCATGAAGCCTTCTCTGTTGGAAGGAACCAGTCCCAGTTCCTTGATGAAGTTTACAACGCCCATGCCTTCTCCTGCCAGCTTATCTGCTGCTATTTCTACTGTAGGAAGGTTTGACAAGTCTCCGCCGCCGCCGAATGCCGCTCTTGCAGCTTCCTGAGCCTTGGCAGCTTCTTCTTCACCGTGAACAAGCTTAGTTACTTCGAACGCCAGAACTTCCTTCGCCTTGTTGATTTCCTTATCTTCAAGAGCAGAGAGTCTTTCTACTTCTTCCATAGGAAGGAATGTCAGCATTCTCAGGCACTTGTTAACGTCAGCATCGCCAACGTTTCTCCAGTACTGATAGAATTCGTAAGGGGAAGTCTTATCAGCATCGAGCCACAGCGCACCCTTCTGAGTTTTACCCATCTTCTTGCCTTCTGAATTAGTCAACAGTGAGAATGTCATGCCGTAAACGTCTTTGCCTGTCTTCTTTCTTGTCAGATCAACGCCGCCGATGATATTTGACCACTGGTCGTTACCGCCGAACTGGATCTTAACGTCGAAGTCACGAGCCATTACCATGAAGTCGTATGACTGGAGCAGCATGTAGCCCAGCTCCAGCATAGTAAGTCCGCCTTCACGTTCCATTCTCTGCTTGAAGCATTCTGCTCTCAGCATAGTGTTTACGTTGAAGCATGAACCGATCTCTCTCATGAATTCGATATAGCTCATCGGACGGATCCAACGCGCATTGTTTACTGATACGGCTTTGCCCGGTTCAGGAGTCTTGTTTTCGTGTCCCGGTTCATATACACCGTTGTTTCCGACATATTCCCACTCGTCATCGAAATCCAGGAAACGTTCGAACAGTCTCTTGAATTGTTCGCAGTTATGTTCGATAGTTTCGATAGTCATCATCTGACGCATGTCAGCTCTGCCTGAAGGGTCGCCAACCATGCCTGTACCGCCTCCGATGAGGACTACAGGAGTGTGACCGAACTTCTGCATGTACATCATGATGATAACCTGCATGAAGTGTCCCACGTGAAGGCAATCTGCAGTAGGGTCAAAACCGATATAGAATTTTACCTTTTCGTTCTGTAAAAGCTCACGAACTTTTTCTTCGTCCGTTGACTGTTCAATAAAGCCTCTTTCCTTCAACACGTCATATACGTTATCGTGCTTGCTGACGCTGTCCGGTATAAAATCAAAGCCCATGTTTATCAATTCTCCTTAATTATTTAGTGCCGTAAAGTCTGTCGCCTGCATCACCGAGTCCAGGGAGGATGTATGCGTTTTCGTTCAGGCCTTCGTCCTTAGCTGCGATGAAGATGTCAACGTCAGGATGAGCCTTCTGAAGAACTTCGATACCTTCAGGTGCTGCGATCAGGCACATGAATACGATTTTCTTACCGCCTCTTGCCTTGATGAAGTCGATAGCTGCTGCTGCTGATCCGCCTGTTGCCAGCATAGGGTCAACTACGAAAATTTCTCTTTCTTCGATATCTGCAGGAAGCTTGCAGTAGTATTCTACAGGCATGTGAGTGTCGTGGTCTCTGTACAGTCCGATATGTCCAACCTTAGCGTTAGGAACCAGTGCCAGCATACCGTCAACCATTCCCAGACCTGCTCTCAGGATAGGTACGATAGCGATATCTTCGCCTGCGAGCATATTAACTTTAGCATCCTGCATAGGAGTTGTGATCTCAACTTCCTTCAGTGGGAGATGTCTAGTTGCTTCATATCCCATAAGCATTGAGATTTCCTTAACCAGTTCTCTGAAATCTTTAACTGTAGTGTCTGTCTTTCTGATCATAGCAGTCTTGTGCTGAATTAACGGATGATCGAATACATATACGTTGCTCATTATTGTACCTACCTTTCAATTTTGAAAATACTTTATGTTTATGGCTTTCGCCTTGTTTGACTTGTTTCGGCCGCAGGCCTCGCGCGCCTGCGCTTTGCAGATTATTCTGCGTCCAGCATGTCCAATCTTCTCTGGTGTCTGCCGCCTTCGAATTCAGTATCTACCCATGCTGCCACGATATCCAGCGCTGTCTGCAGTCCTGTTGTTCTGCCGCCCAGAGCCAGTACGTTTGAATCATTATGCTGTCTTGTAAGTCTAGCCATAGTCACGTCAGTGCAAAGCGCACATCTCACGCCCTTGACTTTGTTGGCTGCGATGGAGATGCCGATGCCTGTTCCGCAGCATACGATACCTCTGTCAACTTCGCCGTTTGCTACAGCCTGTCCGCATGCCTTGCCGTATGCAGGGTAGTCTACAGACTCTTCTGAGTAAGTTCCCAGATCTACTACTTCGATGTCTCTTCCTTCGAGATATTTCTTAACGTTTTCTTTCAGTTCGAATCCGCCGTGATCGCTGGCGATTGCAATTTTCATCTGTCTTCACCGTTTCTGCCGGCATGCCGGCGGTTGCTATACTTTCGCGATATTGTAGCCTGCTGATTTGAGCATCCTGTTCATTACTGCAAAGCCCACTCCGTCAGTGTCGCTGAGGGCTCCTGCAAGTATCAGGTCTACTCCTTCGTTGTCAAGATCTCTCAGTCTTGCAAAGAAATCGTGTGCCGCTTCAATGAACGCCTTCTCTTCGAAAAGGATGACTCCCACCTTCAGGCCCAGTCTTTCGTTGAGCATCTTGACTCTTTCTATCTCTGATTTGACTTTGTCACGCTGGCCTTCGATGATGGTCATCTGAGCCTTTGGTGCGTAATGTTTATATTTCATGCCGGGTGATTTTGGCTTGAAATCGTCTATGTCGGCTGCTCCGTCTTCAGGATCCAGCGCGAAGAACTTGCCGCTCTCAAGGAGGGCTTCGTCGTACTTCACTTCTTTGCCGAGAGCTGCTTCCAGGTTCTCTGCTGTGATGATCCCGGGTCTGAGTATCGTCGGAACATCGCCTGTCATATCTACTACTGTAGATTCGATCCCTACTCTGCAGTCTTCACCTTCGATGATGGCATCGATGCGTCCGTCCATGTCGGCGATGACATCCTTGGCCCTAGTAGGGCTCGGACTTCCGGAAATGTTGGCGCTCGGTGCTGCTATCGGTGTGTCAGCCATAGTGATCAGATCCAGTGCTGCTCTGCTGTCAGGCATCCTCACTGCCACTGTATCGAGACCTCCGGTAGTCCTGTCAGGAACTTCAGGCTTTTTCTTCACCACCATTGTGAGCGGTCCCGGCCAGAAATTCTCGATCAGCGCTACGATGTCTGCACTCAGCATCGGTGTCAGCCTTCCCATGTCGCTGGCCCTTGCTATATGGACGATCATCGGATTGTCCGAAGGTCTACCCTTTGCAGCATAAACGCTTGCCACAGCATCAGCGTTGAGGGCATCAGCCCCAAGTCCGTAAACAGTTTCTGTGGGGAATGCCACCAGACCGCCCTCGCGGATAATGGATGCTGCTTTAGCGATGTCTGATTTAGTTGTGCTTAAAATCTTTGTCTTCATATGCGCCTCCAACGCGCCGCGCGCCGGAACGGTGCGCTAGAAATTCTTCATTTTTTCTGCCTGATCGCTGGTGATGAGGCCGTCTACGATCTCGTCGATATCTCCGTCAAGGAAAGTATCCAGCTTATAGATAGTCATGCCGATTCTATGATCGGAAACTCTTCCCTGTGGGAAGTTGTAAGTTCTGATTCTTTCTGATCTGTCGCCTGAGCCTACCATGCTCTTTCTCTGACCTGCGATCTCATCCTGCTGCTTCTGCATTTCCAGATCATAAAGTCTTGCCTTAAGAACCTTGAACGCCTTTTCCTTGTTCTTGATCTGGGACTTTTCATCCTGACAAGTAACAACGAGACCTGTAGGTTCATGAGTCAGTCTTACAGCTGAGTCAGTAGTGTTTACGCACTGTCCGCCGTTACCTGATGCTCTGTAAACGTCTACTCTTACATCGTTAGGGTTCAGATCTACTTCAACGTCATCTACTTCAGGAAGTACTGCGATAGTCGCTGCTGAAGTGTGGACTCTGCCGGAGGATTCTGTTTCAGGAACACGCTGTACTCTATGAGCGCCGGATTCATACTTCAGTCTTGAGTATGCACCCTTGCCCTTGATCAGCATGATAGCTTCCTTGATCCCGCCCATACCTGTGTCGTTGATGTCGATCAGTTCTGTCTTCCATCTGTTACGTTCTGCATATCTTGTGTACATTCTCAGAAGGTCAGCTCCGAACAGGGCAGCCTCTTCACCGCCTGTGCCGGCTCTTACTTCCAGGATAACATTCTTTTCATCGTTAGGGTCCTTAGGCAGAAGGAGGATCTTCAGCTCAGCTTCCTGGTTTTCGATAGTCTCTTCCAGTTCGCCGATCTCCATCTTCGCCAGTTCTCTCATTTCCTCGTCGCCTTCTTCAAGGAGCTCCTTCGCATCGG
Source organism: Bacillota bacterium (assembly GCA_017416795.1). Lineage (GTDB taxonomy): Bacteria > Bacillota > Clostridia > Peptostreptococcales > Anaerovoracaceae > Lentihominibacter. The sequence goes on along the minus strand of JAFQBD010000034.1, from coordinate 9,077 downwards.
CCAGTTCAGTCTTGGCCTTTTTGTATTCCTTATATGCCTTGACGATCGGTTCCATTTCGCCCATTTCCTTGATGTGCTTCTGCCATACAGGCTGATTGTTTATGATCTCAGGGTCGGAAACCTTCTGTGCCAGTTCGTCATATTTTTCTGTTATAAAGTCAAGCTTGTCAAACATATTAAACTCCTGTCGTTTTTATTCTGCATCCCGCCTCTTTCGCTATGCAAAACCGCGGTCTTTCTCAACTCTAGATTATAGCACAAAGAAAGGCAGAAAAAAAGAGGAAATGGCGAGGTGTCTCGCTATTTCCTCTAGGTATTCTTACTTAAAGAACCCTGCGGCTTCTTCTCTCCACTTAAGCTCTTCTGCATCATCCGTTTCATCAAGAACTATGCCATGCGCCAGCGGAGTCTTAGTCCCCGGCTTGATGGTCACGAATGTGGTGTATCCTTCTGCGTGAGTCTCGCCCGACTGCTCGTTCTTCAGTATCACGTGCACCGTCAGGCTTGTTTTGCCGGTCCTTACGATCATGCTTTCGTAGCTGATGATGTCGCCCGGTTCGACTGACTTAGAGAAGTTGAACTGATGAGTATTTTTATAAAGCAGTCCGTGGCTTTCGCCGTGCTCCAGGCATGCACAGATGAATGAGCTTTCCATCATCCATTCGATGCCGCGGCCTGCGTATAAGTTTTCATGATGGTTCAGGTCTTCCATGCGGACCATGTGTATCGATTTGTAGCGTTTCATTTAGACCTCCTCTGCGATGTCTAAGATCAACTTCTCGGATTTTTCCCAGCCGAGGCATGGGTCTGTGATAGATTTGCCGTAGATATGTTCGCCGATCTTCTGCGCACCGTCTTCGATATAGGACTCGATCATCAGACCTTTTACCATTTTTCTGATATCGTCATTGTATTTTCTTGAGTTCATAACTTCCTGGGCGATCCTGATCTGCTCAAGATATTTCTTGCCGGAATTGTTATGATTGGTATCTATGACTACTGCCATGTTTTCAAGATTCTGTTCGCTGTACAGTTCGTGTAGCAGCCTCAGGTCTTCATAATGATAATTCGGGATGTTCTGGCCACGCTTGTTGACAGAACCTCTCAGCACTGCATGGGCCAGAGGGTTTCCCTGCGACTTTACTTCCCAGCCTCTATATATGAATTTATGTGAGCTTTGAGCTGCAATGATGGAATTTAGCATCACAGAAAGCCCGCCGCTTGTTGGATTTTTCATGCCCACAGGCACATTCATACCGCTGGCTGTGAGACGATGCTGCTGGTTCTCAACGGAGCGTGCACCTACTGCCACGTAGGAAAGCAAGTCATCGAGATATTTATAGTTTTCCGGATAAAGCATCTCGTCTGCGCTTGTGAGTCCCGTTTCTTCGATTGCCTTCGTATGCAGCCTTCTCATAGCGATGATGCCTTCGAGAACATCTTCTTCGCCTTCAGGGTCAGGCTGATGCATGAGTCCCTTGTATCCCAGCCCTGTAGTTCGCGGCTTGTTTGTATATATTCTCGGAACGAGGATCAGCTTATCCTTGACTTGATCCTGGATCTTGGCCAGACGGCAAACATAGTCCATTACGGATTCTTCGATATCAGCCGAACATGGTCCGATGACCAGCAGGAACTTATCGCTTTCTCCCTTGAAAATCTTCGCGATTTCTTCGTCTCGCTCTAATTTTATTCTTTTAACAGCTTCTGTCAGCGGATACTGTTCTTTTATCTCCACCGGCATCGGCAGTTTTCTTATGAATTGACTTCGTTGTTCCATATGTCGCTCTCCTTATGATGTGTCTATATTTTCAACGAATTGATTATACTCCAAATAAAAGAGCGAGGCAATAAGCCTCGCTTTGGTTTGCATTGAAATTAGTCGAGATTGTACTTGTTCTTGAACTTTTCAACACGTCCGCCTCTGTGAGCGAATTTCTGCTGTCCTGTAAAGAACGGATGGCACGCTGAGCAAATGTCAGTTCTGATTTCTTCAGTCATTGACTTTGTCATGAATGTGTTTCCGCATGCGCAAGTTACTTTACATTCCTTGTAGTCCGGATGGATTCCCTGTTTCATGCTTTTCACCTCTTTCCTGCTCAGGTCCTACGCCCTCGCATAATTACTGCTTCGATAATCACAGCTCATACAATATATCATAGAGATATTGCAATTTCAAGCTTTTTTATTTATTTTCTTTCATTTCTTTTAAGCGGTCTGCATATTTCATAGCGCATGTATTTCCACCGTCACAGCGCTCTGATTCCGGCAGGTTTATCTTTGTTGCTTGCCACATTGCTGCAAGCGAACCTATGAACAGGAATACGAGTATACCGATTACTATTCTTTTTCTCTTTTTTTCCATCGACGTTCCCTCCTGTGTTCCAACCTCTTACCCGATTTACACTGTTCACGGAAGTATTATCTTATCCAGGATCCCTGCCATCTTAGCCATCACAACCCCGTAATTGGTGATCGGCACGCCTGCTGCTTCTGCTGATGCGATCCTACTGAGCACATGTCTGCGGTTGAACATGCATGCTCCGCAATGGATTATTAGATTGTATTCCTTTAGCCCTTCTATATCCGGAAAATCATTGCCGCAAATATTGGTGATTTCTATATTCGGACCAAACTTTTTTCGCAGTAAATTCGGGATCTTTACCCTGCCTATATCTTCATTAAGCGGCACATGAGTACACGCTTCGGCTATCAAAACCCTTGAGTTTTCAGTCATTTCGTCTATTAACGATGCACCGCTGACGAACTTTTCTATGTCGCCTTTGAACGCAGCGAATAGTACGCTGAACGACGTGAGCGCGCTTTGCGAAGGCTTTGCCTTATATACCTGATCGAAGCATTGAGAATCGGTTATTATCAGATCCGGCGCCTTGTTAAGCACGGCGAGTGCCTTCTCAAATCCATCTGCCGTAGTTGCCACTGTCGTGCATCTTCTGTCCAGCAGTTCCCTTATTGTCTGGACCTGCGGCAGGATCAATCTGCCTTTTGGCGCCTGTATATCCTGCGGCATTACGAGAAGTGCCAAGTCACCTTCACCGATGAGCTCGCCAAGTATTTTTTCACGCAAGTAGTCTTCTGTGTATTCTTCAGGGAGGGCTTCTTCGATGGCTTGTCGGAGTTCATCAAGACCTGATCCTTTAGCTGCACTGACTGCAACAATCGTATGGTCGCCTAACTGTGCTTTGATATTCTCAGCCACTTGGCCGCAATATGCATTTAAATCACCCTTCTCCGCGCAGTCACTTATGACATCTAATTTGTTGATCGCCACAATGACCGGGATACCCTTCGCTGCCAGCTGGTTGATCCATTCTTTTTCAGCAGCAAGGTCGTTTTGGGTTGAACCATCTATCACAACGATAGCCACATCTGTCTTTTCCATGACAGACTGCGTACGCTCGACCCTGAGCTTTCCGAGTTCACCCTCGTCGTCAAATCCGGCCGTATCGATAAATACTACCGGTCCGATAGGGTGCAGCTCCATCGCCTTGAAAACAGGATCCGTAGTAGTTCCCGCTTCCGGCGACACCAACGCAATATCCTGACCCGTCAACGCATTGATAAGCGATGACTTGCCGGCATTTCGTTTACCGTATATTCCTATGTGTAATCTGTTGGCTCTTGGTGTATCGTTAAGACTCATGCCAAGCTCCTTTCTTCTATGTACTATCAGCTATCACAACTTTAATTTATCGCGCAACAGGTACAACAAACATAATAGTTTCGCAGATTTCAATTATTTATTGAAGCACGGGATTAAATGTGCTGTAATCAACATCCTATATATGATTTTGGCTCCGTAATCTCATTTTGCTTCCGTAGATCATTATTGTTAGATGTTTTGCGGGATTATTTCCAGAGATAATCCCGCTTATTATATTATTATCTCATTTCGCGAAACACATCGAGCATTCCTTTGTCTTCTATCAAAACAACAGTGGTCAAAACTCCCGTAAATCATGACTTCTCACATTTTCGAGAAAGAGTTACTGAAAATCATATCGACTTGATATTTCATTAGAATCTGAAATCTCTGTTTCCTGCTTCTATCTCTGCAAGATGTTCTTCTGTGATGGCTCTGACCTTTTCATTAGGGATCATTGCCAGACGTTTAGCGATTATCTCGTCACCCTTCTTGTGAGTTTCTTCGCTTGCGTAGTCCATCAGAAATTCCTTGAGGGTCATCAGCGCGTTTGGCTGACAGATGTTGGCGATCTGTCCTGTCTTCAGCAGATGCATGAATCTGTCGCCGGTACGGCCTTCACGATAACATGCTGTGCAGAAGCTTGGGACATAGCCCAGGTCGATCATCCAGTCAACGACTTCCGCCAGTGTTCTTGTGTCTTCCACGTCGAACTGAGCTGTATCGTCGTGACGTTCTTCTTCAGTATATCCGCCTACGCTCGTACGGCTTCCTCCACTGATCTGTGTGATGCCGATCTCGAGGCATTCACGGCGAACTTTTTCGCTTTCACGAGTAGACATGATCATACCGGTATACGGAACCGCGATACGGAGCACGGCAACGATACGCTTGAACACGTCATCAGGCACGCCGTTATCAAAAGTATCAGGGTCGATATCGTCTGCCGGTCTGATACGCGGCACACTGATAGTATGGGGCCCGCAGCCGTAAGTTTCTTCTAAATGATGTGCATGCATCAGCATACCTACGAAATCGTATTTGTAATTTTCCAGTCCGAACAGTACCCCGCAGCCGACGTCATCGATACCCGCCTGCATAGCTCTGTCCATGGCTTCTGTATGGTATGCGTAGTCGCTCTTCGGTCCTGTCGGATGGAGCGCTTCGTATGATTCTTTGTTGTATGTTTCCTGGAAAAGGATGTATGTACCGATCCCTGCATCCTTCAGCATCTTGTATTCTTCTACTGAAGTAGCCGCGATATTGACATTAACTCTTCTGATTGCACCGTTCTTATGCTTGATGCTGTAGATAGTCTTGATGCTTTCCAGGATGTATTCGATAGGATTTTCCTTCGGATGCTCGCCTGCTTCCAGCGCCAGTCTCTTGTGGCCCATATCCTGCAGCGCGATAACTTCCTGCTTGATCTCTTCCTGCGTCAGCTTCTTTCTTGGGATCGTCTTGTTCTGACCGTGATAAGGGCAGTAAACACAGCCGTTGACACAGTAGTTGCTCAGGTAAAGCGGTGCGAACATAACTATCCTGTTGCCGTAAAAGTGTTCTTTGATTTCCTTACCCAGCGCGAATATCTTCTCGATGATCTGAGGGTCTTCACATTCGAGAAGAGTCATCGCTTCCTTGTATGAAAGCCCGTCGTACTTGCGTCCTTTTTCGAGGATCTCTTCCATCATCTCCAGATCATCCTTGTGTTCCTGTGCATACGCCAATATTTCCAGGATATGCTCGTGGTTTATGAATTCTTCTGCTTTTGTTGATTTGCTGTTATATACTGCCATATTTCCTCCTACAACGGCATTCTGCCGTAACTCTTTATTATTTCTTCAAGTTCTTTTCTATCTCCTGCAATATCTGTCGGTTTGAAATCTGCCGGATATATTTCATACGCCTCTTTGTATTGGTCAGGCGTTACTTTTTTCATAACTACGTTTGCTCCGAAAGCAAATGGGTTTTGCTCATGCTCTTCCTCTGTCATAATCGACAGCGCCGTCGTCACCGGAAGATTTGCTTTCGGGAGGAGCAGCCTTGCTAATGCCACCGCTCTTCTCGTCAACTCCGGATCTCCGTTTTTCTCTCCCGCGAGAGCTGTCTTCGGATTTGATATGAATGGTCCGATACCCGCCATCTGACATGGGATATCTCTAAGCAGCATTAGGTCTTCTGCTATAGTTTCTAGCGTTTGCCCCGGAAGACCGATCATGAATCCACTTCCTGTTTCATATCCTAATTTATGTATCGTTTTTAGGCAATTTGTCCTATTTTCAAGAGTTCCGCATGGGTGAAGCCTGCTGTAAGCTTCCGGATCTGCTGTCTCGTGCTTAAGCAAATAGCGGTCTGCGCCTTTTGATTTGAGATATGCATAATCTTCTTCACTCATCTCGCCGCAGCTGATCGTGACAGCCGGGTGCACAAACTCATTGGTGCCGATGTCGGTGATTTTGATTGCCTTGATGTCCTCTATGATAGCACCCAGCTTTTCAGGGGTGAACCACGGATCTTCTCCCGACTGCAGCACTATGGTCCGATAACCTGCTGCCACAGCCTCGCGTGCAGTTGCTACGATCTCTTCGTGAGACATCCTGAATCGCGGTAAATCTTCATTGTCCCTGTTCAGTCCGCAATAGATACACTGCCTTTTGCATATATTCGAGAACTCGATTATTGCTCTCAGGTGTACTGTATCACCAACACTTGCAGCACGAACTCGATCGGCCGCTTCGTAGACAGGTGTGAAGTCGTCAAGTGCCAGCAGTTGGATAATTTCGCTCTTTGTCAGATCGCTATTTAATTTTATCGCTATTTTATCCATAATAATAACCCTCTGTCGGCAATGGCAAACAGAGGGTACACTTTTCCCTTAAAATCTATTCCCATCGCCTTTTCCCGCGGTCAAACCCTTGGGGTCAGTACGAAGTGCGGTCGAAACCGCCCTGTATGTCTGCGATCAACGATCGCTTCTTAATTTACATTTTACCACACGATCTTTGCCCGGTAAATCTTTTATTACTTCGGCAGGAGTATATCGCCCATCGTCTTTTAACATTTTGCGAAGGTCTTCGCCTTGATCGTGTCCTATTTCGAGCATCAGGAAGCCGCCCGGTTTCAGGTAGTCTGCCGCCTGATCTACGATTATCTTATAGAATTCCAGCCCGTCACGGCCGCCGTCAAGAGCGCCAAGAGGCTCATGTGTCTTCACTTCTTCCTGCAGGATGGATATCATCGCAGTTCTGATATACGGCGGATTTGATACGATCATGTCGAATTTCTTGCCGGCATGCGGCGCGAACATATCGCCTTCCACGAACTTTATCTTAGCGCGAAGATTGTCTGCGTTTTCTGTCGCCACCTTGATCGCCGCACTACTGATATCAGAAGCTGTAACTTTGATGTTTGAGCAGATCTTTGCCAGAGAGATGCCTATAGCTCCGCTGCCGCAGCAAAGATCAAGAACTTCCCATTCTTTCACGCCACGGAGTTTTTCCATGAAAGTCAGCTTCTCTTTCGGTGTGTTCTGAATAGTTCTGGCTGCTTCTTCTACCAATGTTTCTGTATCCTGACGCGGGATAAGCACGTCCGGGGAAACTTTGAAAGTATGCCCCATGAACTCCTGCGTTCCTGTTATATGCTGAAGCGGTATGCGTTCTGCTCGGCGAGCGATCAACTCGAAATACTTTTTTTCAGTCTCGGGATCCACTTCTTCGTTGGCTCTCAAGAAAAGCGCCACTTTGTCCATCCCGGTCAGGAAGCAGTAGAGCTCCTCTGCGTCGATCTTGGCATCCATGCAAAACGCCTTCGCTAATCTATATTCTCCTTCTTTAACAAGTAATCTTGTCTTCATCGTCTATCCTTTCTAGGTCGTCCAGCACCGCATTTATCGATGCTATAGCTACTTCCAGCTGATCGTCATCCGGTTCCTTCGTAGTGATCTTCTGCAGATAAAGTCCCGGCAGACTCAGTATCTTCACGATTATATTATCGCTTCTTCCTGCCCATTTTAACAATTCATAGCTAAGTCCCGCTATCACAGGGAGAAGCAGCAGTCTTGAAATGATCCTGAACCACAGATTTGGCCATCCCAGTACGAAATGCAGCAGGAATGCGATTATGAATACGAACATCAGGAAGCTGGTCCCGCATCTCGGATGGAGAGTCGGGAACTGGCGGCAATTCTCAACGGTCAGATCAAGCCCGCTCTCATAACAATGTATAGTCTTATGCTCTGCCCCATGATACTGAAAAACTGTCTTGATCTCCTTCATAAAAGAGATTCCCCACGCATACAGCACGAACAGCGCTATACGCACGACACCCTCGGCAAAATTCAGCCAGAAAACGCTGTCAGTCACCAGCTTCAGCAAGTTCACCACACCTGTCGGCAGAATGATGAACACTCCCACCGAAAACGCCAGCGCTATCACGACTGATGAATAGAGCATGAAGTTCCATACAGCCTTGCTGCCGAATTTCTTCTCGATCCATGCTTCGAATCTGCCCGGTTCATAAGTTTCGTCATCATACTCTTCCAGGATCTCCGCCGATCTCATCAATATCTTCGTGCCGCCCACCAGCGATGCTACGAACACGAAAACTCCGCGGATCAAAGGTATCTTCGTCCACTTGCTCGGCGCTTTGTTCTCCTGCGTCTCTATTTTTATTTCACCTGTAGGAAGTCTCATGGCAAGAGCCGTCTTTTTCTCGCCCTTCATCATGATCCCTTCCATCACGGCCTGTCCGCCCATCTTAGTCGGGCATGCATCTTTTATAAAAATCTTTTTTAGATCCATTAATCCAGTTTCACTTTCTTTATAACATCTATGAATGTCTTATTATCTCGCGTATGAGCCAGATTGTCCAGTATAGTTTCTGTGACGTCCTGCACATCTCGGCTGCCCAACGCCCTTCTCATATACCAGATCGCTTCCATCTCATCCTGATCCATCAGCAGATCTTCTCTTCGAGTTCCCGACTTGTTCAGGTTGATAGCAGGGAATATCCTCTTCTCGCTGAGTCGTCTGTCAAGATGCAGCTCCATGTTGCCTGTTCCCTTGAATTCTTCAAAGATCAGGTCGTCCATCCTGCTGCCTGTTTCCACAAGCGCAGTGGCAAGTATAGTTATGCTGCCGCCCTCTTCCAGCTTTCTTGCTGCTCCGAAGAACTTCTTCGGCTTATGCAAAGCGCCGGGGTCAAAGCCTCCGGACAATGTCTTTCCGGAAGACGGTACCACCAGGTTATACGCTCTCGCCAGCCTTGTGATGCTGTCAAGAAGGACTACTACGTCCTTGCCGTGTTCAGCAAGCCTCTGTGCTCTGGCAAGGACCATCTCTGCAACCTTTACATGATGCTGTGGCATCTCGTCAAAAGTAGAATAAATGACTTCGCTGCGCTCGGAAAGGCT
>JAFQBD010000033.1 GCA_017416795.1 Bacillota bacterium | reverse complement strand
GACAGGTATTCTAGTCCGCCTTTTCCAGACAAATATTCTTCTACCACTTTTAGTTTGAATTCAAAATCATATTTTTTAGACATAAAAAACTGACCTCCCTTAAGTTGGATTTTAGGTCCAACTTTTGGGGGTCAGTATAAAGGTCACTTCATGCTCTTTTATCTTCTTCGAAAGCTCATAAAGGTAATCTCTCAAGGCTTTGTGCATATATATTTTTCTTTTCGAGTTTACGGTTTTCAGCGACTTGAGCTTTATCAGCCCATCCTCTGTTTTCATTTGTTTTTCTATCCTCATGGTACCATCTTTGAAATTTATGCAGTCCCAAGTAAGTCCGTAACATTCTGCACTTCTAAGACCTGCAAACTTTCCGATCATATATGCTGTCTCTACATTCTTACCTTTGAAGTATTCGTCCATCTGCTCCATTTCCTGTTTTGAATAAGTTACGATATCCTTGATGTCTACTGATTTCTTGACCGGCATTTTGATCTTGCCGTTTTTATAGACACAGAGCCTGCTGTACTTCTCCGAGCTTAAATAGTTTCTGGAATATGCTTGTCCGAAGATGAGATAAAACAGTTTTAAGAACGATTCGATATATCCATATGAGTAGTTATTGACATAGCGAAGTTCTGCCAAATAATCATTGATCTCTCCTGAAGATATATCGTCTGCATACCTATCTCCAAATCTTGCTTTTATATGATTGTTCCACAAACAGTCATGCTTTTTCTTCGTGGAATACTCTTTGTCCAGCCTGCCGCTTTCACAGTATTCCTCATATATCTCACATAACCGTTTTCTGACAGGCTTCGTCGACTCCCCTCCCAGCATCTTTCTTTTCTCTATCATTATCGCGTCTTTCCTTGCAGCAGCAGCCTGCTCCTTCGTAAGAAATGGATTTCCCGACTCATCTCTCACCCTCTTCCGAGCTTTCCGTCTGCCATCACACTTGACGATAAAGCGATATCCCCAATGACCATTTTCTAATTGAAATATCCCTGCATTCTCCTTCTTTGACATGATCTCCTCCTTAAATATAAACATAAAAATGGCGACCCCTTATGGGATCGCCAATTATTCGTAATAAAATTAATTGTTACAGTGATTCATCAGCGGACGGCAATTCTTCTACCTGGAGCGTCTACTCCACAGGAGTTGACCATGGTCCGTAGATTTTCTTTCCTGAAACAGTCTTATATGCTCTTACCTTGTAATAGTATTTCTTATTCTTAGTTGCCTTAAGCACTTTGCTCTGACCTGATGTAGTGGCGTATGTTGATACGATATTAGTCTTAGTCTTTGATGTTGATTTGGATATCTGATATCCACTCTGACCGTCTATATCTGACCACTTCACTCTCACCTTAGAGTTGTTGTACTTCTCAACTGTAGGTGCTGCCAGTTTCTTGAGTGTATATACGCTTGCCGTCTTGCTTGTTAGAGCGTCATATCTAGTATATCCTGATTTGTAATATGGTACTACCTTGAATGTGTACTTGATACCGTCTGACAGATTGGCTTTCTTAACAGATGTCTTAGTTGTTCTTGTCAAAAGCTTATAGCTGCCTGTAGCTGTCTTGTAGTAGACTGAGTAGCCCTTTGCACCTGTTGACTTCTTCCAGCTGAACTTCACGTCATCGTATCCGTAAAGAGTTGCGCTTGCTGAAGAAGGTGCCTTAGGTACTATTGTAAAGTACGCAGTCTTGGTTCCTGAATATCTAGTCTTGAACTTTACAGTGACCTTATATCTTCCAACAGCCTTTCTTCCCTTTGCATAGCTTACAGTGTAGTATTTGGAGCTGATAGTGTTGCCCTTTGAATCCTTGACCGTTACACTAGGCTTCTTGGCTTTGCCATCGTATGTATACTTAGAAGTGCTTAGTTTAACAGAATCAGCTTTATACAGAGTAACTCTCTTAAGCTCATCACACTTCTTACACTGCTGTTCAATATAGCCCTTTCTGGTTGTTGTTGCTTTAAGCATTTCTATTGTTTTGTAGCTATGGTCACAGTGCCACTGAGCTTTAAATTTGACGTTAAAGTCTGTTAGCTTATAGTCAAGCACTTCGGAAGTCGTCATATTTTCAGCACCTTTTACTATGGCATAGTCTTCGCCCTGTTGTTTATAAAGAGTCCATCCTTTGAATTTCAAACCTTTAGGGTGAACAGGATCTGTAAGATCAGAAAATGATACATCTCTAATACGTCCGCCCGATTCGCCACTCATTCGAGTTCCTGTTGTATACCAGCCGTCCTTTTTATCGCATACAGTAGTTGTGCCTCCTGCTAAGTATATATCTACTGCAAACCAGTCACTGTTTCCATAGTATTCCGGCAGGTTCTCTCCACTCCATTTTGCCAAGAACAATAATCCTGCATCTGTACATTCATAGGATAGCATTTCATTTGTAGTCAGCAGCTTTTGATTTGCTACTTTTTTAAAGCTTCGATATCCCTCCGGCATCTGTTTATATACACTCCAACCTTCAAATGTTTTACCCTTTGGAGCGATCGGATCACAAATTGTTATTCTATCTCCCAACTTCTCACCACTTAATATGCTTCCGGATATATCAAATGCTGTATCCTCATTTTGATCATTGACATTAATGTATGTCAGAGTTGCGCCATTGCCATCCACACAATAATCATATCCACCATACTGTTCAACATTTTCCTTACTTTCCCATTGAGCTACAAACATAAGACCTCCGGGCGGCAACTTGTAATCCATCATTTGTTCTGTTGTCAACACAGTATCTGTCTTATTATAATAAAATCCGTCTCTTTCGTATAATCGCCATCCCAAGAATACATATCCTTCAGGATGTGTAGGCGTTTCAATGTATGGTTTTTTTTCTTTCAGGGTCGATCCTTCTGTACATTCCAGTACCGTGATGCCGTTAGTTTCATAACAATTGCTCACGGGTTCTATAAAAAACTCGCCCTGTTCGCCATGTATATCAATATAAAGGTCCTCTCCGCCACTTAAATCACCTATCTCCACACCTTCCCACTGAGCTATGAAAAGTATACCCTTTTCCGGAAACTGATAATTTAGTATTTCTTCTGTTGTGAGATATTCTGCGCCTTCGATCACCTGCCAACCTTTGTTCAAACCTAAGCTTGCGGCTGCACACCAACCTTCAAACTTATTACCGTCAGAATGAACAGGGTCACTTATGTATGAGTACCCTAAACGCTTTAACGTTGTGCCTATTTCACCGTCGCCTCTGCTAATGCGGTTTGTTTCAAAAGTTTCACCATTCAGCGTAACTTTCATCAAACCGGAGGAACAATCTATTTCGTATGGAATACTTTTTTCTCCCGGGAGCGGAATTCCTGCCCATTTAGCAAAGAAAAACACTCCTTCTTCAGGTATAATATAGTCAAACATTTCATCCGCTGTAAGAAGCGATGTTCCTTCTACAACAACCCATGGCTCTAGATAATTATCAGTAGGTCGCATCGCACACCACCCCATAAACCTATTCCCATTAGGATTAACAGGAGTTGAGATATATGTATAGCCTATATCTCTTAATGTCGCCCCTGCAACTGCCTCTCCATAGGCCATTTCGCCTGTTGTATATGTCTCTCCCGAAAATATAGTTTTGAATTTTCCGCCGTTTCCTGATATACCTACATCAATATCGCCACCCTTGATTTGCTGCCACTGCGCATAGAAGCAAATACTCTTATTAGGGAATTTATAATCCAGCATTTGATTTGTAGTAAGAAGACTTGCACCTTCTACTAATTTTCCGTCAACATACGGATACCAACCTAAAAATTTATATATTTCTGCATTTGTAATTGTTACTTTAGTATAGCCTAAATCTCTGAAGCAAGATCCTTCAGTCCCCTTCTCCTCGCTCAAATCAGGAATTCCACTAAATGTGTAACCATCACGAGTTATTGTCATATGGCCGCCATTGCCATCAAAACTCACTTCGAACTCTGTTGCCGCACTTGCCGGCAGTGCCGGTATCAGCGTCACAACCATGGTAAACGCGATTATAAATGCTAGTACTTTTGAAATCACTTTTTTCATTTTCTCATGCTCCTGTTTTCTACTTCACCCATTCCCCGGATTCAAATTTGCTGATTTGTTTGATGATCATCATCACGGCACGTTTGCCTTGTTCGTACTGTTCTTCGCTAGCAAGGTCAAATCTCTCTACTTTGCCGTTTTTTAGTTCGAATAATATGTAATATGAATTGCTACCCGCCACGAACCTGCAGTCTTCGATCTCTTCTACAGGGATCATCTTGCTACCGATCAGCATCCCTTCATATGACCATTTGCCCTTTATCATAGGCTTGCCAAAAGCAGTCATATCTTCGAAGATCTCACAGTAGATCCTGGCCTCTGCATGTTCTATTTCATTATGATACTTATTGATTGCTTTTCTGATATCTTTTTTGATACGGCGAGCCTGATCTTTTTCGTCATCAGTATAATCAACGAATATCGATTCTCCGTTTCTCAGTATTATTTCTAATTTATTGGCCTTAGTTGTTTGGCACCAGTCTATAACTTTTATAGAGATCAATCTGTCTTTTATAGCGATCCCTTCTGATGTCATTCTTACTTCCATATTTCCTCCTAAACGACCCCTTCAAGTTAATACTATTATATACATCATTTTGTTTATCTTCAACAAAATGATGTATGTATTTTCATCATGCCTATGATATAATATCCGAGCGGTATTCACGCCAAATTATCACGTTATAAATAAAGGATTATAAACTATGGGTGAAATCAAACAACGAGATTATATGTTTGACACTTTCAGGGGTCTTCTCATACTTTCGATCCCTATGTCACACTTCACGAAAATGGCCGGCAATCAGTACGGCGCCATGTATCTTACGGGCGGATTCCCTGAAGATTCACTGTTCGGATTCGTATATATCACGATCAACGTATTCGTGATGCAGGCATTCATGTTCCTGTCAGGCTACTTCTCCAAGAAACCTGACCGAGCACAGGAAACGGCATTCAGCACATTCATGTGGCCGTATCTGGTATTCACGGTTATCTACTACTTCATCAGAATGTTCTTCATGGATGGCGCCAACCTGAAACTGCTGACACCGCCGTTCGCACTATGGTTCCTGTTCGTGCTTTTCTTCTATCGCTTCTTCCTGAAGTATATGGTGAGATTCAACTGGCTGCTGCCGGTAAGCATCATGCTGTACCTTCTGGCAGGACAGGTGGAAGAGTTCGGCAATTTCATGTCGCTGGGCAGAGCGCTTTCATACTTCCCGTTCTTCCTGCTTGGATACTACTGTTCCAAAGAGCGCCTGGCGTGGTTCCAGGGATTACGCAAAAGGCCTTTGCTTCTGGTTCTCTTGGGAGCTGTTCTAGTAGGCATAACGTTCCTGCTGATGCATTCAGATGTAAAGGTCGGCTGGTACCTTCTGAAGCAGTCTGTAGATAACTTCCCGAACATGTTATGGTGGGAAGATACGCTTATGAGGATATTGATTTTCTTCGTAGCAAGCGGATGGATCATCTTCATGGTAAACATCATACCATCGAAGAAAAGCTTCATATCTTACATAGGAATGAACACCATGCCGATATACGTATTCCATCTGACACTTAGATATGTAGTGGAATTCTACGGTATTTATGTAGGAGTGATCTCATGTCTGGTAGTTGCATGGTTTGCTGTCATATCGCTGGTAATCAAAAATAAATATGTTTACGGCGCAGCTATTGCCCTTTCCATAATAGGCTGCTATCTGTTATTCTCTTCAGGATGCCTGGCTCCGCTTTACGGGCTGGTTCCTGAAAACATCTACCTGCTGTATGTTCTGGTATATGGCGGTGCTCTGCTGTGCGGAGTTTCTTTCGTAGCACCGTTCTGGGTGAAGCTGTACGATCTGCTGGTGACAGGACCTGTGAAGGGATCGAAACTGGCGAAATGGCTACAGAAATAATCATATAAACATTAAGGGACTGAACGATTTGATTTGTTCAGTCCCTTATTTCATCTTCTCATTTTTAATATCTTCTAACCGCCGCCAGATAGTTGCCTCCATCCCATCTTTCGTAGTATTCTACGTCCTGGATGACTGTATCATATCTTCTGTTGAGAGCGTGCATCATCTTGCCGCCGCCAATGTAGAGACCTACATGCGACACACCGCCGCCGTTTCTCTTATACACGAGAACGTCTCCCGGCTTCCATGATGACATGTCGTTCTTGTTGACGTATTTACCGCCTCTGGCCTGGTCTCCGGCTGTACGGCCAATCTTCTTACCTTTGAGATAGTATGTGGCCCACTGTACGAAACCGCTGCAGTCCCATCCCTTAGGAGTGTTGCCTCCGAATCTGTATCTTACACCTTCATACTTCTTGATGAGAGTTGACAGCTTCTTTGGCACCAGGTACTTAGTATATGTTTTTGAATATGCGCCGTACACTTTAGTACCGCTTACTGTCTTGTACGGTCTTATCTTGTAATAATACTTCGCTGTTCCCTTAAGTCCTGTATTTGTCCATTTAGTCGTCTTACTGCTCTTGATCGTCTTGACCTTCTTATATCCGGACTTGCTTGCTTTGCTGCGATAGATCTCATATCCTGATGCGCCTTTTGATTTATCCCAGCTGAGTTCTACAGATGAATACCAGCTCACAGTATCTTCGTTGAAATTAGTCTTCGAAGGAGTCGTTCTGCCGGACTTCACATCAGTAGCGTGGCTGTAAGCTTTTTTCAATCCACTTAATTTATACGATCTGACTTTATAATAATATCTCTTGCCGCAAGTCCTGCCGTCATCTATATATTGCAAGGTGTTTTTATTTCGTATGGTAGCTATGCCCTTGAATTCTCCATTCGGTGAAGTGCTTCTATAAATTCTGTAACCATCAGCCGCCTTGCCCTTTGACCAAGATATCTTTAAGGAATCGTAAGACTTCCTGCTAACTTTTATCGTTGTAGGAGTCAAAGGTCTTGCTTTCTGTCTTGCTACTTCGGAATATTCTCCGTACTCCTTATCATCGCCAACTATTCTGTATGGACGCACTTTGTAAAAATATCTGACTCCCAGAGTTTTTTTGGTGTCAGTGTACGAAGTAGTGCTTCCAGATGTTATCGTCTTGATCTTTTCGAACTTACCGTTTTCTTCGTCGGTTCTGTAGATAACATATCCGTTCGCGCCGGCTACTTTGTTCCACGAAATATTGATGCTGGTATATGTGACCGGCTTAGTCTTTATTGTTGTCACCTTGCCTAGTTTGATAGTAAACGGCACTTCTATGGTCTTGCCTTCGATAGTTGTAACTGCATATCCTGTCCCTATAGAAGTGTTGTTCTTATATGTCACCTTACCGAAACTTGTTACGGTCTTTGTCATAGTTTCAGTTGTTCCGGCCTCTTTCTTATAAGTTATATCTACTACTACTCTGGCAAGTTCCGGCTTTATCTGCTTGCCGGTATAAGTATATACCCTGCCCTTTTCGTAGGCATAATCTTTGAGAATTACTTCTGATGCTTTCGCCTTAGTTTCTGCAGCATTAGGTGCTGCCTCCTGTGTTGTCGCGAAACACATAGCCGCTTCACAGAAGATCAATGTGAATATCAGTGTGAAACATACTGCTATTCTAAACAATCTATTATTCATATTCTCAGCTCCGATTTTAGTCTAATGTGCCTTAAAAGTGTTGGAAACACACACTTTGTTATTTTAACCCACACATCGTCTATTGGCAATTATAATTGTAGTTTTTCACATAATTTTCACGAAAATCGGCTATTTCCAAAAAAAACACGCTGACTTTCGTCAGCGTGCTCATATCATATTTAGAACAATCCTGTGATCTTACCTGTGATGTCTACGTCGATCTTTTCTGCAGCAGGCACCTTAGGCAGTCCAGGCATTGTCATGATGTCGCCTGTAAGAGCCACGATGAAGCCTGCGCCTGCGCTTACCTTCAGGTTTCTGATAGTCAGTACGAAGTCTCTAGGTGCGCCCAGCAGTTTAGGGTCGTCTGAGAAGCTGTACTGAGTCTTAGCCATGCATATAGGCAAGTTGCCGAATCCCAGTTCTTCCAGCTGCTTCAGCTGTTTCATAGCTGCCGGCAGGATAGCGATGTCCTTAGCTCTGTAGATCTTCTGTGCGATAGCTCTGATCTTTTCTTCGATGGACAGGTCCAGTCCGTACAGCTGATCGAAGTTATTTGGTTCTTCGCAAAGTCTCACTACTTCTTCAGCCAGAGCGATACCGCCTTCGCCGCCCTTGCCCCATACTTCACTGAGAGCAACGTTTACGCCAAGTTCCTTGCACTTGGCTTCAACGAGAGCCAGTTCAGCTTCAGTATCTGTAGGGAATCTGTTGATAGCTACTACTGCAGGAAGTCCGTATACCTTAGTGATGTTTTCAACATGCTGCAGCAGGTTAGGGAGTCCTTTTTCCAGTGCTTCCAGATTTTCTGAACCCAGATCGGCCTTAGCAACTCCTCCGTGGTGTTTCAGTGCTCTTACTGTAGCAACGATAACTACTGCTGACGGCTTGATGCCTGCCATACGGCACTTGATGTCCAGGAACTTTTCTGCGCCCAGATCTGCACCGAAGCCTGCTTCTGTTACTACATAATCAGCCAGCTTCATAGCCATCTTAGTAGCCATTACTGAATTACATCCGTGAGCGATGTTCGCAAAAGGTCCGCCGTGGATGAATGCAGGAGTCTTTTCGAGAGTCTGGACAAGATTTGGTTTCAGAGCATCCTTCAGCAGTGCTGCCATAGCGCCTTCTGCCTTCAGCTGTCCTGCAGTAACAGGTTTATCGTCATAAGTATATCCTACGATTATGCTTGCAAGTCTCTTCTTCAGATCTTCGATATCGCTTGAGAGACAAAGGATAGCCATTACTTCACTGGCAACTGTGATGTCGAATCCGTCTTCTCTAGGAGTTCCGTTTGGCTTACCGCCCAGACCGTCAACAACGAATCTCAGCTGTCTGTCATTCATGTCTACACATCTCTTCCAAGTGATCTTTCTAGGGTCGATTCCCAGAACGTTGCCCTGCTGGATGTGGTTATCCAGAAGTGCTGCCAGCAGATTGTTTGCTGCTCCGATGGCGTGCATATCGCCTGTAAAGTGAAGGTTGATATCTTCCATAGGAACTACCTGTGCATATCCGCCGCCTGCAGCTCCGCCCTTTACACCGAATACAGGTCCAAGGGATGGTTCTCTCAGCGCTACCAGTACCTTCTTGTCGATCTTCTTCATAGCGTCAGCCAGACCTACTGTAGTAGTAGTCTTGCCTTCGCCTGCAGGTGTCGGTGAGATAGCTGTAACGAGGATCACCTTGGCGTCAGGAGTATCCTTCTTTTCCTGCAGCAGATTGTAATCTACCTTAGCTTTGTAATTACCATAAAGCTCGATATATTTAGGGTCAACGCCTGCTGAAGCGGCGATTTCCTGGATGTTTGTCATTTCTGTTTCCTGTGCGATCTGAATATCGGTCTTGAATTCCATATTATTCTCTCCTTTTCCAAAAAAATACCTTCAACCTACATTACCTTTTTTGATCAGTTATGTCAATCATTCCAAAGGCAAAATGCAATCCTAATGCAAAGTTTACAGGTTTTTCAAAAAGCTTCTTCTATGTATCGGGCACATGCCTTGAGCATGGAGGCCTTCATAGTGAGCTTTAGTGCCGTATCCCTTGTTCTTGGCAAATGCATAGCCCGGATACTGTGCGTCATACTCCACCATCATGCGGTCACGAGTCACTTTCGCGATGATAGATGCTGCCGCTATCGCTAAGATATTCGCGTCCCCCTTGATTATGGATTCCTGCTGAATATCGATGTCTTCGATTTTCATAGCATCAAAGAGAATATAGTCGATAACATGACCTTCCGGATTACTATCTGTCTCTCCGGAACCAAGCTTTTCTCTCAGCTTGATCTCACAGGCTTCTACAGCTCGCTTCATTGCCAGTTTCGTCGCCTGCAGGATGTTGATCTCATCTATGGTTTTCTCGTCGACACCTCCGACACCGATGGCAACTGCCTTTTGCGTGATGATCTCAAAAAGCTCATTCCTCTTTTTTTCGGACAGTTTCTTGGAATCATCTATCCCAAGCACATCGAAGTCTTCAGGTAAAACCACGGCCGCAGTCACCACCGGTCCTGCCAGCGGCCCCCTGCCGACTTCATCTACCCCTGCTATATATTTATAACCTTCAGTACGCAGCTCGTCTTCTCTGACCCTCATATCAGCCAGTTTTTCACGCTGCTTCTGAAGTCGTTCTTCCTTAGTCATTTCAATGCCTCCGAGTTTATTACTCAGCCTCTTCCAATGTGATCCTGCCGATCTTGCCGCCTCTGAATTCGTCCAGCACCAGCTTACCGATACGCTCGTAATCTATGCGCTTTCCCGGAAGTATGCATCCGCGTTTCATGGCCATATTCTCCATGTTTTCTAGCGGTGTTTCTGCTATCTCTTCCAGCTTGTAACGCTCCATCAGGAGGTCGGGATAATTCTCAGCCAGCACGCCTATCAGCTCCATACCAAGTGTCGGCACGTCCAGGATCTCATCCTTGATAGATCCGCAAAAAGCCAGGTTTAGACCGGCCTTCGGATCTTCGAATTTAGGCCAGAGTATACCCGGTGTATCCAGAAGCTGCATGTTATTGGCAAGTTTCAGCCACTGCTTTCCTCTTGTAACGCCCGGTCTGTCGCCTGTTTGTGCGCTCTTCTTACCGGTCATCCTATTGATCAGCGAAGACTTACCCACGTTGGGAACGCCTACGATCATCAATCTGTAAGCCTTCTGCATAGTCCTGTCTTTATTTTTGTCGGCTGCCATTTTTTCAAGGATCTTAAACAGATCTTTGACACCTGCTCCGCTCATGCAGTTCATAGAAAGCACACGGTTCCCTTCAGCCTTGAACTTTTCTTCCCACGCTTTGCTTCTGCCGGAATCCGCCAGGTCGCTCTTGTTGAGGACGATGATACGCGGCTTCGACTTGACGAGCTCATCTATTATAGGGTTACGGCTTGAAACCGGGATACGAGCATCGATGACTTCGATGACTGCATCTACCATTTTTAAGTTTTCTTGGATAAGCTCCCTGGTCTTCTTCATGTGACCGGGATACCAGTTGATGTTCTGCATGATATGCTCCTTAAATGATAAAAGGGACCAAAATTGGCCCCTCTTCAAAACTATTTAACGTCTCTTGACTTGATCTTAGCTGACTTACCAGTTCTCTGACGCATGTAGTGAAGTCTAGCTCTTCTAACCTTACCACGTCTAACAACTTCGATCTTTTCTACCAGCGGTGAGTGCAGTGGGAATGTCTTTTCCACGCCTACGCCTGAAGCGATTCTTCTAACTGTGAAAGTTTCGCCGATTCCGCCGTTCTGTCTCTTTAAAACAAAGCCTTCGAATATCTGGATTCTTTCTCTGTTTCCTTCTTTGATTTTAACGTGAACCTTAACAGTGTCGCCCACGCCAAATGCAGGGATATCAGTCTTGATATATTCCTGTACTACCTGATCTAATACGTTCATTGATATTTTCCTCCTTCCCTCCAAGACGTTCGTGCAAACTCAGCTCCAGTGCTGTCTACAGAGGACCGCCCGTAAAATCACGACATGCGTTCTTCGCACATGCCATGTTATTATATATCAGTGTCCAAGCTTTTGCAAGCATTTTTTATTGAAATTCCAATAGTTTTTATGCTCTCGGGTGCGTCTTATCATATACATCCTTTATCCTGTTCTTAGTAACTGCCAGGTATGCCTGAGTGGCAGAAATATCTTCATGCCCCATAAGCTCCTGCAAGGATTTCAGGTCTGCTCCGTTCTGCAGCATATGTACAGCAAAAGAATTTCTCATGATGTTAGGTGTCAGCTTCTTCTCTATACCGGCTTTTTCTCCATACTCCTTCAGCACCTTCCAAAGTCCCTGTCTTGTGATCCTGCTTCCGTAGTAATTCACGAAGAGAGCTTTTTCTTCTGTATTATCTTTTACCAGTGCATTTCTCGCTTCATATATGTATGTTTCCAAAGCTGCGCGTGCAGGTCTTCCCAGCGGTACGATACGCGCCTTGCTCTGCTCTCCGTCACAAGTTATGAAGCCCATCCTCATATTTATATCTTCAAGATCCGCTTCGATAAGCTCGCTAACTCTGATACCTGTGGCATAAAGCACCTCGAGTATAGCCTTATCTCTTATGCCTCTTATGCTGTCATCGGGAGTTTCAAGCAGCTTGTCCACTTCCTCAAGAGTCAGATACTCAAGTTCCTTTCTCTCTATCTTAGGAGATTTGATATCTGCTGTAGGATTACTGCTTACAAGTCCGGAATTCATCAGGAAATTAAAGAATGCTCTCACCGAAGCCAGCTTCCTGTTTACTGTAGCGGCAGACTTGCCTGAGATTTTCAGATCATGCAGGAAGGCTACGATCTCGGTGCTTGATGTATCAAGCAGATCTGTCATGCCTCTTGCTCCTTCAAAGGCTACGAACTCATGAACATCTCTCTTATATGCTTCCAGAGTATTCTTTGACATCCTGCGTTCTCTCTGTAAATATTCGATAAAATCCTTGATATACATAATTCCTCTCCTAACGCCTCACTCGATGCCGTATCATCACCGCATCTTGCCAAAATGTGGGCTTTTTCATTATACGCCTGCAGGACATGGTTTACAATAATATTTTTGTAAATTTATTCTACGACTACTTTGATGTCATAACACATGTCCGTTTCGCATATTCTTTATTGAACTCAAGGAGGACATACATATGCAAAAGGCAGTGCACGTGCAAAGGTCTGCAGATCCACAATTGAAGAAAGCTCTCGCTATCTCCGTATTTATTTTTTTCTTCGGCCTTTTCTCGGGTCTTTTTTTCAGCACAGGTCTGTCTGAAGAAAACAGCAGGGAACTTTCGTCATTATTAATATCGTCAATAAGCGATGATACTGAACACCCTGTCCGTATCCTCCTATCTTCCTTGTTTTCGAATTATACAGCCGCTGCAGTGATGATGGCCGCTATGCTGTCCGGCTTACTTAGCTTCCTTCCTTTCGCAGTATTGTGGTACAAGAGTTTCGCTATAGGTTTCTGCTGCGGACTGATACAGATCAGCGGCGCAGAAAATGCTCTGGTTTTGTCGCTGACAGAGATAGTTCCTCCCGCACTATTTCTGATCCCTGCAGCCATACTTCTTGCTTCCGTCACCTTCACTTGTTCACGAGAAGAGATCATCAAATCAAAAAGACCTTCCTCGAAAGGAAGATCTCTTATGACCATGATATTCATTTCACTTATGGGCATAGCTGCCGGCTGTATAGTCGAGACACTTTGTCATATCCTATAGTCCCAACTGTTCTTTTGCCATAAGCAATGCGGCTATAGTCTTAGCATCTATCAGCTTGCCGGAAGCTGCCATATCGTAAGCTTCTTTGAACGGCATCTCGATCACATTGAGTGCTTCATCATCATCAAGCTGCTGCTCTCCGGGAGTAAGACCTGTCATCGCATATACACTTATCATCTCTTCTGAATATGCTGCGCTTGTATTTATCTTGCCGAGAAGTATGATGTTGTCTGCAGTATATCCCGTCTCTTCTCTCAGTTCTCTTGCCGCCACTTTCGCAGGATCTGTCTCTCCTGCATCTATCTTGCCTGCAGGTATCTCCAGTACAGTTCTGCCGCATGCATATCTGAACTGTTCGACCATGATTATATTTCCTTCATCGGTTATAGGCACCATGGCTACAGCTCCGTTATGCTCTATTATTTCTCTGTATGCTTCGCCGCCATATGCTGTGACCTTATCACGTCTCACGTTGAGGATAGCACCCTCATATATGCGCTGGCTGCTGATTTTCTTTTCTTCAAAGATCATTTTCTTTTTTCCTCCGCCATCTCGATGGATCTGTCTACTGCTGCCTGGAATCCTTCCTTCACATCATCCATGAATCCGTTATCAAACAATTTGTTCACGGCCTCTATTGTCGTACCGTTCGGTGAACATACATTGATCCTCAGCTGTTCCAGTGTTTCAGGACTTTCCAGAACCATTTTAGCTGCGCCGAGAACGGCCTGGGCTGCGAAAATACGCGCCTTTGCATGCTCCATACCGTTAGCCTCAGCAGCATCGGTCAAAGCTTCGATGTACATATATGTATATGCAGGGCTGCTGCCGCTGACACCGATGACGCAGTCTATCAGGCTTTCGTCCACTTCTTCCGCCATACCTATGGAGCTGAACATATCCATAGCTGCATCAAAAACTGCAGGTTCAGTATTATCGTTCCTGCAAACGGCTATCATAGCTTCGCCGACTTTCGCAGGTGTATTAGGCATGATACGGATGACCTTAGCATCACTTCCAAGATGTTTTTCTATAACAGACATATCGACGCCTGCAGCCATCGATACGATAGTCTTGCTCGCATCGTATGCGCCTGCGATCTCTTCCAGCACGCCCTCTATGACTTGAGGCTTAACGCCGATAATTATCATGTCCGCCGCTTTACAAAGCGCACTGCTGCTTTCGCAAACTTCAAGGCGCGGGATCACGCTTTTGGTTTTGGCGCATAGCTCCTCGTTCATATCAAATGCCATCAGCTGATGATCTCTTGAAGCTTCTGCCTGTGCATATCCTGAGAGGATGGCTCCTCCCATATTTCCTATCCCTATGAAACCTATTTTCATATCTTTCTCCTAACTTTCTAACTCTGCTCTCTACTTGCAGATCTCTCCGAGGAACAATGTCCCCTTACCTTCACCTGATAGACCTGCTCTTATGATGTCCTGCTTAGATCCGTTTAGGAGCAGCATCGGTATGCCATACTTATTCACCTTGGCTGCGGCTTCTATCTTAGTGGCGATACCGCCTGTGCCAAAGGAGCTCTTTTCTCCGATGTCTATAGTTCTTTCCAGCTGCTCTGCATTTTCAACCAGTTCGATCAGCTCAGCATTTTCGTTAGCCTTAGGGTCTTTATCGAAAACACCGTCTATATCACTGAGTACGATAAGCAAGTCTGCATTCCAAAGGTTAGCTGTAAGTGCTGCCAGAGTATCGTTATCGCCGATCTTTATCTCATCTACGCTTACGCTGTCGTTTTCATTGATAACGGGAACTACGCCCTCATCTATGAGCGTGAACATGGCATTTCTGATATTGAGAGTCCTGTGATGATCTTTGAAGTCATCTCTGGTAAGCAGGATCTGAGCCACGTGTATACCGTAATCTGCGAAATACTCCTTATATGCCATCATAAGTTCTACTTGTCCGATAGCACAAAGTGCCTGCTTATAGTTGATGTCGCCGCGTCTGCTCCACTTATTTATGGCTCCTACGCCGCAGATGCCGGCGCCTGATGAGACGAGGATCACTTGTTTTCCCATACCGATCAGATCGTTCACCTGCTCAACGATATTGTGCATAACTTTTTTATTCACTGCCCCGTTCTTATCAGAAAGAACGTTGCTTCCTATTTTTATTACTATTTTTCTGCTGTTTTCTATAGTCTCTTTTAGCTGATTCATTTCATGCCTCCTGTGCTGTGAAGATTATACCCCATCAAGGAGAATAAATCAAATAGCCATAGATCTCTGAACGAAATAAAAAGAGAGGCATTCTCATACCTCTCTGCATGTTGCATAATGTGTGCTTTGCATTTATCTGGGCTCTACGATCAACTTGATGGCTGTTCTCTCTTCGCCCTCTATTTCTATATCCGTAAATGCCGGAACAGATACAAGATCTATTCCTCCCGGGGCTACGAACCCTCTTGCTATAGCGATAGCTTTTACTGCCTGATTAAGTGCACCTGCTCCTATCGCCTGTATCTCTGCTCCGCCTTTTTCTCTCAACACTCCTGCCAGTGCTCCTGCTACTGAATTCGGATTAGATTTGGCTGATACTTTCAAAACTTCCATTTTTGATTCCTCCGTAATTATTACATTATTATATTGTTGCTCGGGGTAACCCCTTTGATAAAACAATTATATATTTTATAAATCTCTTTTTATCTCATATTCGTTCGACTTTTACTGACTTTTTCCTACAAATACCTTGATTTTTCAAAAGGTTTCACTTATAATCAAGCTGTGGTTATCCCCCTGATAACCTCATTAATCTCTAATCCCAATACCCCTTTTAACAAAAGAGACCTTTTAGGTCTCTTTTGTTTTTTTGATCAATATGCTACAATATCTCCATGAAACATATTACGAAACATTTTGATGAAAACATATATACGAGCAATGCACTGGACTTTTATTTCAAGGGCATGAAGATAGGCGTCCTCGATATCGAAACTACAGGTCTCGATCCATCAAGAAATAAGTTCATTCTGGGCGGGCTCTTCGATATCCAAAGCGGGACCATGCATCAGTTCTTCGCAGAGAGCAGAAGCGAAGAAAAACAGACCCTAGAGAAGTTCTATGAGTTGATATCGGATTTTGACATGGTCATCACTTATAATGGCAAACATTTCGATATGCCGTTTATTGCCCGCAGGATGAAGACTCATGGGATAGGCGCATACAATGGTCTTGCGGCGAGCACCTTCGATACTGCCGCACTGCTTCCGTATAACCTTGACTTATATCTTGTCGTCAACGGTCACTCACCTATCAAGAAATTCGTGCCTAATCTCAAGCAGAAAACTGTTGAGAATTATATGGGGCTGTGGCAGAGCCGTGATGATGAGATCTCTGGTGCAGAAAGCGTCGAGCTGTATAACAAGTATGAGAAAAGCGGTGATCCTGAGCTAGAGTCAAAGATTCTGCTTCATAACAGTGATGATGTGCTGCAGCTGACTCGCTTGATAAAGGTGCTGAGTAAATGTGATATCCACAAAGCCATGTACCATCTGGGATTCCCTGTATTTCCGAAGGGTAATGAAGGTAAAGGATCCGGGCAGAACTTGCCTGCTCTGGTAGTTGAGAAAATCAAGACTGAGAAAAACAGCCTGTTCATATCCGGAAGACAAATAGGTCATGGCATAGACTATATGGGGTTCTCATACGGAGACTGGCCTGCAGAGAGCCGCTTTGACAGCAGAAACATGTCTTTCAGCATGCAGCTGCCTGTCCTGAGGGAGAGCGGACTTTGCATAATAGATCTGGATGCGGCAGGGCTCGATCGAGAATCATTCGAAAAATACCCTTCCAGCAGCAGCGGTTTTCTCGTACTGGAAGATCACAATGACAGGAATTTCATGGAGACCAATCACTTTGTGAAGGCGTTCATAGAAGTGTTTATGGCCGATATATGATATGAGAAAGGATACTGATATGGATTTTACGGATAATAGAAGCAATGGGTTTATTGACAGTATAAGGAAGGTAAAAAACGACAGCTTCGTTCTGGCGTCACTGCCTGAAGAAACGAGAAATGCTGCCCTCGATGCCGTAGCATCAGCCCTTGAAAAAAACAAGGAGGCTATCTTCGAAGCCAATCTGAAAGATCTGGCAGCAGCTGAAGAGGCATCACTGCCGGCTCCTATAGTAAACAGGCTCAAGTTCGATGCGCATAAGCTGCAGACTTGCATCACCGGGATCAATGATCTTGTGGATCTTGAGGATCCTCTGTTCAAGACCTTACTCAACAGAGAACTTGATAATGGCCTCGTTCTCACTAAAACAACATGTCCTATCGGAGTAATTGGCGTCATCTTTGAATCAAGGCCTGATGCACTGGTGCAGATAGCTGCACTTTGTATGAAAAGCGGCAACTGCGCTGTTCTCAAGGGAGGAAGCGAAGCAAAAAATACTAACAGAGTGCTCTTTGAAACTATATATGAAGCTGCCGTAGGTGCAGGACTTCCTGAAGGTTTCGCTGTGCTGATCGAAGATCGTGCCGAAATAGGCGAACTTCTCAAATGTCACGACTACGTGGATCTTCTTATCCCGCGCGGTTCCAACGAATTCGTCCAGTATATCATGGATAACTCCAAGATCCCTGTGATGGGCCACGCTGACGGTATATGTCATATATATGTTGACGGTGCTGCAGATATCGATAAGGCTATCCCTATAATCATCGACTCGAAGACACAGTATGTGGCTGCATGCAATACTGCAGAAACTCTGCTGGTCCATAAAGATATAGCTGATCTCATCATACCGCTTTTGGCTGATGCCTCGGGAGATAAGATATCTTATCGCTGCGATGTCCGCTCCATGGGGCTTATCCACTGCGAAGAAGCTACGGAAGAAGATTTCAAGACTGAGTATCTTGATTACATCTTGTCTGTGAAAGTCGTTGATGATATCGATGAGGCTATCGATCATATCAATAGATATGGCTCACATCATACAGACTGTATAATCACAGAAGATAAAGATTCTGCCGAGAAGTTCATGGCTCTGGTCGACTCTGCCGGAGTTTACCAGAACTGTTCCACTCGCTTCGCTGATGGTTTCCGTTACGGCTTTGGTGCGGAAGTCGGCATCAGTACCGGCAAGATCCATGCCCGCGGACCTGTAGGACTCGATGGACTTGTTACTTATAAGTATAAGCTTGTAGGTGAAGGTCATATCGTTGCTGATTATGCTAATGGCGATGCGACGTTCAAGTTTAAGGATCTGTAGCTGCATTGCCTACCGAACATCATCGTAAACATACGAACCGTATGATTATCAACGGTTCGTTTTTTATTGACATCTTCTGGAAATATTTGTAAACTATGTGAGGGGGGGTAATTGTTATTTTTATTTCACCGGTATATTGGGAAAGGAGAGTTTAATATATGTATATTTCAAAATCAGAACTATCTGCCTTATTGGCAGGTACTAGAAAACGTATTGACAGTATAAACAATAGTCTTTCTTCTTATGGCGATTCAAAAATAGTTTGCAGAGTAAAAGGTGACCGCGCCTACTATTCTGAACGGAATCAGCATGGTGAAATAGGAATATCTAAAAACAAACAAAGAATCCATGATTTAATGTTACGTGAGTTTTGGAATGAACAGCTCAAACAGCTAGAGTTAAACGAAAAAGCATTAAAGCATATCTTGAAATCTTATAACGATATTTACTCAGATAATATTATACTAACACTTGCTGATCGTTATTCAAATATTCCCGTAAACGATATCCTTATTTCTTCCACTTCTGATTGGGGCAAACAACCTTATATTAAAAACCCATATCATGAAGAAGATTATCAATATTCAACAACCAATAATATTTTAGTTCGTTCCAAGTCAGAGCGCGAAATCGCAAACGCACTTGAGGCAGTAGGTTTACCATATCAAAACGATGTTCTAATTAAGTGCAGCAACACGATTTATTATGCTGACTTCATAGTAATGCGCCCTAATAAAACGAAAGTTATATGGGAACATTTCGGCAGAGAAAATGACACGGCTTATATGGCAAAAAATCAACAAAGAATCAAAGACTATATGGCGCTTGGATATAGACCTTGGGATAATTTGATATGGACACTAGACTCGGACCTAAAAGATGGTAAAACGATTAGAAAAATAATCAACAGATTTTTATTGTGCGAAATTGATAAGGGTTTTTCAAGATAGGGTTTTCTCTTGATTATCATATCGACCCATTCGCTATGGGAGTTTCCATGTTTTTATAGCAATATTTATCCACCTATTTTCTTAGTTTCTCTTGTCCGTTAGATAAAATAAAAATCCATGGGATAAATCGACCTTTTTCTCCCATGGTTTTATTGATTTCTACTATTCTAAGAGAATACCATGCATATTTTAATCAAAATATGCTTAAATTACAGAAAAACTCTCATGAAAATTATGCTTACTGCGAATACAAGAGAACCTACTATATTTATTGGTGCACTCTATGCTAGATACTCTCTAAGCGCCTCCACCGCATTGTCGATATGGACTCCCAGCGGCTGTTCTTCTACACTTACGACATGGATGTGACAGCGATTGATAGGAAGGAGTATCTTATATGTGTGGCTGCCGCCGATGGCTGTTGCCATAGCCGGTGTCAGTTCTCCCATCATAGCGTTGGCATTGAGGATGCCGATAACTCCCATGACGATATCTACATGCTGCATGTTATGGATTATGGCATTTTCACCTGTCGCACCTTCGTCAGCTCCGGCACGCAGCATCTGTCCTGTCGCGACTGCATTGGTACCCAGTGCTATCACTTCAAGATCCGGGAATGCCTTTTTTACTTTTTCTACGATGGCTTTACCGATGCCGCCACCCTGGCCGTCTACTACTGCTACAGTTTTCATATCTTCTCCTTATAGGCGCCCGGCGCCAATCTACTCTACCAACCTCTGTTATAATCGGTATAACAGTCAAGGCACACGACCTTGCCGTCCATAAATCTCATCTTATTCTCAGGTGCCTTCTCTCCACAAACATCGCATTTAAGCGATTTGAGACTTTTGGCTTTTGCAGGCACATCTATCCGCGGCTTGCTGACGTCAAAGACTTCTTCCAAAGGTGCACTCAGCACGAAGTCTATATATTCGCGTCCATACAGACCTTCTTTTTTGTCTCTGGCCATCAACCTGAATGCATCGCCTGTCCTGCGATCGAAAAAGTTGAATGCGAACTTGCCGGTGCCGTGATAGATCAGGTTCCCCTTACCCAAGGTACATCCAAGTATATACTGGATCCCGTCTACACCGCAGGCATCGTTTTCTGTTACGCATACTACTTCTTCATCATGTGAACGCTCTATATCAAATCGTTTCTGTGCTTCCATTGCCGCCCTAACACCGAGTGCAAGGCCTCCACATTCGTGACCATGGAAATCCACAGCGTCCTGCCAAATCTTTTGATCCATGATTTCTCCATTCTCACTATATTCAACAATATCAAGCTTACAGATCCAGCTTATAATCTCCGTCCTTGATCTTACCGGTCTTTCTGAGAAGTCTGTCTATGATCAATGTAAGGATAGCCGGCAGTACGAAGTGGAGCAGCACTACTTTCCAGAGAACATCGAATGTGAATCCCATGTCTGTGAAAGTACCGATCTGCCCAACGAGTCCGCATGTACCCATGCCTGCACCTACCGCAATGTTTGTCATCTTGAATACACAAGTGGACAAAGGTCCTATTATGGCACCGGCCAGCGTTGCCGGAACAAGTATCCAAGGATTTTTTATTATGTTGGAAACTTGCAGCATGGATGTTCCTATACCTTGAGCTACCAGTCCTCCTACACCGTTTTCCTTATAGCTTGCCACTGCGAAGCCTACCATCTGAGCACAACATCCCACTGTAGCCGCACCTGCCGCCAAACCTGAAAGTCCGAGCATGATACAGATCGCCGCACTTGAGATAGGCGCTGTAAGCGCAAGTCCTACTAATACTGCGATAACTATACCGAAGAGGAACGGCTGCCATTCTGTAGCAGTCATGATAAGTTCACCAAGTTTCATCATCAGCCATCCGATGGCAGGTCCTGCCAGTTTGGCTGCTATACCGCCGACGATGAGAGTAACTGCCGGAGTTACGATGATATCAACCTTAGTTTCCTTAGATACGGCTTTACCGAATTCTGCCGCAAGGATGACCGCGATGAATGCACCTGC
Source organism: Bacillota bacterium (assembly GCA_017416795.1). Taxonomy (GTDB): domain Bacteria; phylum Bacillota; class Clostridia; order Peptostreptococcales; family Anaerovoracaceae; genus Lentihominibacter. Next base: position 839 of record JAFQBD010000033.1, on the reverse strand, counting down.
GGGACCGCCGCTGTATTCGATGCCGAATCCCATCATGTTAGCACCCATCATCCCTACTACGGAACATGTGAACAGTACCAATGGCGGTGATTTAAGACCCCACGCAACAGCTATACCGATAGCTGCTCCCATGTATGCCTTTGCTTGTCCGCCTATTTCTATCATGAATGCCGATATGGCATTATCCCCGAACAAGTTGGCTGTCTGTACACCCAGCGTATCAAAAATAACTCCGATAAGCAGGGATGCGAATAGTCCGGATGCCATAGCTGACATGGCGTCCTGAAAATATCTCTTTGCTGAGATCTCAATATCTTTTCTCTTTAGAAAGCTTTGTTTTTCCATTTCTCTTTCCTTCATGTTTTAAGCATTAAAATAGGTGCGGAATGATCCGCACCTACATTATAGTTTGTTTTATTGTCTCAAGCAAGTTATTTACTTAAGTCTCCGATTACATGCAAGCCTTCAGAGCGTTTTCGAAGATTTCGATACCTGCTTCCAGCTGAGCGTCAGTTGCACACAGTGGGCAGAGGAATCTGATAACGTTTCCGTATGTACCTGCTGCTTCCAGCATCAGACCGTTGTTCATAGCTTCCTGAACGATAGCGCTTACGATAGCAGCATTAGGTGTCTTAGTTTCTTTGTCAGTTACGAATTCGATACCCATCATTGCGCCTGTACCTCTTACGTTACCAACTACTTCATACTTATCTACCCATGCATCGAATGCTGTTCTTACCTTTTCTGCGATGTGCTGTGCCTTACCAGGATAGTCATCTCTTTCCATGATTTCGATAACCTTCAGAGCTGCTGCTGCTGACATAGCGTTAGCACCGAAT
>JAFQBD010000032.1 GCA_017416795.1 Bacillota bacterium | reverse complement strand
CAGTCACGCCTATATGTAACGGATAGTTCGACTTATCATGAACTATCTTATATGCATCATAATTCATCTTCACATCGGAAGATTTTAGTGAAATAACTATATCATCAAAATCGTATTTCTCAAGAATAGCTACGTTTCTCAGAGCACTTTCTGCAAGTCCTACAGCAGTAACACCGCCGTCTCTTGCTACGATATCCTTCTCAAGAGATCCTGAATTGACACCGACTCTGATAGGTATACGGCGAGCTTTGGCGGCATCGATGACCTTCTTCACATTTTCTTCCGAACCGATGTTGCCGGGATTTATCCTCACCTTGTCTGCCCCTGCTTCGATAGCTGCGATGGCAAGACGATGATCGAAATGGATATCGGCAACGAGAGGCACATTAGCTTTAGCCTTGAGCTCCTTGAATGCAGCAGCTGCATCCATATCGGGAACTGCCAGTCTTACTATCTGACATCCTGCTTCTTCAAGTGCTCTTATCTGCGCAAGAGAACCCTGCACATCTGTAGTTTTCGTGTTAGTCATTGACTGGATAGAGACAGGTTCTCCTCCGCCAATTATTATATTTCCGCATTTAACTGTTTTTTTCATAAGCTCCTCCGCACATCTTGATGATGCGTCTTCTTATGAGAATATCGGTACTATAAATCTGATTATATCTTGCCATGTGATATATATCATCAGCGCGAACAGAAGCATGATGCCGATGAAGTGGATCTTGCCCTCCATCTCGTCTGTAACACGCTTGCCTGTTATCTTTCTGATCAGAAGGAAAAGAAGCCTTCCGCCGTCCAGTGCAGGGAAAGGCAGCAAGTTTATTACTGCCAGATTCAAACTGAGAAGTGCCGCCAGATTCACAACATAGATAAGCCCCATCTTAGCCGAATCATTTACTACATAAACTATACCTACAGGACCGCTAAGCTGATCTACAGGGATCTCGCCTGTAAACAACTGTCCTATAAGCCGGTACATCATGACAGTCATGTCCCATGTACTCCTGATACCGGCGCCCACAGCTTTCACAGGATTTCTTTCCATGGTCGGCGTTACACCTATAAGGCTTCTTCCTGATTCCTTATCGTACTCAGGAGTTGCTGTTATCTCCATCTCCTGCCCGTCTCTTAAGATCGTGAATGTAACTTCCTTCCCGTCACTTTCGCCTACGATCGTCTGGAAATCTTTCCATTCCGTGAGTTCTTCACCATCTATCTTGATAACTTCATCACCATGCATTATACCTGCTTCATATGCCGGTGAGCCGTCGTTTACCACGTCGATGGTAGTAGTCGCCTGACCCATATAAAATGCGATGATTATCATCAACACGATAGCTGTAAGCAGGTTCATTAACGATCCTGCAGACAGCACTATTGCTCTCTGCCACGCCGGCTGGTTGTTGAAGGCTCTCTCGTCTTCCGAGTCTTCATCCTCACCTTCCATGGCACAGAATCCTCCTATAGGAAACACTCTGACAGAGTATAGAGTTTCCCCTTTCTGTTTTTTGAAAAACGCCGGACCCATACCTATTGAAAACTCATTCACTTTGATACCGCATAGTTTGGCAGTAACAAAATGCCCGAATTCATGCACAAATATGAGCAGGCAAAATATCAAAACTGCATAAATAAATGTCATAGTTCAGTTTTCCCTCCTGCTAAAACATATTCCTCACTTCATCTCTTATTCTCATATCCATCTCAAGAACCCCTTCAAGATCCAGTCCAAATTTAGGATCATGCTCTTCCATCACTTTTACAAGTGTATTCTGGATATCTATGAATCTGATCTTTTCATGAAGGAAAAGATCTACAAGAACTTCATTTGCGCCATTCAAAACTACAGGATAGCTTCCTCCTCTTCTGCATGCTTCGTAAGCCATCTCGACTGTCTTGAAAACCTTGGTATCAGCAGGATAGAAAGTCATCCCGTCTTTAAGTGCGAACAGATCAAGGCTCTTGTTTATCGTAGACAGATCGATCCTGTCAGGATATGAGAAAGCATACGCGATAGGCACCTTCATATCAGGAAGTCCCATCTGTCCTACAACGCTTCCGTCCATGTATTCCACTGCAGAGTGGAGTATGCTCTGAGGATGTACCACGACTTGTATCTTGTCTACAGGCACATCGAAAAGCCACTTAGCTTCGATTATCTCAAGCCCCTTGTTCATCATGGAAGCAGAGTCTATAGTGATCTTGCTTCCCATTGACCAGTTCGGATGCTTGAGTGCCTGTGCTAATGTTACGTTCTCCAGCTGCTCGAGGCTGTATCCTCTGAACGGTCCGCCTGAAGCAGTCAGAAGTATCCTTCTGATCTCATTATGTTCATTTCCCTGCAGACTCTGGAAAATGGCGCTATGTTCACTGTCTACAGGCAGCAGCTTGACGCCTTTTCTCTTGACTGCATCCATTACAAGTTCTCCGCCTACAACGAGAGTTTCCTTATTGGCGAATGCAATGTCCTTGCCTGCTTCGATAGCTGCCATCGTAGGTTCAAGCCCTCTCCTTCCCATCAGGGAATTCAGGACCATGTCACAATCTTCCATTGATGCGATGGCATTGAGCCCTTCCATGCCGTGATATACTTCGATGCCCGGATATTTATCTGCGATAAGCTTGGCGTCTTCTTCCCTATCAACACATACGGCCTGCGGTCCGAACTCTTCTATCTGCGCACAAAGCAGCTCTATGCTTTTAGCGCATGAAAGAGCTGCTACTGTGAATTTATCTCTGTTATCTGCTATTACTTCCAGAGCCTGGGTCCCGATGGAACCTGTACTCCCTAAAATCGAAATTCTCTTCATATTATTCTCCGGCTTGTTGTCAATTTACAGTATCACCAGCACTATATAGTAATATACCATAGGTCCTGTGAACAGGACGCTGTCGAATCTGTCAAGGATCCCGCCGTGTCCCGGTATGAGATTTCCGTAATCCTTGATGCCCATCTTTCTCTTGAAGATAGACGCTGTCAGGTCGCCAAACTGTGAAACGATACCGCCAAGCACACCGATCACAAGACAGTGCACCAATACTTCAGGAGCGAAGAAGTATCCGAACAGTCCACTGAGGATAACGCTTCCCAGCGTTCCTCCGATAGATCCTTCGATAGTCTTCTTAGGGCTGATCTTAGGACACAGCTTATGTTTTCCGAATAAAAATCCTGAGAAGTATGCCATGATATCTGTACCGAATGCAGTCAGCACTACGAGCCAGATAAGGATGCCGTACTCTGTCTGTTCTACTAAAGTAACGTGGAAAGAGAAGAATACAACATATACGATACCTGTTATGGTTGCCATAGCATCTTCAAGTTTTCTATGCTCGATATTGAATAAGTACAGGAGGCTTGCGAGGACTACTGCAAAGAACCACAGCATATACCACTGAGGGTCATCTGTGAATATGTCGATGGCGTAGAGTGCTATTGCTGCGATCACTGCTATGCCGTAATTAGGCTTGATATCCATAGCATGGAATCCGTTGTAGAATTCTCTTACCGCCATGATACCGATCAGGAAACATGCTGCGAACAGGATGTAACCGCCAAAATAAAGTATCACAAGAAGCGGCGCCATTATGAGTCCCGATAATACTCTTGTTTTCATTATTTTCTTCCTCCGAATCTTCTTTCTCTGCTCTGATAATCAGCTATCGCTTTTTCAAACTCTTCAGGAGTGAAATCCGGCCAGTAAACTTCCGGGAATACCAGCTCGCTGTATGCACTCTGCCACAGCAGGAAATTACTGAGTCTCAGCTCACCGCTTGTCCTGATTATCAGTTCAGGATCCGGTGCGTCTGCATTGTAAACGCCTGTGAAAAGCTCAGCAGAAATGGCATCTTCAGTTATATCTTCCGGTTCCAAAGCGCCGTCTTTCACTTTCTTTGCTAGGCTCTTCACTGCTCTTGTTATCTCATCTCTGCCACCGTAATTCAGTGCAATGTTGAACTGAAGACCTGTATTGTCCTTCGTCGCTTCAAGGGTTTTCTCAAGACTCTTTACTGCGTCTTCAGGAAGAACAGTATAATCTCCCAGTACCTTTACTCTTACATTATTGTCGATAAGACCTTTGAGGTCGCTGGCTACCCATTTGACGAGAAGCTTGAATATCCCTGAAACCTCTTCCATGGATCTTTTCCAGTTCTCTGTGGAAAATGCATATACGGTCAGATGCTTTATCCCCAGCTTGTCGGAATGGTCTACGATCTTCTTCATAGCCTGCATTCCTGCATTATGTCCTACCAGTCTCGGTACGCCTTTTTCTTTTGCCCATCTGCCGTTTCCGTCCATAATGACAGCTACGTGCTCGGGCATTCTTTCCTTATTAAGCATATATGCTCCATATCGTATAAATAGATGTGACCGAAAGGCCACATCTATCATCTTTGCTCTAACTTGCGAAGTCGTTAAGCGCCTTGCTCTTAAACTTCCATGATTTCCTTTTCTTTGTCTGCTACGATACTATCGATATCCTTAACGGCCTTGTCGATGAGCTTCTGGATATCTTCAAGAGTCTTCTTGGAATCGTCTTCTGTGAAATCCCCTGCCTTTTCCATCTTCTTAACTTTATCGTTAGCATCTCTTCTAAGGTTTCTAACTGCCACCTTAGTGTCTTCACCCATCTTCTTAACGACCTTAGTCAGTTCTTTTCTTCTTTCTTCTGTAACCTGCGGGATCTGCAGTCTAACTACTTTACCATCGTTTACAGGGTTGATTCCGATATTTGCGATGTTGATTCCCTTTTCGATTTCAGGAATGCTCTTAGGATCGAATGGTGAGATCAGCAGAGTTCTTGGTTCAGGAACTGAAATATTAGCCAGTGCCTTCAGAGGTGTAGGTGTACCGTAGTATTCCACCATTACCTTGTCAACCAGTGCAGCATTAGCACGACCTGCTCTTACTGTGGACAGATCTTCCTTCAGCATGCTCTTGCTTTTTTCTATTTTACCTTCTAAAGCTTTCATATCAAAATCGCTCATTTTAATTCCTCCATATATTATTCAATGTTCTTATTTAACTGATTTATCACATGATCTATCTAACGATAGTTCCGATCTTTTCACCGCATACGGCCTTCATAACATTACCTTCTTCTGAAAGTCCGAATACATGTATTGCAATGTTGTTATCTCTGCAAAGCGCAGCTGCTGTTGAATCCATTACCTTCAGATCCTTTTCAAGCACTTCCTGATGTGTTACTTCATCGTATTTCACAGCGTCAGGGTTTGTAGCAGGGTCATCTGAATATACACCGTCTATATTCTTAGCCAGCAGAATAACTTCAGCATCTATTTCCGCTGCTCTGAGAGCTGCTGTAGTATCTGTTGAGAAGAACGGATTTCCTGTTCCCGCTCCAAAGATCACTACCTTGCCCTTTTCAAGATGGCTCATTGCCTTTCTTCTAACATAAGGTTCTGCAACTTCTCTCATTTCGATAGCAGTCTGAACTCTTGTAGGCACTCCTACTGCTTCTATAGCATCCTGCAGAGAGAGAGCATTCATACATGTTGCCAGCATGCCTATGTAGTCGGCAGTAGCTCTGTCCATATCCTTGCTTGTTCTTCCTCTCCAGAAGTTTCCGCCGCCCACTACTACTGCTACTTCTACACCCAGTTCAGTTACTTCCTTTACCTGCAGAGCGACTTTCTTCAGCATTTCTTCGTTGATACCGACTTTTTTGTCGCCTGCCAAAGCTTCACCGCTTATCTTGAGCAGCACTCGCTTATATTTTGCTTCCATAACTAACTCCTTAATTCATTGTCGTTAAAGTTTCGTTGTTAAATCCTTGCCATATATTGTACCATAAGATAAAAAATATGACTAGTTTATTTGTATAACTAGTCATGCTTTTCTAACATTCTTTTTCAGCTTCAATCGTATGGTAACTTTCGTTCCCTTATCGACTTTACTGTCTATATGTATGCTGCCTCCCATGGCATCTACATTATCTTTGACTATGGACATACCCAGCCCTGTTCCCGGTGTACTTTTTGTCCTTTTGTCATCCGCTCTGGCATATGGTTCGAAAATATGTTCCATGAATGTTTCAGGTATGCCTACGCCATTATCGATACAGGTGAACTTGCCCATTACCACCTCAGGATCAGCAGTTTTTTCTTCTTCAAAAGTTATCCTTACGGCACCTCCTAAATGAGTATATTTAATAGAATTCGTCGCGATGTTTACCATGATCTGAAGGATCCTGCCATAGTCACCGAGAACTTCTCTGCTGACAAATCCTTCTGTAGATACAGTAAACTTGATATTCTTTTCCAAGGCAAGCGGTGTGAGCAAATCTTCTAAGTCGCTTTTTAGCTTATCTATTTTAAAAGATGTATAGATCACCTCTGTGTTTTTTCGTTTCTTGTTTCCGGTATCAAAGATGCTGTCTATCAATCCCGCCATGCGACTTACCGTCATGTCTATCCTGCTCAAGTAATCCAATACTCTATCTCTGTCGTCTATATGTTTTTGTGCCATGGTGCACGAAGCCATCATCATGTTGAGAGCATTCTTCAACTCATGCGACATGAACTCATTTGACATATCAGATATGCGGCTCGTCTTATCACCGATATATTCTTTCTCCATAAATATCCCCACAAAATACAAATCGTTTGTAATAACGACAATAACACTATTCTAACTGTTATTTGTTGGGAATAATACAAAAATTATCGACAGTATCCTACATTAAATACTATAATTTGCCATTATTCGACAAAAATCGACAGGTTTTTGCCTGCCGATCTATATGTGTTTATCCATTTTTGGTATTTTGACTATTTTCCTTTGTTTATGACTGCTGCCATATAAGCCGCACCGAATCCGTTATCGATATTCACTACAGCAACTCCGTTAGCACAGCTGTTTAACATCGAAAGCAGTGCCGAAATGCCTCCGAGATTCGCACCATATCCGATGCTGGTAGGAACTGCGATGACAGGCGAATCAACAAGACCTCCCACCACGCTGGCAAGAGCGCCCTCCATACCTGCAACTGCGATAACCACATCTGCCTCTCTTATCTGCGTCAGCTTGTCGAACAATCTATGGATTCCTGCAACGCCTACATCATATATCCTGATCACCTTATTGCCCAGTATTTCAGCAGTTACGGCAGCTTCCTCGGCCACCGGTATATCTGCAGTTCCTGCAGTTACTACAGCTACAGTCGGCAGATTTCCATTTGCCTTTTTTCGTTCATCAAGGACCGCTATTATCCTCGCAGTTTCAAAAAAAACTGCCTGCGGCAATGCTTCCTTGACCGCCTCATAATCTTCCTCTGTCGCCCTTGTTCCCATGATATTGCCGCCTTTTTTGACCAGCTCACACATGATATCTCTTATCTGCTCAGGAGTCTTCCCCTGACAAAATATCACTTCAGGATAACCTGTTCTGAGCGCTCTGTGATTATCTATATTAGCAAATCCCATATCCTTATACGGCAGATCTTTCAACGTCTCGGCCGCTTCGTCAATAGATATTGAGTTATTCTTCACTTGTTCCAGCAGTTTCTTGATATCCTTTTCCTGCATTGCGTTCTCCTTGTTGTGCTTGAAAAATTCAGTAAGTGTATTTTATCATATTCCCCCATAGATGTGTCAGATAATTTGAGAGTCTGCTCAATCGGTTAAATGAAAAATACGGAGAGAAACTCTCCGCATTCAAACTCTATTTGATTTTTATGGTGACTTGTATTATCTCACCGTGTATTATCAGTTTTCCTGTTTCCAGGTCATCGGCTCCGCATATTATTGGTGGATAGGCAGGATCTGCTGCAGTCAGTATTATTCTGTCTCCATCTGAATGATAGAATCGAAGCATTGGTCCTTCATCATTTAATGTAAAACTCACTATTTTGGCTTGTCTGATGTTATCGGTTTTCCTAATTCTTGCTCTGGCTCCTTTGGGTATGTTCATCTTCTTCATGGAGTTATCTTTGACGATGACTTCCATTTCACTTTCGCTCGGTTTACTGTCGAGCGTGTTCCGTGATACATCGTATCCCATAAGCCATTTTTCGGATACGCCCAATACCTCTGCTATGGCGGTCAGTTTCTGCTGCTTCGGTATAAACGCACCATGAAGATATTGACTCATAGCACTTTTACCAATATTGGCCTTTTCACATAGTTCCACCTGTTTTATATTCTGTTCTTCAAGGACTGTCTTGAGTCTTTCTGCAAATGTAGACGTCATCAATGTCTGCATGGGCTGTACCTTTCTCAGATTTTACTCTTCTTCGTTGTCATTTTCTGTTTGCGATGGGATGCTAGGTACGATCGATACGTTAGTAAGCACTGCATTATCGCTTACTGCTATTTCGTTTTCATTATTTGTATAGATGATAAATGCCTCAATACCTGTAAAGCTTTCTTCTGCAGGCTTGAAAGTCCCTCCATCTATAGTGACGGTAGAATTGTTGTCAGCTGTTGCAGTATCACTTCCCACAATATTTCTTATAATAGCCATTGCCTTATCAAATGTGAAAGTACCGCCATTGATGAAGACGTTGCCACCTTCATTGGTTATAAGATCAAATATGTCGTTATCCTCTTCTCCCGTTGTCGCAGTATATGAACCGCTGTCTATGGTCAGCGTCGCCCCTTCGCTCACCTTGAATACTGAACGAGACTCGCCTTCCTCCACAGATGCCAATGTGGCCTTAAATGATTTATCATCATCCATCTTTATCACAACATCGGTATCTTCTTTGATGTCATATATGAAATTATCTTCACTATCTTCTGCATGCGAAGCTTCAATATTATCTGTTATCTTTATGATAGTAATCCCATCAGTGTTGGCTTCATCAAGAGCAGTTTTCAGTGCCTCTGCTGAAGCAACTTCGCATACCGTGCCTCCATAAACACCACCATCTACGATAGTTCTAGGCATACTTCTAGTCACATCCTGTGGTTCTCCCCATGAAGCATTAAATAGGCACTCAGTGTCTTCTTGCGGAATGAATGTGAAAGAAATTTTATCTTCGCTTTCCATGACTGATGTTGACATTTTCTCAACGGTTTCCGTTGATTCGTCAGCCTCATGATATGTCATAGTGCAAAATCCCTTTGACGCTATTCCCGAAGTTTCAAAGCTCACGCTGTACGCTTCTCTGGCTTTCAACGAATACACCCCTGTATCTGAAACAGCAACCTCGTCGGTCTCAGTCAAACATGACACGGTCACATCAGCTCCAAAGTTAGCTGTCTGTATGGTATACGAGCCTGTGGAAACATCATCGCTGAACCATGCCCAGCTTGTTCCCACCATCATGAATGAACAAAGAACCGCACCTAAAATCGATGGCAGAAGTATCCGCACCATACTGGCCCCTGTATATGTTTTATCCTTTTTCCTGCGAATCAATTTCAAATTTCCTCACCTTCAAAGTTATTTGTCATTTTCAGCAATCAAAAGGCACAAAGTCTTTCTTTATGCCCTTTGAATGCCGCCCACTCCTCACAAAGAGGAGTGGATGGACTTTAGATTATTTTACGTGGATAGAGTTTATCAATTATGGAGCAACGTAGCCGTCAACAATTGCCTGCCAAGTGATAAATTGCTCAGAAATATTATCGCTGCCCTTCTGAACACCGTTAACATACAGCACAGCCGTAGTAGGCACATTGTTCATAGTCGGTACGAACTCGGTATTGTCCCAAGAAGAGGAATCACCGCCATATACAACAGCGCTTGCTGTGATTTGCGCGATCTTACCATCCGTCACTTCATTGTCGATGGTTTTCTGAGTAGGAGTGATTTTGGTAATAAGCTGTCCGTTCTGATCAAGGATATTGATGTAGAAGCTGTTCACATCAGTAATACCAGAAACATTAGCAAGGTCTACACTAATCTGAGTTCTGCTACCCTGGGAAAAATATGCACTGGATACAGACTCAATCTGTGCATCGTACTGATTGCCAAGGCTGTCGTATTCATAAGGAAGCTGCTGAGCAGTTACAACGACACCGATATTTTCGAGCTTAAGATTCTCATATTCGTTGCCGGCATCTTCCTTCATATGAACACTAAGTTTAATCTGTCCTGTTGCATCTTTAAGATTAGGATCATTTACACCATTAGGACACAGTTGTCCCTTGATGGTACCAAAAGTGCCTTGACTCTTGATGGTGGAGCCATCAAGTTCATACTCAACATAATTAAATTCAAGAGCTTCCATCAATTTGGTGTCACCGGTAACGCTGGAAAGAGCGATATCGAATTTAAGTGCAAGGTTTCCGGTGTTTCTCACACGGAAAAATTCTGTTGCGTAAGTACAGCCGGGCTCCCACAGAATATCAGTAGCAACATCTCCGTTACTGCGGTAGAAGTTGATAGTCTGACCTTCTGCGTCTACCCAACCTGCATCAGTTCTCTTTTCCAAAGCAATTTCCAGATCACCGGACTGGATAATGTTGCCTGCAGACTTTGCTTCGTCTGTAAACCAAGCGTATGTAGTACCAAAAAGCATTACTACACACAGCATCAATGCCGTCACACTGGCAATCAATGCTTTCTTTGTGCTTTTTACATCTGTCATTTTAATATTCCTCCTTTAACAGATAATTAGTTTGTTGCATTAGAAAATGCGTATATGTAAATCAGTTATTAACTGTTCACACCGTATTTTTTTACTATTGCTGCTATAACTTGTTCTCTTGTCAGGTTATGCTTTGCCATAAGTGCCTGTATCTGTTCTTCAGTTACCTTTACTTTCAGCTCAGGTATCGGTAGCGGTTCTGGTACAGGTTCAGGCTTTGGTTCAGGTGTCTTCTGTTGCTCGGCTAACTGTGCTTTTAACATCGCCAGTTCTTCCTTCATCTTTTCAGATTCTTCTTTTTCTGCCGCCAGCTTCTTTCGTTCTTCCTTTATTGCTCCCATCTGCTCGTCTCTATACCTTCTGAAAAGCTTCACTGTATTGACAGCCTGAGGTATTATGAGAAGCATGAACGGTATGAAGATACATACGAAATATCCCGGAACCGTCTTTAGGAAATGGAAGAAATTACCCACATTAGGTATGCTCTTGACATACTTACCGATGACATATTCATAAGTAACTATGTTCTCATCGTTGGTATCTGTTGTGGTACCATATGTCACAAATCCCGGATTGCCGTTTTCATCTGTGGTGACTTCCCTGATCTTATGGGTAACAACATCTCCGAAGTTATGAATATTGGTAGACTGGTACGCGATGATATCGCCTTCCTGTAATGTCGCAGGATCGACTTCTTTAACAAGAACTAAATCTCCTGCATCAAAGTCAGTTTTGCTCATGGAATCAGATAAAACAATAAATCCTTTGTAGCCGAATAGATCACGGTCAGCTCTATCAAATGTTGTTACTGATACGATCGTAAATATCATTACTGCTATTGCGACCACTGCCACTATGCATGTGAATACATTAAAGACAGCATGTCCTGCTTTCTTTCCGGATTTCTTTTCTTTACTCATAGTTCATTCCTCTTATTCATACTCCTTGTCTGGATTGTTCTTGGTTTGTACTGAAATAGCGTTGAGCTGGAATTCAGTTCTGTCTCCCTGATATATGTTTCCTTTTTCTTCAGGGAAATGGAAAATGATTTTCATAGTCTTCTTTTGATCTATAGCCAAAGTATCGTCATTAACTAAAGGTACATTGTCCGGTGTAAGCTGAGACAAAACGCCTTGTCCTAAGATGTTGCCATCTGCATCCTTCACTGTAACTTCAAGTGCATCTGCAAGACTTCCGCTCACGTTTGTAAACCAAAGCTTGTAATATACATCCCATGTGCTGTTGTTTTGGATGTAAAATTCCTTTTCGACGGTCATTCCCGGTTCAAAGAGGAATTCGTCTTCTGTAATAACAGGCTCACCGCCATTAAGGTCTATGGCGATACCGCCGGTCTGATATGTATTGTCCCTAACTTCAAGAAGTAATAGAGCCGCTGCGAAGCTTGCTACACAAAGCCCGATACAGAGGATTATCAATGTGGATGCGTTTATTATCAGTTTCTTTTTAGTATCTTTACCTTCCACTTACTCTTCCTCCCTTTTTCTTCTTGATGCCATAAGTACAATGATTATTATGAGCGCTGCCACTGCAATACATATGAACGGGATCAAATTCATATCATCGCCTGTTTTTTCTTCATCTGAGTCTGTATCTTTATCGGAAGTGTCCTCTTCCTTGTCACTCGGAGGCTGGCTTGTGCTTTCTTCCTGTTTGTCATACCACCATTTGAAGTCAGCCTTGAGGTTTTGATACATATATGGATTATCGACAGAAGTATCAAGATATGCTGTGATCTCATACCTCAATGTATCTTGATCAGAAGCAAGACTATAGACCACTCCTTCAGGCATGTCTCTCATGAGGCCATCGTAAAGAACAGTTTCATCATCAGGTAAATCCACCTTTACCTTGAGGACTTCTGCAAGTTTCATGTTATTACTACCTTCTGTTACCTCTGCCTCGAAATATATGTCGACACCTTTTTCAGGAGATGTAACTACATATTCCTTAGTGATAACATCGCCAGGAAACATGTTCTCAACATAAAATGATGTGTTCACATCCCTGTTTCGCTTAAGTTTTAAGACATCTGCATCATCAGCTGATACTTGAACAGCTGAAGCAAACATCAATATGACAGCTGATATAAGAATCAGTATTTTTCTTTTATAAATCATGCCATTAGACATATTTTTTCTCCTCGATCAATGTCTTTGCCAAATTTTCAAGCTACAACATAATACGCATTATGTTGTAAATGTCTATAACCGTTGAATTCACTTGATCCCAGAGAACCGCAATAAAAGAAAAAGCTCGTATTTGCTTTACCTGCAAATACGAGCTTGCTTTTTTATGTATTGAGACATATTAAAATTGAATAGTTTCCTATTTATAATGTTGCAAATTTAAGTGTTTTATGGTAAATTTTTAGTAGATATATATAAATCATTTTTTGATATATGGATACAACATAATGCGTATTTTGTTGTAATTTCGTCGATGCGTATCGCATCGATTTTTTATTTTTTGAATTTTTATTTCACAATAATTCGCATAGCCTCCATGCTTTGCTTATATTCTGTTTCAGTAGCCATGATATACAGTCTCGTAGTATTTATACTGGTATGCCCAAGCAACTCAGCAAGCTTGGCTATATCCTTATCAAGGTCATAAAAAGTTTTGGCAAATAAATGCCTTAAATTATGAGGATATACTTTTGTTTCGGGTACTTGTGCCTTTTGGCATAGCTCTTTCATTTCCCTCCAAGCATTTGTACGATCCAGAGGCTTCCCCTCTCTTGTGACAAAAATTGGACCGGAAATGATACCCTGTATCTTTGCATATCGCATGAGTATTTCTCTCAGTTCTTTGACTATGAAGACCGTACGAAGCTTTCCTTTACAGTTTACCACTGCTTCTCCTCTGGCAAGCGATTCTACAGTGATATATTCTAGTTCGCTGATCCGTATGCCTGTTCCGCAGATGGTCTGCATCATTAACGTAAGTCTCTCGTTACCTCCTGCCCTTGCTGAAAGTACAAGTCTTCTGTACTCTTCATAGGTAAGGTCTTTTTCTTCGGGGCAGAATCCCTGTTGCTGGATACGAAATTGTTTGACACAGCAATCGTGCCAGTTATTGAATTTTAAAAATGAGTTAAGAGCTGCAAGCATGGAATTAGCGCTGGTTATCGCATAACTCTCCTCAAGTTTCCTCTTATACTCCATTATCAGGGATTTATCTATGCTGCGACCTGCAGCGAAGTCCATGAATCGTGTTATATCCCTGATATACTTGTCTATGGTTGATATGCTTTTCTCGTCATTCAATAAGTGCTGTTTGAATTTCTTGATCTTTGATGAAGTAATGGTTCTTGTGTTCATCTTGAATTGCCTCCTTAAATTCGTTTTTATTATATTATCGGCAATTCGGCACATAAAATGACAAAAACTATTTTGACTTTTTTTGCGAAAAAAGTTTTGTGTTTTTTCTGTACATAAATATTTGTCCCCTTCGGCGTTGCGAATGCAGCCTTGCGACGAGCAGCTATGCTTTCAGAACTAACTTGAGCAAAAGAATTGGCTAAGCGTATGCGTGCTGTTTGAAGGAGCATGCGACTGAGTTCACGCATCGCTCCAATTCTTGCGAAAAGTTCTGGAAAGCACCTGCGAGGAGCACCAGCAAATGAGCAATGCCGGAGAGGGCAGATTTCTGCAAAAAGAAAAAACTGCTGCCCATACGGACAGCAGCCTTTATTTAAAAGTTTAGTAGGTCTATTGATTAAGCGTTTTCTTCCATGTACTTAGCCAGTGCTTCCTGGAGCTTAGGAATGATAACCTTAACGTCGCCAACGATACCCAGGTCAGCTACTTCGAAGATAGCAGCTGTGTCGTTCTTGTTGATTGCGATTACGCATTCTGAACTTTCCATACCTGCGATGTGCTGGATAGCTCCGGAGATACCGCAAGCCATGTAGAGGTCAGGTCTAACTGTCTTACCAGTCTGTCCAACCTGTCTGTCTCTAGCGATCCAACCAGCGTCAACGTTTGCTCTTGATGATGAGATTTCTCCGCCCAGCAGATCTGCAACCTTCTGCAGTTCGTCAAAGAATTCAGGTGATCCGATTCCTCTTCCGCCTGATACGAGAACCTTAGCTTCTGTGATATCTACAGCCTTCTTAGTTTCTCTTACAACTTCCTTGATCTTAACGTTCATGTCAGCAGCTGTGAATTCTACCTTGAATTCTTCTACAGTACCTTCCTTACCAGCAACAGCGTCCAGCTTCTTCATAACGCCAGGTCTTACTGTAGCCATCTGAGGTCTGTGGTCAGCACATCTGATAGTAGCCATTACGTTACCACCGAATGCAGGTCTTGTCATCTTAAGGTTCTTGTCGTCCATGCCCAGTCTGTTAGCGATAGCATCTGTATCAGCATTTGAAGTAGCATGTAAGAAATCGAAGTATTCGTTCATGTCTACGTCCAGTCTTGTACAGTCAGCAGTCAGACCAGTATGTACTCTAGCTGCTACTCTTGGAGCCAGGTCTCTACCGATTGATGTTGCACCGAACAGTACGATGTTAGGATCGTAGTTCTTGATTACAGCTGTCAGAGCCTTTGCATAAGGTTCTGTAACGTATTCAGCCAGCATAGGATCTTCTACAACTACAACGCCGTCAGCGCCGTGTTCGATCAGGTCCTGAGCCTTATCTTTGATCTGATCTCCCATGAGAACAGCATATACTTTTTCACCAAGTTCTCCAGCTAATTTTGTTGCTTCACCCAGCAGTTCCATAGTAACCTTGGCAATATTACCGTCTCTCTGCTCTGCAACTACATAAATATCTTTGCTCATTGTTACAACTCCTCCCTATTAAATGATGTGTCTTTCTTCCATCTTAGCGATGATAGCTTCAACCGCTTCTTCAGGAGTAACTTCCAGCTTAGTTCCAGCACCCTTAGGCATCTTACCGAATGATGTTACTACCTTTGTAGGTGATCCCATCAGACCGATGTGATCAGGATTGATTACATCTTTCAGATCTTCGAATCCCCATACAGTGATGTCCTTAGCATAAGCGTCGATGATGCCACCAGCGTGCATGTATCTAGGCTCAGCCAGTTCCTGGATTGCTGTTAACAGGCAAGGAAGTGGAGCTTCGATGATGTGGTATCTGTCTTCGTACTGTCTCTTAACTGTGATAGTTTCGTCAGTAACGTCAATCAGTTCTTCTGTGTATGATACCTGAGGGATTCCCAGGTTTTCAGCGATCTGAGGACCAACCTGTGCAGTATCTCCGTCGATAGCCTGTCTGCCAGTGAATACGATATCGTATCCGATCTTCTTCAGAGCTGATGAGATGATGATAGCTGTAGCGCAAGTATCTGATCCACCAAATTCTCTTGCTGACAGCAGGTAAGCGTCGTCACAACCCATAGCCAGAGCTTCTCTCAGAGCTACGTCAGCCTGTGGAGGTCCCATGCAGACTACTGTTACAGTTCCGCCAACTCTTTCCTTCAGCTGCAGAGCTGCTTCGATACCAGCCTTATCGTCGTGGTTGATGATGCTTGGAACACCATCTCTGATTAATCTATTAGTTTTAGGGTCCAGCTTAACTTCGTTTGTGTCTGGAACCTGCTTAATGCATACTACTATTTTCATTTTATATGTTCTCCCTTCACACTAACTAAGTTTTATTTTGCGTTTACTTTCATTGCTCCGGAGATAACCATCTTCATAACTTCTGATGTACCTTCGTAGATTTCAGTAATCTTAGCATCTCTTAAAGCTCTTTCTACAGGATATTCTCTGCAGTATCCGTATCCGCCCATCAGCTGTACAGCTTCACGGCAAACATTGTTAGCCATATCTGATGCAAATAACTTAGCCATTGCTGCTGCAGGGCCATAGTTTTCACCAGCATCCTTGATGCAAGCTGCTCTCCAAGTCATCAGTCTAGCAGCATCGATCTTAGTCTGCATGTCAGCCAGCTTGAACTGAGTAGTCTGGAATGCTGAGATAGGTCTTCCAAACTGCTTTCTTTCCTTAACGTAAGCCATAGCTTCGTTCAGTGCTCCCTGAGCCAGACCAACGCACTGTGCAGCGATACCGATTCTTCCGCCGTCCAGAGCCTTCATAGCGATCTTGAAGCCAGCGCCTTCTTTACCTAATCTGTTAGCAGCAGGTACTCTTACGTTTTCGTATGATACTTCGCAGTTTGAAGCTGCTCTGATACCCATTCTCTTGATGTTTTCACTTACTGTTACTCCTGGGTAAGCATTTCCTTCTTCGTCCTTCAGAGGAACTACGAATGCGGAGATACCCTTTGTTCCCAGCTTCTTGTCAGTCAGTGCGAAGCAGATGTTAGTATCAGCAAATCCTGAGTTAGTAGTAAAGATCTTACCACCGTTGATGATGTATTCGTCAGTTTCTGCATCGTAAACAGCTGTAGTCTGCTGTCCTGCAGCGTCTGATCCTGCGTTTGGTTCTGTCAGACCGAAGCAGCCTGTCTTTGATCCGTCGATCAGTGGTCTCAGGAACTTCTGCTTCTGTTCTTCTGTACCGAATGAATCAATACATGAGCAGCACAGTGAAGTGTGTACTGAGATAGTGATACCAGTTGATCCGTCAACCTTTGATACTTCTTCCATGCAGAGTGCATATGAGAGGTAGTCGCCGCCTACTCCGCCGTATTCCTTGGAGTAAGGGATACCCATCAGGCCGTACTTATGCATCTTAGCAAGCAGATCTAAATTGTAAACTTCAGTTTCATCCATTTCTTCTGCCAATGGTTTCACTTCGTTTTCTGCAAACTTACGATACATTTCCTGCTGAAGCAAATGTGTCTTTGATAATTTAAAGTCCATTGTCTATCCTCCTAAACTTTGTTAATAAAAATTTATAGCTTACTTTGCTTACAATCACCATAACATTTTACGAAAAAAGCGGCTTTATGTCAAGCCGCATTTATCAATATATAGTGTATACATCGGTACTATCTTGCTATCTTATTATCTGATCTTCAATAAGTATCTCAGCTTCCACCTCGTACTTCTCCTTAATGCCCGTCAATACTGCAAAATGAGGCATTGTCATGTGCAAAGCCTGCGCCTCGCGGCTCTCCCACTGCTCCCATAAGAAAATCTTATTATCTGAATCCGCATGATAGTAATACTCATATCTTATGCATCCGTCTTCCGCTCTGGAAGCCTCTGCCACACCACTTGCCTTCACCTCTTCATAGAAAGCATTTCTAGTATCTTTATTCTTAAATGTATATGTAACGTAATAGTTTGTCATCCTTATGATTCCTCCTTTTTGCCGCCTTCGACATTGGCCAGATATACGCTTCCGATTATCATTACAGCACCGATTATCTGCTGGATACTGAAACTTTCACCCAGCACAACAACGCCTGCAGCTATAGAAATCACTGTCGTCAAATTAGCAAACAGCGACGCTTCCGTAACTGATACCCCGGAACTTCCGTAGTTGAGCGCAATGAATGCGACTACAGAAGACATGACCGCTAGATATAGTATGCATATCCAAAAGTTCCCACTGCTTACAGGCTGTAATATCAGTGTCTCATATTCACCTGCACACTGGATCAACGCCACTAATATATACGATAAACTTCCGGCAGCGAACATCACATACGTTCGCTCAAGTGCATTGAAATGTTCTCCCGATTTTTTGCTGAAAACATAGAATAACGCTCCTGCCACTACTGCAACGAGCAGGAACAGCACTCCGATAAGAGAAGACTTCATCCCTTCCGCACCGAGAGTCGTCACCGCTACCCCTATGACAGATACTACGGCACATATTACCTGCTTGACAGTCACTCCCGCTTTCATGATAAGCACATCAAACACTATGCCCATGATAGGGATCACCGCTATTATAGTGCCGGCAAAGGCCGATGAAGTGTATTCGATACCATAGCTCTCTCCGAGAAAGTAAATTATCGGCTGAAACAGCGCTAAAAGCAGCACATATTTAAGCGGCTTGCCCTTCAAGGAAAACTCAACGAGAGGTTCCCCATCCTTTTTCTTTATATTCCTTCCAACAAAAGCTATAAGATTGAGAACGACAAATGCCGTAGTGAATCTTACAGCAAGCAGTACGCTGGGCACAGTCATCTGCAGTGCAACTTTGGAAAACAGAAAACTGAATCCAAAAATCGTATTGCCTGTTATGACTGCTAACAGCGCCTTAGTTCTGATACTCATAATGACCTCTCTATTGCCCTACTTACTTGCCTTATCATCCCAATACTGACAGTCGTCTCTTCCTATCACTGCAGAAGTGAACGGCGTACCATCGTCCAATTTATAATGTTTAGTCGCACGAATAACGTATCTGGCGCCTACATAAACGATTGGTATATTGAAGTATACGATCAAAATATTTCCTAAGTCTGAGAATGCCCACAAGTTACCCAGTTCCAGTCCTGCCATATTGCAGAGGATACCGAAGGCTGCTACGAAAAGGCCTACTATTCTCACAACATTTATGAATGTCTTGCTTCTGCTTATCCTGTTGGCAGCGATCTCCGAGAAGCTGATCATACCAAGCAGGCATGTATAAGCGAACAGGCAGAAACAGATAGTTATAAGTATAGTTATAACTGCATTGAATGCAGTTCCCGGTGTAAGTTCTGCCAGTGATTCTGTAAACATAGGCAGTTTATCGAGAGCAAACCATGCTTCAGATCCTGAACCTGTCCAGCAGTGAGCCATAACTACTACGAATCCTGTCAGCGTACAGATAACGATGGTATCGAGGAATACTCCTATAGATGCGATGACGCCCTGTTCACAAGGATGGCTGGCATCTGCAGCCGCTGCAGGCATAGTGATAGTACCCTGACCTGCTTCGTTTGACATGAGACCTCTCTTAACACCCTGTGCCAGAACTGTACCGAAGAGCCCGCCGAATATAGCATCAGGTGAGAATGCGCCCGAGAATACTTCCTTGAAGAAATACGGTACTGCATCGAGATTGATCAGTATCAGTACAAGCACTGTCAGCACATATACTACTGCCATGACGGGAACCATTTTATCGGTCCACTTAGTCACCTTCTTGATACCGCCGAACACAGCAACAGCTGTAAGCAGGATTATCACTGCACCAACGATATAGTAAAACGCTGAATCTACTGCTATAGTGCTGCCTGTAGCTATCTCCGCGATCCTTCCAACAGATGATACTACATTGAATCCCTGAGCCGGCAGACAGCAAAGCGCATAAAGTATGTAAAGCAGTGAGAGGAATACTCCTACCCACACCTTGTTTCCGATGAGTTTTCTTCCGTAGAAAGGCAGACCTCCGACAAACTCATCATCCTTCTTTTCCTTGAATATCTGAGCAAGGGCTGCTTCCATATACGCTACAGCCATGCCGAAAAACGCAGATACCCACATCCAGAACAATGCTCCGGGGCCTCCGACAGCGATAGCTCCTGTAACGCCCAGGATGTTTCCCGGGCCTACTCTCATGGCTGAACTCAAGAGGAAAGCCGCCAGAGGTGATATACCTGTGTCCACGCTTCTCTTCTCAGTCATGGTGCGTATTCCTTTTTTGAAATATGTGATCTGCATGAATCCCAGTTTGAAACTGAAGAATATGCCCGATCCCAGCAGTACGATAACTGCCAGAGATATTTCACCGATCAATGGAATAGATGAATACCATTCAAAATTAGTCGGAAAATCCCATAAGAAATCCGATACCGGTCCTATAAACGAAAACACTCCGTTTATGGACGCAAAAACTTCCTGCATTTTATTTCTCCTTAATTACTATGATTATTTTATATATTCCGATCATCTATCTCGGACAGATGTATCTTTCCTTACCTTCGCTTGCTTTGCCGTATTCTATCGCTTCTTCAGGGCAATATGCGATGCACGCCATACAATGGGTGCAGTCACCTCTCCACTTAGGCTTTCCATCAGCAAACTCGATATTGCCCAGAGGGCACTTCTCTGCACAGAGTCCGCATCCGCTGTAGCTGTCCTTTGCATAGAACTTCTTGTCTTTAACTATGAGCGGATAGTATATCTTGTTCACTAAGCTGCTCATAAGCTTTCCTTTGATATCCGGCTTCTCGCCCAGAATAGGCTCACCTGCTTTGATATGTCCTGCCGCCTTTTTGAGAGAACGCTCAGCGGCATTTATGATGCGCTCTGCCTTTTCTTTGTCCGGTGCTTCGAACATAGCTATATAATTCTCAGGCATCACGATCTCTGCACAGCCCTTGAATGCCAAGCCCTTGGCATCACATAGTCTTCTGAGATACTTCTCGGCATTTCCCACGCTGCTTCCGCATGTCATCAGGAAATATATCTCCCTGCTTCCCGTGAATTCAGTTGCCATCATCCAGTCGCGTACAACATGAGGAAGCTGCCAGCAATATATCGGCGCTGCAACTACCCATGGCTTATCGGAATGCATCGGCGTATAGTCCTTGTTCCTGATCTTATCAAAAAGATCGACTGCCTGATCGCCTGTAGCTTCTGCAGCATACTTCGCAGCATATCTGCTGTTACCTGTTCCGGTAAAATACAAAATCATCTCTTCACCCTATTCCTTCCCTACAACGACGCACATGTTTTCATCTACGCCGATGACTTTCTCGCCGCGATTTCTCAGCAGCTTGATATATTCGATCTCTTCACGCCCTATCTCCTCACCCGGACATACGAACGGTATTCCCGGCGGATATGGGATGATGGACGCTGCACATATAAGACCTTCACTTTCATCTATATGTACTTGCTGTTTCTTCTTAGGGATCTCATGCAAAGCACGCCTCTTCATCCAAAGGGCAGCTCCGCTGTTGTCGGCTTTATCGCACCCTTCGGTGCCGGCAGCACCACTATTATCCGATCCTTCCTTATCAAAGGCTCTCTCTTCTGCAATACTCTTGAGAGCTGCCAAAAGCCTTTCGAAATCAGCCCCGGTATTGCCTATGCCGGTCATGCACATAAGGATATTTCCTGTCACAAGTTCAGAATAGATGCCTTTCTCCATAAGGAGCTCTTCCAGCTGATTACCATCTATACCGTAACAGCTCATATCTATATTTATCTTTGTCTTATCCATAGCCCCCGGCACTTCCATAAGCTTAAGACCTTCTACAGCGGCAGCCTTTGCATAGAAATCTTCTATATTGGATTGCCACGCAGAAAACGATCTTTCACCGTGTTTTTCCAGGATGTCTGCATTGATATCCAGGGATGCCATCAACAGATATGACGGGCTCGTGCTCTGGATCGCCTGGAGCTTGTCTTCAAGAATGTACTGTTCAACTCTGTCGGAATTATAATTGAGCACCGCGCTCTGCGTGAATGAACACAGCGTCTTATGTGTACTGTTGACTACTATGTCTGCTCCGCATTCTTCTGCAGACTTCGGCTCGCCTGACATGAATTTCAAGTGAGCTCCGTGAGCCTGATCTACTATCAGGACTTTACCGCGGGAGTGGACAACATCTGCGATAGCTTTGATATCACTACAGATGCCATAATAATTAGGGCTTGGCAGTATCACTGCCTGCGCCTCAGGATTCTCATCAAGGCATCTTGCGATTTCTTCAGCCTCTACAGGTCCTGAAATGCCGTATTCCCCGACCATCGACGGATACGCATATACAGGTTCGATTCCTCCCAGTGTAAGGGCATTGAAGACTGACTTATGGCAGTTTCTCGCCATCACAAGTTTCTTGCCCTGAGGTACCGATGCCAATATAGCCGCTATAAGACCTCCGCTGGTCCCGTTGATCAGCAGGTATGATTTCTTGACATCATAAAGCCTTCTGTATTTTTCCGCAGTCTCGCGGATCACACCTTCTGTCTGGAACAAGTTGTCTGCTCCCGGGATCTCGGTGATATCGCAATCTATGAAATTGTTAAGAAACTCATCGTAACCGTATCTTCTGTATATGTCGCTGCCTTTATGGCCCGGCATATGGAATGACACAGGTTTTTCCGCCGCATGGTCCAAAAGGAACTGCGTCACACTTTTTTTCATATCATGGTTCTCCGCTGTTTATTCAACCTTATTTCTGTAATAGTAAATGTCGCCTTCCAGTTCGTCTCTTTCTACTCTTCCTACGGAATAGAGGTACTGGAGATGTGAGATGGCTTCACCTGTGGCGAACCATTTCTGCGGTGCAGGGAATTCATCCCAATTCCTGCATTCTATTTCCCATGTCATGTCTCTGGCACATTCGAATGCAGTCTTCCATTCATTTCCCAGAATCTTCTGGACTTCTGCAAGTCTTGCTTCGTGGTGTTTCTTCAGTTCATCTATTCGTTCATACATGTCAGGGACAGGTGTGCCGTGAGCAGTCAGCAGCTTTTCCACTTCCAGCTTTTCTACCTTTTCAAGGCTCTTCAAATAGTCTGCCAGCGGGTTGTCTGCACTGATCTCGATAGTGATGTTAGGTGTGATAGTTCCTAATATGTGATCTCCGCAGAAGTAGATCTTGCTTTCTCTGTCATAAAGACCCACCAGTCCCGGAGTATGTCCCGGTGTTGCTACTACTTCCAGCTTATATCCGCCGTATTCCAGCACATCGCCTTCTTCTACATACTTGAAGTCTATCCTGCTCTCATGCACGTATTTTCTTCCCGGATGGATATCTGTATTCCTTCCGAAATCTGCAGGCGGGAATCCGTACTTGATGAACATGTCATCAAGAATGTACCAGTAGAGATTGCCTACTTCAAAATTTATGATCTCACCGTCGATCTCACTTGCGTATATAGTGCTTCCTTCTCCTGCAAATTTAGGTACGAGGCCCACGTGGTCTGAATGAAGATGAGTTATGAATACGTCAGGTGACTGGATACCCAGCTCATCGAATGCCTCCTGCAGTGCTTCTTCGCACTCCGGTCTGTTAAATCCTGTATCTATGATAAGGCCCCTGTCATCTTCTCCTTTGATGATGTACACATTGATATGTCTAAGCGGATTATTGGGCAGCGGCACTTCTTTACAATATATATTTTCTGCTATTTTATTTAACATGATTCCTCCTGTTATGCTGCTTACGATTTCACTTTTTTAAAAAAGCCCATACATAATGTATGATATCTTTTTTTTGACCATTTGGCAAGCATTGATATGATGTGTTATACTAATTGTCATGGAACAAGATAAACAATTGACATTGGGTACTGCACCCGTAGGAAAGCTGCTGTTAAAGCTGGCCATACCTACAATAACGGCTCAACTCGTAAGCGTTCTTTATAACATGGTAGACAGAGTATTCATAGGACATATCCCCGGCGTGGGCGCCAATGCCCTGACCGGCGTAGGAGTATGCCTTCCTATCATAGTTATAGCTGCTTCTTTTGCTGCGCTGACTGCAGCGGGAGGTGCACCGAGAGCGTCTATTTTCATGGGAAAAAATGAAAACGATACGGCAGAAAAGATCCTTGGCAACTGTGCTTTGGCCGTGACTCTCATGGGACTTATCATCACCGCAGTGTTTTTCATATGGGGACGCGACCTTCTCTGGCTCTTTGGCGCCAGCGAGAACACTTTCGATTATGCATGGGACTATATGCGCATATACGCATTCGGAACAGTCTTCGTCCTTATCTCTCTCGGTCTCAACACATTTATAACAGCCCAGGGTTTCACTATCATAAGTATGCTCAGCGTACTTATCGGCGGGGTTGCAAATATCGCTTTAGACCCTGTTTTCATCTTTGCCTTCGGCTGGGGTGTAAAGGGCGCAGCACTGGCTACCATAGTTTCTCAGGCTCTTTCGGCAGCCTGGGTGCTGAAGTTCCTCTGCGGAAAGAAGACGATCCTTCGTATCAAAAAATCGAACCTTAAGCTTGACCGAAAGATATATCTTCCTTGCCTTGCCCTTGGCCTGGCGCCTTTCGTGATGCAGTCTACGGAAGGACTCATAACTATATGTTTCAACTACTCTCTGCTTAAGTACGGCGGAGATATAGCTGTCGGAGCAATGACTATCCTTACAAGTGTGATGCAGCTCAGTATGCTGCCGCTGACAGGACTTGCCCAAGGGGCTCAGCCAATAATAAGCTTCAACTTCGGAGCAGGCAATTACGACAGAGTAAGAAAAGCATTCTTCGTTTTGTTCAAAGTCAGCATCGTGTACGGAATATATGTCTGGGCTATGTCGGTATTCATACCTGATATACTGGTTTCTGTGTTCACTTCAGATATCGCACTTCAAGGATATGCTGCCTCTGCCCTCAGGATATACATGGCAACTTCGCTGGTATTCGGGATCCAGGTTTCATGTCAGCAGACCTTCCTGGCACTGGGCAACGCCAAGACCAGCCTCTTCCTTGCAGCACTGAGAAAACTGATACTTCTGATACCGCTGATATTCATACTGCCTCAGTTTATGGCTCCTCAGGATATAGCAGTATTCACGGCAGAGCCTGTAGCAGATCTGCTGGCAGTAACTGCAACATCGATACTGTTCTTCAAATTCTTTAAGAAAACTATATATAAAAGCAATACGGCAATATAAAAGGGCGAGTAACCTCGCCCTTGATTTTTCTTATGGATTATTTTATCTTATGCCAGTCTCTCAACTCTTGCCAGAGTATCTGCATCAGACAGCTCCATATCGAGGATATCCATGATTTGCTTAGCAAATTCAGGATGCTTCAATGTGAACTGCCATATTTTCTGTCCGATTCCGTTATCCATCTTTCCTGAACGGATCTTATACTCGAGAAAGTCACCTACAGGCATCACTATCGCTCTCTTTTCTTTCATTGACTGCATTTTCTGCCTCCTTATCCATAAATCATTATATTCATTATATCACGTTCCCCCTACAAAGTCTTGCCATTTTATGTTATGATTCATTCATACGACGAAATAGGAGGAACCATCATGGCAAAAAATAACACGCACGTTTTGGAATACGATTTTGATTTCGCTTTTCCTAAGATCACTCATGGCAAAGGCATATACCTTTATGATGATACAGGAAAAGAATATATAGACGGCTGCGGCGGTATGATAAGCAATAGCCTCGGTCACGGCAGAGAAGATATGGCTAAAGTCGTTGCTGATCAAACGGCTTCAGTAGCCTTCGTAAACAGACATGTAGCTACAACTGATGTCATCGAAAAGGCAGCTGACAAACTTCATGAAGTTACAGGTATGGACAGATTCTTCACGGTATGCGGCGGGACGGAAGCCAATGAGATTTGTACTAAGATAGCAAGACTGCACTGGTATCACAAGGGACAGCCTGACAAAAACAAGATCATAGGCAGATGGAACAGCTACCACGGCTACTCCATCGATACCCTTTCATACGGCGGACATAGCGGCAGACGTAAGGAATTCATGTCATACTTAAGAGATGATATCCACACTATCCCGCCTTACTGCTATCGCTGCTGGCTTGGCAAGGAATGCGGTTCATGTGACCTGGACTGCGCCAATTCACTGGAAGAAGAGATCCTGAAGCACGGTCCCGAAAACATCGCTGCTTTCATCTTCGAAGTTGTGAGCGGAACTGCTATGAATGCTTCAGTCGCACCTGACGGCTACTACAAACGCATCCGTGAGATCTGCGATAAATACGATGTTCTGATGATCGTCGATGAAGTAATGACAGGTTCCGGAAGAACAGGTTCAATGCTGGCCATCGACCAGTACGGTATCAAGCCTGACATCGTGACCCTGGCTAAGTCTGTAGGCGGCGGATACTTCCCTGTAGGGATCGCGTGCTGCACTGAAGAAGTTATCGAACCTATCAAAGAACACGGACTCTTCTCACCTGTACATACATGGGCAAGCAACCCTATCGCATCTGCTGTAGCACTTAAGACTCTCGAGATCTTTGAAGAAGAAAACCTCTTCGAAAACGTACGCGTTCAGGGCTCATATATGAAAGAACAGCTTGAGGCCATGAAAGAAAGACATCCTTCTATCGGTAACATATCCGGTAAAGGCCTGATGCTGGGAGTTGAATTCGTAAAAGACAAAGCTACTAAAGAACCTTTTGATCCAAAGCTCAAGATCGCCGATCGTTTAGCGCTCGCAGCTATGGATATGGGCCTCTTCGTTATGAATACTGCAGGCTTTGCAGAAGAAGGTGCGGGAGACGGCATCATGTTCGGACCTTGCTTTGAAATAACGAGAGAAGAAGTAGACAAAATGCTCAACATTTTTGAAAACGCGATCAGTAAGATCGAAGCTGAAGAAGAAATGTAATAAAATAAAAATCGGGGAAATTCCCCGATTTTTTACTTCTTAACGAATTCTTTGACTTGTTCGGATATCTGTGCCAATTCATCCTTTGATAATTCCGGAAGATGCTCCAGTGTATCCAGAAATGCCATCAATTTCTCATTTTCTCTTCTATGTATAACTTCCAGATAATAGCTTACTACTACTCCCGGAATAACAGCTACCATTATGATCTCATGAACGGCCATATACACAGTCAATATCCTGCCTATAGCCGTAACTGCCGCAAAATCTCCGAAGCCAATGGTAGTGCATGCCACGAAAGTATACCATAGACCATCACCATAAGTATTGATTTCAGGCTCAACTGCCATAATGATCGCTGCTACTATCAATAAATTGAATATGAAGGCATATACCAGCTTATCCATATTTGTTCTTTTTACTACCATCCAGAATAGTTTTAATTGTTTCATGATATATCATCCTTTACTGTTATGATCTGCTTTGTCTGCGTCGCTGCAGCAAAACACTCATAATGATCATAACGCTTATCATACAGAGTATCACAGCGAGCAAAGGAACACCATCATCTCCGGTATCAGTACCTTTATCGCTATTATTATTTACATTTTTACCATCATCCGGAACTACATTTTCGCCGTTACCTGATGTGTCCTTATTTATAGGCAAGTACTTAACGCTTATCTGAGGATTTCCCTCATCATCAGCTGCTTTATGTTTGGCAACTGCCGCGATGTAATACTGTCCATCAGGAAGATCACTCAGTTCAAACTCGATAGTACCGTTTGCCGAAGGTCTCAATAATTTAGTGTACAGTTCTCCTTCGCTATCCTGCATGAACAATGTTATGGAATCCAGCCCCGACTTGCCTTTGATAGTAAGCTTAGCTTTATCGTCGGTGATCTGCTTCGCTTCCTTCACTGTTATCGGTAGAGGTTTGTCTCCGTCCGCATTCAGTTCCCCGGCTTCATAATCATATATGGTGAACCCATTGCATTCAAGGATCATATCCCATGTATCATCCTTGAGAACCGTGTTCGGATTATCACCATCAGCTAATATCATTATGTCACCCTGCACATCATCTATCGTCACTCTGGTCGATCTGGATGTTGTCACCTTATTAACCCTGTCGGAGGTGGTTATATCGATTTCTGTACCGTCAGCAGTTTCCAGAACTTTGACGTCCTTTACACTACACGCTTCGAACGGATGTAGTGTATATGTTATCTTCGAACCCTCCTCGATAGTGGCACCATCCGTCAGTAAGGTTACCCATCCTGTAGTTGCGCTTTTCGCACGTGCTAGTGGCAAACCCCAGTTAAATAATTCCTGATAGTGGATATCATAAAGGTTCACTTTCTTAGTAGTACCTTGCGCAGTCACTGCATGCTTCTGCAAAGCGTCGGTTATTCTATAGCGATAGGTGGTATCCGCTTCTAAGGTTTCTTCTTTGCCGCTGCCGTCACTGCCGCCCTTATCGACAAAGGTTTCTGTTACTGCTTCCTTGTCTCCTATCTTATTAGGTTCTTTGAAGGTGTGTATGGTTTCCCACTTATGAGTATTTGAGTTGAAACGCTGCAGTATATAAGACTTCGCTGCATGTTCCGAATCCCAAGGAAGAGTCACTTCAAGGGTTATTTCATCAGCTTTCACTGACTTCACTTCCAGCTTATCTACTACGGCAGTTCCGTACTTTACATTGTGCGCTTCATATCCGACAATGGTATATTCGGAAGCCTTTAAACCATCCGCAGATGCCATCTGCGCTTCTTTCTTGCCTGAATACATGGAAACCTGCATTCCGAAATCATTCCATTCTTCTGAAATGCTCTTCAGATCCCCTCTGTACGCAGTTCCTTCATAGAAGGTCTGTCCGCCCATTCCCGATAATGTGCCTGTTGCACCGAGGCTGAACTTAGTGAATCTATTGCCCTTTTCGAACTTGAATCCGGCGGTAAGTTCGCCGCCTATATTATATCCATCCTGCTTATTCCATGTACGAAGAAGTGACTGGGTCGTCGCACCAAACTGGTCACTGTAATTCAATGTCAGCAGAGAACTGTCACCTCCAAAAGCATCTTCGTCCAGATCGGCCACCTTTTTGTAGGTGTGCGGCTTGCCCCATGTATGAGCCGCGAATTCGCTCACTTCCGGCAAATACGGAAGTTCAGTGAAGCTTTCCAGACCACTTTCTTCAGAATAAGCATTCATATCTTCGTTATACTTCGCCGTTCTGTCATTATACTCTTCTACCATCTTTTTATACTTATTAAAAGAAACAGTCTGTATCTGTGGAGAACTTGGCATCTGTAAAACAGCATAGTCAAGAACTTCATAATCATAATAATCGTTTGATGTCTGCTTTGTACCCGGTCTGATTATCTCGTAATAATAAGTATCTACAGGAACACTGGCGAGAACTACTGTATCCTGTCCCATGGCAGTCGAAACAGAAAACTGACTGTCCTTAGTTGTTCCGCCCTGATAAGCCGGACTCACTGCAAAGCCCGGGGTTGTGCCCACCTCAGTTTTATTGTTTCGTAATTTAAGTTTTGCTGCCAGCTCAAAATCAAAGGCGACTCTGGCTGATATGCTGCCCTCTGTTGATGTCCCTTCGATATTTGTCAAGAATGTTGCACCGGAATCATAGCCTGTCGCTGCATAAACATCTTCAAATGTAGGCGGTGCGATCAGCACAGATTCGACCACCGGTTCTGTATAAGTGAACTCATGTCCTACGAGCTTCAGGATAAGCGAGTCAGCATCCACACCGACGGCCTTCTCAAGAGTCGCGTTGTTCATGGTGTATTTTACTGTCTTTTCTTCTATTTCAAAATTACCGATAACAGGAGTAGTGAATGAATCCTTTTCGGTCAAATTATACAAATCATCGTCTGTATTTGAGCTGCTTCCTGTTTTTTCTCTAGTCCTTGTATCATTGAAAGAGTTGATAATTATTTTGTTACCATCCTTGAAGTATGCGCTGTGCTCATGTAAGACCGTATTATCATTTGTATTCATGACAGCTGCCTGGTAAAGGACTTCCTGACCTTCGTAATTTATCATCTGATCCAGCGCATCTTCATCTGAACACTGTGGGAGCATTTCTTCCGAAATCGTAGATTCAGAAAGAAGCAATGTCACATTGTTGTTCTCTGCATTATAACCAATGCCTCCCTCTATATCCAAGCAACTGCTGAAGGATCCGCTAGCATCGTTGTATTTATATATATTATTTCCGAACTGTACCTGATCGCAAGTCTTGTTCCCAACATATCCGAAAATACTGACAGCTGTGAGAGGCACTGTCCAGTTGGAATAAGTCACATGTCGAGACAATGTATACTCTGCATCGCCGGCACTGAAAAACTTACTATCATCGTCGTCTATAAATAATGATGTCTCTTGTTCATTTCCGGTCAGCCATGTGAAACCATAAACATTATCCTTATCCAAGTAGCCTGTCAAATCATCAGAATTCTTAAAATTCCATTCCAGGTAACAAAGATACAGTTTTCCATCAAGGGCATTCTCTCCTGCATATCCGCCCACTACAAGTTCTGCATAACCATCATTGTCAACATCGCCTGCTTCCACAGATGTCATCTGAGAAGATTCCTTGCCATCCGGCTCCCACGCAAACACGTCACCTGACAGCTTTGGCTGGGTGAATGTATGTGTTTCATCACTATCTTTCAGTAAAGAAATTTTTATATCCTTATCTTTTTCTGAATGATAAACAGCTATATTGGTACGATATATACCCCCATTAGATGCGGGATTGCCCTCCTGATATGCCAGAATGATTTCTGATAGTCCATCACCTGAAAGGTCAGCTACCTTCAAAGATGCAGGCAAGTGTCCGTAATAGTCTCCTTTTACCTTAAGGGACAAATCGACAACTTGATGATATGCTATCATATTGTCAAGAGTACGTTCCGGACCACCATTCTCAATACAACCTGTCCATCCTGCAGGCAGACCGTTGATCGCTGCCGGATGAAGTGTTCTGTATTCCAAGTAGAACAGATAATATATTTCCATCACCGGGCCGTTTGCACCATAATAAAATACGACAACATCTTCGCATCCATTACCGTCTATATCGCCGACTTCCATGTGGTTTTCATTTATGTCATGTAAGATTGGCAGGAATCTATCTGTATCTTTTGTAGAAGCCTTGCCTGAATCAGGATACTGATTTGCCAAATACTGTTCTTTCGTTTCTGAAAGTTGGAATTTATAAAGCGGATCATTAAATTCTCCGATTTTGCCCCCTTTATATCCACTCTCACTTTTAAGACGCGTAGCATCATAAAACTGTATTTCGCCTTCTTCTGTCAGATATACCAGATCATCAAGTCCGTTCCTGTCAATGTCAATAGCACGCAGTGCACCATATGAACTTCGTTTGGCAGATATAAAAGCATCATCATCTCCAATGAAGTTCCTATAATCTTCACGATTATTCTTACCATAATCCGGCAAATTAATATTAGATGTCTTCAGAAAATCCAGATCCGTAAGGTTGAATGCATTATCCTCATTCATGATAACCAGCTCTCCCGGAACTGCCCCGATCACATCATTCATAAGGTTACGATCTCCGTATTTTTCAGATTCAGTTCCCTCACGTTTCAAGTCGAAGCCAAGGATATCTGTATCACTTACATCGGTATCATCATCAAAAGGGACCAGATCCGTTCCAAGATTCAAGGTTTCAAGACGATTATTCTGGTCTGTCAATGCAGATACCTGCACCGGAACCAATCCCGCAGTGAAAGTTGCTGATATAAGCAGACAACAGATAAGCAGTCTTATGATATTGTTTTTTCTTTTCTTCGTTCCCATATATCCAACCTCCCTATGGAAATAAATCATTTTTGTACATTTATCCAAAATAAATTATATCATATTAAAAGACCATAAAACAATGTTTCAAGGTTTTTAGTGTCATTTTGATCGATTATATAAATAAAATCAGCTGAATGTGGATAAACTTAAGACGTATAACTCTTTTCATGAAAGGAGGACTCGTCATGTTTGTTACATCACTTACGCTTGTAATAATCGGTGCACTGAACTGGCTCCTGGTAGGCGCATTTCAGTTTGACCTTGTAGCTGCCATCTTCGGCGGTCAGGATGCCGCATTCAGCAGGATCATATATGTTCTTGTCGGTATCGCAGGACTAATCTGTTTCGGACTTTATAAGAAGATACTTGAGAAATAAAAATCGCACTAAAAAAGGAGCACTACTGTGCTCCTTTTGTGCATTTTATCATAGATTTCTCTATTTAGCTGCTGCAGCTGCCTGCTGTGCGGCAACTTCTGCTGCGAAGTCTTCTTCCTTCTTTTCGATACCTTCGCCTACTTCGAAACGAACAACCTTAACCAGAGCCAGGTCCTTGTTAACTGTTCCGAGGTACTGAGCAACTGTCTGCTTACCATCTTCAGCTCTTACATATGTCTGATCCATCAGGCAGATGTCCTTCAGCTGCTTTGAAACTCTTCCTGCAACCAGACCTGTGAAGATCTTGTTGTCAGCGATGTTAGCCTTATCAGCTACAGCCAGTCCGGCCAGCTTAGCCTTAGCATCTTCTGACAGGAAGTTTGGCAGGTAGTTGAAGTTGAATCCCTTATCAGCTCTCTTTTCTGCTAAGATAGCTGTGTCTTCTTCACTCCAAACACCGTCTACAGCCTTGTCTAACAGAGCGTTCAGGATTGGCTTAGGAAGTGTGAACGGATCGTTCAGTGCGCTTTCCAGAGTGATGTCGTGCATCTTAGCCAGTTCTTCTTCTGAGATTTCATCTCTGCTTACATACTGTGGGTTCATTGCAGCAACCTGCATAGCAACGTTTGTTAAAGCTGTCTTTACTTCATCAGTAGCTTCTACGTTACCTGCAACGATAGCACCGATTCTTCCGCCGTGGATGTATGATACAACAGTTTCTCCTGCTACCTTTTCAAATCTTCTGATGCTCATGTTTTCGCCGATTGTAGCGATCTTGCTTGTCAGAACTTCCTGAACTGTTCCTTCTTCTCCGTAAGGAAGAGCCATGAAAGCTTCCATATCAGCTGCATCGTTTTCGAGAGCCATCTGAGCCAGAGTTTCTACGAAACCAACGAATTCATCGTTCTTAGCAACGAAGTCAGTTTCTGAGTTAACTTCTACGATTGCTGCAGCCTTTTCGTCAGCAGCAACAGCTGTCTTAACCAGACCCATAGCAGCGATTCTGCCGGCCTTCTTAGCAGCCTTAGCCAGTCCTTTTTCCTTTAACAGATCAACTGCTGCATCGATGTTACCATCAGTTTCAACTAATGCCTTTTTGCAGTCCATCATACCTGCGCCAGTCATGTCACGCAGTTCTTTTACCATCTTTGCTGTTACAGCCATGTTTATTCCCTCCTAATATTATAGAGTTATCTTCTGTGATTATTCAGCGTCTGCAGCTTCTTCTACTACAGCTTCAGCTTCTGTTTCGTCAAAGCTTTCGCCCTGCTTAGCTTCGATGATAGCGTCTGCCATGCAGCCTGCGATCAGCTTAACTGCTCTGATAGCGTCATCGTTTGCAGGAATGATATAGTCAACATCATCAGGGTCACAGTTAGTATCAACGATACCGATTACAGGGATTCCCAGAATTCTTGCTTCCTTAACAGCGATCTTTTCTTTCTTAGGGTCTACTACGAACATTGCAGCAGGCATTCCCTTCATATCTTTGATTCCGCCCAGGAACTTTTCGAGCTTTTCCAGTTCCAGCTTCAGCTTACCAACTTCCTTCTTTGACAGCTTTTCGAAAGTTCCGTCTTCTTCCATAGCCTTGATTTCGTTCAGTCTTCTGATTCTGCCTGAAATTGTCTTGTAGTTTGTCAGCATTCCGCCCAGCCATCTCTGGTTTACGAAGTACATGTCGCATCTCTTAGCTTCGTCAGCGATAGCAGCCTGAGCCTGCTTCTTAGTTCCTACGAACAGGATAGGTCTTCCTGTTTCAGCAACTTCCTTCATGAAGTTGTAAGCTTCGTCGATCTTCTTTACTGTCTTCTGAAGGTCGATGATGTAGATTCCGTTTCTTTCTGTGAAGATGTAAGGAGCCATTTTAGGGTTCCATCTTCTAGTCTGGTGTCCAAAGTGTACACCTGCTTCGAGTAACTGTTTCATTGAAATTACTGCCATTTTTGTTTTCTCCTCTCGGTTTTCTTCTTCCACGGCGGTAGTCTTGAAAGCAACCTCTCATCCTCGCGGCGGAGGCACCGACTCTCACAAAGCTGCCGTGTGTAAACTATATACTATTGATGTCAAAACGCATGACACCAACGATAACTATACTATAAAATCAATATGATTACAAGAAAAACTTCGCATTTTTCAACGTTTTTTCAGGATATTTTTCATTCAGATAATCCGAAAACATCTTTCTTGCCCTTCTGTATGCGTCTCTGCCCATATGGATGCTTATATTATCGCCTACAAAGATCTCACATCCGCTCATCCATACTATGTGATCCATATTTATTATGTAGCTTCTGTGGCAATGCATGAACCTGTTATCAAGGTATGGCTTCACATCATTGAATCTGCCGTAAAACTCTGTATTACAACATTCGCATGCAGCATCACATCTGCTGCAGCACTTACAGCATGTGCAGCCTTTACATCTTATGCGGAGGCAGATCTTTCGCTTGTTCTTTTCCATGTAAACTATATCATCTGTCTGAAAAACGAAAATGCCTCGATTTTTCTTAACGATAAGTTCCGCCATAAAAAATCCCCTCCTTATGGTTTTTGTAAATACATTTTTCCATAATAAGGGGATATTTCCAGCATGTTTTTAGTGCATTTATACTTATTTTCCGACAATGTCCGAAACCTGAAATCAGTCGATAGTTTCTCTGTAAGTGATCAGGTCTTCTGCGATCTCGTTAGCTGCGATGGATACAGGCTTATCTGCATCTGCTTCAGTCAGCTTAGGCATTCCTTCTGTAATGTCTCTTGATCTTTTGGCTGCCAGTATCACCAGAGTGTATTTGCTGTCTACCTTTTCTCTTATTTCATTGATGGATGGATATAACATTATAATTCCTCCTTATATCTATTGATTATCCTCTCGACCTCTTCATCGTTGATCTTGCTGTGCTCTGCGGATATTATCGCTTTGACGCGATCCACCGCTTCCTGCAGATCTTCGTTAACTACTCTGTAGTCATATTCATCTATTGACGATATCTCCTTCAGAGCAGCTCCCAGTCTTCTGGCCATGGTCTCTTCGGTCTCAGAGCCCCTTCCAAGTATGCGGTTCTTCAGTTCTTCGATGGACGGCGGCAGAATGAAGATGAATATCCCTTCGGGGTAAGATTTCTTGATCTGCAAAGCGCCCTGTACATCTATTTCAAGGATGACGTTGATGCCTTCATCCATCCAGTCCATGACTTGCTTCTTAGGTGTTCCGTAGAAATTACCGTAAACATCGGCATATTCCATGAACCCATCTTCAGCTATCAGAGATACGAAAGCAGAATGATCTACGAAGTGATAATGCACTCCGTCCACTTCTCCGTCTCTCGGTTTTCTTGTAGTCATCGAAACTGACAGTTTCAGCGTCTTGTCTTCATCTAGGATCTCCTTACAGATAGTTCCCTTACCTGCACCGGACGGACCCGAGATAACGAACAGTTTACCTTTTGTCATGCGTCTTCTCCTGAAATATCTAAACTGTAACTGATATATTTTACCATTAATAAATCATTACTTCAAGAATAATATTGACCATTATTCGATATTTTGTACCTGTTCACGTATCTTTTCTATCTCACTTTTTGTTTCCAGCATGAGGGAAGTGATTTCCAGGTCGTTTGCCTTGGATCCGATAGTATTGGCCTCTCTGTTCATTTCCTGTACCAGGAAGTCAAGTTTCTTGCCTACAGGTTCCTTGCTCTTAGTCAGGATATCAGCCAGCTGCTTCATATGGCTGTCCAGTCTCACAAGTTCTTCTGTGATATTTGATTTATCTGCGAACACTGCCGCTTCAACGAGGATCCTTTCCTCAGGGATATCAACGCCGTCTTCCAGCAGTTCCTTGATGCGGGCATACATCTTATCTGTGTAGTCCTTCACAACCATAGGCGCACGTTCTTCGATCTTTGACACGATATCTCTGATCATCTGTCCGCGCATCAAAAGATCCTGAGCCAGTTTTTCGCCTTCAGCCACTCTCATATTATCAAGGTTTTCAGCTGCAAGAGCCACTGCCTTTTCCATGACTGCAAGCACTTCGTCTTCGTCAGCAACGTCAGGTATAGCCTTCATAACGTCAGGCATGGATGCCAGCAATCTGATATCTATATCTCCTGTCAGCTCATACGTATCCCTCAAAGTCACCAGATTCTTCATATACTGATCCGCTGCCAGCGTATTGAGCTTGATAAGCATATCGTCTTCTGTGAGACTTTCCACGATGATGCTCACTTCAGCCTTACCGCGCTTTACATTCTTTCTGATGAGAGACTTGAGCTTTTCCTCTGCGAAAGAATATCTCTTAGGCATCTTGATATTGATGTCTGCATAACGATGATTTACTGTTTTTATTTCCGCTGTTATGTTTCTCTTGCCGTCGGAATACTCGCCGCGGCCGAAACCTGTCATACTTTTGATCATTTTTTCTCCATTCTGTTACTAAGTGTGATAATATAGTATAACACAAAACTTGCGAGGAGGAAACATATATGTCCTTTGACGGCATGGTCACATACGCTGCAGTGAAAGAATTCCGAGATAAACTGACCCTCGGTAAAATAGAAAAGATATATCAGCCGCAGCCTGAACAGCTGCTTTTTAACATACACACTAAGCAAGGCAAACAGAAGCTTTTCATCTCATCTGCCGGAAATCATTCCGCTGCTTATCTGGTGAATGAAACGCCCGAAAACCCGCCTGAACCTCCTGTGTTCTGCATGGTCCTTCGTAAACATCTGTCTGCTGCCCGTATCAGCGATATCGTACAGCACGAAAACGACCGTATCATCGAGATCATCATGGAGACTGTCAACGAACTGGGTTTTTCGGTAAACAAGAAGCTGATAATCGAGCTGATGGGCAAGCACAGTAACATCCTGCTCATAGATATGGCGACAGACAAGATCATCGACAGCATCAAACATGTATCCATCGATGTCAACAGGGCCAGACAGATCCTGCCGGGCAAGGCATACCAGTACCCGCCTGCACAGGAAAAAACTCCGTTTACTGAGATAACTGCCGATGATATGCAAAGGCTCACCTCTTCGGAGCTCCAGCCGGAAAGGGCTATCATGTCTGAAGTCCAGGGGATCTCTCCGGCCCTCGCAGAAAGCATCGCTGCTGCAGGCAACACATCAGACGTCCCGGATGCTACGTCCGGCATTTCCTCATGTGATCCTGATGCATGCTTCGATGCGCTTCGCAGCATCATCTACTCCCTCGATGAAGGTAAGCCATCACCTGTAGTATATGTTGATGAAACGGGCAAGCCTGTGGATTTTCATATCACTCCGCTTACCGTTTACGAGAATTCCTATGACGCAGTTGAGTTCGATACGTTCAGCGAAGCTGCTGCATATTTCTTCAGCCACAGAGAATCCTCCAATACCATCAAACAGAAATCAAATGATCTGATGCGTGTAGTGAAGGCACATCTCGATAAGCTGAAGCTAAAGACACAGAGACTCAACGAAGATCTGGTGAAGGCTGAGAATTCAGAGAAGTATCGCGTATACGGAGAACTGCTGACAGCAAACCTCCATCTGGCTAAGCCGGGATCATCATCCATAACTGTCCTCAATTATTATGACGGTTCGCAGCTGGATATACCTCTCGATCCTAAGTTCTCGCCATCAAAGAATGCTCAGAACTACTATAAAAAATACGGCAAGTCAAAGACTGCCGTCAAAGAAAAGAAGGTCCAGCTTGAAGAAGTAGGACGCGAGATCGAATACTTGGAATCAGTAGTTTCATTCATCGACCTCGCAGCTTCTATAGAAGAAATCGATCTGATCAAGCAGGAGCTTATAGAATCGGGGGTCATCAGATTCCGCAAGACAAGAAAGGAACAAAAAAAGGCCTCGAAACCGAAGCCTTATTCATACACTATATCTTCCGGCAAAACAGTCCTGGTCGGAAGGAACAACAAGGAAAATGACTGGCTGACACTTAAGAAAGCATCGGGCACAGACATGTGGTTCCACACTAAGGATATCCCGGGTTCCCACGCCATCCTCTTCCTTGAAGGCACCGAACCTACAGAAGAAGATTTGTTTGAAACAGCTGCCATCGCTGCCTTCCACAGCAAAGGTGCAGATTCAGAAAACGTTCCTGTAGACTACACTAAAGTCCGCCACGTGAAGAAACCGTCAGGCGCCAAGCCGGGCATGGTTATCTTCTATCATAACAGGACGCTGTATGTAACACCAAAACTGCCTACAGAACCTGTACCCACTCGATCATCTTAGCGATGACTTCATCGCCTGTACTTTCCGCATTACCGTTGTGGATCTCGTGATACAGGCCTTCAAGTTCTACGTATTCCAGAGCGTCTCCCTTTTCGGTGAGGCGCTTTGCTATTTTACGGCTGCCGTTGACATCACAGATCTTATCAGCATCTCCGTGCATCAGCAGAGTCGGGATCTTCGCAGCCTTACCGTTGTCTTCGTGAGTTCCGTCTTCCATTCCAAGACCGATCTCGAATCCGTCAACTGCGCAGGCTACCGATATCCTGTTATGTACCATAGGGTTGTCGTTATATGGTTTGACGGATAGAGGATTTCCGAGGATAGCTTCATCTACCGATGA
Organism: Bacillota bacterium; assembly: GCA_017416795.1. Lineage (GTDB taxonomy): Bacteria > Bacillota > Clostridia > Peptostreptococcales > Anaerovoracaceae > Lentihominibacter. The sequence continues at coordinate 3,410 of JAFQBD010000032.1, read as the reverse complement.
ACTGATAGTCATCTGAGGAACCGTCTTGGCAAGAGTTTTAACAAGAACGTACAGAGGTTTAGGTATTGGTCTTACAAGTCTGATCCATGGAGCGGAGATTATGTAGCCGCAAGGAACATCGTTGAATCCGCCTCTTGCTCTGTAGTCCAGTGTGATATTTCCGCCCATGCTGTGTCCATAGAGAACGATCTGCTTTCCCGGATACTTTTCCTGAGCGTAGAGCAGCAATGCGCTTATATCTTCCAGAACTTCTTTTCTTGGTGCACAGTGACCTTTTTTCTCAATGGAGTCACCGTGACCTCTAAGGTCGAGAGCTAAAACAGCTATATTGGCATTTCTGAACTTTTCTGCCACTCTGTCAAATCTTCCACCGTATTCACCAATACCATGAACGATACATACTACTTTTTCAGGATCATCCAGCGCCCATGAATATCCCTGGATCTTTCCTTTTTCCATTTTTCTCAGAACAAAAGTTTCGTACATTTCAACTCTCCCTTCCTGTCAAACACATTAAAATTGTGTCTTTTTGACTGAAAAATTACATTAAAAGTCTTTTTCATTACTATAACTAAAATATTGCTTTAATATATCTATAACTGCAAATATACTTCTGTTACACAACTCCATTTTCCCAATTCCGACATAATACGAGGCGTCGATTATATGAGAAAGGAGGACGCACTATGAAGACTGCTTGCACGTTATGCGGTTGCTCGTACGGTGGCATCTACGCTTTCAAATCCGGATATGTATGCGAGAACTGTGTCAAACAGATGAGATCAACTCATCGGAACGACACACAGGTGCGAATCGGTTATCAGTAATACCGACCCATCATTTTTTTCGTCGGTTTTTGTTGATGGAGTTGTGTTTCTGCTGAGCAGCAAGTCGTTTCTTCGTCTTTGGCTTCATTACCGAATAGCCGAATTTACCGATAGGGCTTTTCCTGAGTGCGAAATAATGCCCATGGTTATATGCAAGCAATCCTGCTTCTTCGAGGCAGAATCTGCCCGTCTCATCCATCAGATCTTCATCAACAGAAACGCTGACGATCTCAGCCATGAACATGTCGTGGGTACCCAGTTCCTTGACTTCAGTCACGCGGCACTCGATATTCACAGGTGATTCACCGATGGACGGACACTTGACTATTTGGCTCGCTTCTGCCGTCAGTTTCTGTTCCTTGAACTTATCTACATCTCGGCCTGACCTTACTCCGCAGTAATCAGTAGCAAATGCCAATTTCTCAGTAGTAAGGTTTATGACGAATTCGCCCGTCCTTTTTATTATATCGTGAGAATGTCTCTCTTTTCTTACTGATACATATGTCATCGGAGGATCGGTATTGATTATTCCGGTCCATGCTATAGTTATTATATTCTTTTCATTTTCATCCCCGCAGGAAACCATTACTGCCGGCACCGGATTGAGCATAGTCCCCGGCTTGAATGTAAGCTTACTCATCTCAATTTCTCCAAAACTTTCTCAAAATCTTCAGGCAGCGGGCTTTCGAATTCCATATATTCACCCGTAGAAGGATGAACGAAGCCAAGAATGCCTGCATGCAGCATCTGGCGCTTTGCACCAAGCTTCGAAGCAGTCTTGCTCTTTACGGGACCATATAGTTCATCCCCAAGTAATGGGTGTTTCAAGTACGCCATATGGACTCTTATCTGATGTGTCCTTCCTGTTTCCAGCTGCGCCTCTATCAGTGTGAAGTTACCGAATCTCTCGAGCACTTTATAATGTGTCACCGCATGTCTTGAATTCAGATCAGTTACTGCATTCCTCAATCTGTTTGAGGGATCTCTGCCTATCGGATTATCTACAGTACCCTCATCTTCTTTGATATTGCTGTAGACGATAGCCCTGTATTTCCTTGTGATGGAGTGTTCCGACAGCTGCTGCGACAAGGAATTATGAGCTTTATCATTCTTTGCTACCATCAGAAGTCCGCTCGTATCCTTATCTATCCTGTGGACTATTCCCGGACGGATGACTCCGTTTATTGACGAAAGTTCATCGCCGCAGTGATGCATCAGGGCATTCACGAGCGTACCCGTATAATTTCCCGGTGCAGGGTGCACTACCATTCCTGCCGGCTTATATACTACAAGAACATCACTGTCTTCATAAACGATATCGAGCGGGATATCTTCCGCCTCCACTTCCAGTTTCTCAGGTTCAGGCACATCTATTACAACTATGCTTCCTGCTGCTGCCTTTGTCTTCTTCTCACGGCAAACCTCACCATCTACCGATATCCTGCCGTTTTCAAACAGCTTCTGGATGAAACTTCGCGAAAACTCTTCCAGGCATGCAGAAAGAACCAGATCAAGTCTGGTTCCCTTCATTTCATCATTTATCTGTATTTCTAATTTCTGCTGCATATCACTCATTGCTGCTGTTCTTCCTTTCAAAAAACAATACATCCAGTATCATGAGCCCGCAGCCCACGCAGATGAATATATCAGCTATATTGAATACCGGAAATACTCTGAAATCAAACAGATCCACCACATATCCCAGCATTATCCTGTCTATCAGGTTGCCTAATCCTCCTCCGCAGATCATCGCTACAGATGTGAGCATCAGCTTATCCCATTTATTTCTCTTAAGATATATCAGTATGAGACCGACTGCTATCGCAGCCAGCGGGAAGCCGATCAGGATGACCCACTGCCCCTGCCACATGCTGAATGCGGCTCCTCTGTTCTGTACATAAGTGAAATGGAATATATCCTCGATAACAGGAATCGTTTCCCACGGCACCATGTTGGATACCACAAGTTTTTTTACTACCCTGTCAAACACTATGACAGCCGCTGCTATCAAATAATATATCATATGAAAATGGGGCGGGTATGCCCCGCCTCCTTAAAATCTAACGTTTCTAACGTTTCTCATCGTGTTTTGGCTGTTTCTGCCGCCATTGCTCTTGCCATAGTCATATGTTCCTCTTGACGGCTGAGGACTTGCTATAGGATCGTCAAATGATGCTCCTCCCGGAAGATCATCGAAATCGTCAACACCCAGTTCAGGGAACATTTCACCGCTGAGTGATTCGAATCTCTGAAGTTCGGATTCGAGAAGCTGCTTATACTTGCTTCTGAAATTTATGAATCTTGCTTTGATAGCTGCGCTTTCCTCAGCTATCCTGTCAGCCATATCCTTAGCTTCCTTAGTCATCAGCTGAGCATCCAGTTCAGCATTTTTGAGAAGGATATCAGCTCTCTTTTCTGCACTTGATGAAATGTCAGCCATAAGTGTCTTGGCTGCTTCCAGCGTTTCAAGTACAGTTCCTTCAGTTCCTCTATGTCTTTCCAGCTCTGTAACGAGTCTGCTGTTTTCTTCCTTAGTAGCACGAAGCTCATCAAGAAGTCTTTCTAAATCTATTGTTATCTCGT
>JAFQBD010000031.1 GCA_017416795.1 Bacillota bacterium | reverse complement strand
GACCATATCATGCCACGAATGCGGTCCGCAGCTTATATGGAAAGGGGCAGGCGGCGACTCGATCACGAACGATTCGGCTATCCTCGCCCATGCCGCAGAGATTCTTAAAAACGGTGGCGTGCTTCTCTTCAAAAGCGTAGGCGGCTACAACCTGGTAGCAGATTCTCTTAATGATACAGCCGTTTCAAAGCTTCGCCGCATCAAAAACCGAGAAGCTAAACCATTCGCAGTAATGTTCAGAGGCATTGATCAAATCAGTGACTTCTGTCATGTAGATCCGGTAGAAGAGAAGCTTCTAGCTTCATCTGCCAAGCCAATACTGCTGCTGGAGCACAAGCTTACCGACATAGATCCTGCTGCTTGCCGTTCTGCTTATAACAGAGCATCTGCAGACTTCGATGAGCTGAAACGCAGCAGATTCATCGGATCGTTCCTGCCAAGCTTTGCAGCTCAGTATATGCTCCTTGATCGCATAAGTCCATTGATATTCACCAGCGCCAACTTGAGCGATATGCCAATGATTATCGATGATGACGAAGCATCCGAAATGATGGATAAACATCCTGAAATCGATGGTATGATTTATAACCTGAGACAGATCCGCGTACGCGTAGATGATTCGGTCACCCGTGTCATCGACGGACAGCCTCAGATGATCAGACGCTCCAAGGGATATGCGCCTGTGCCGCTTTTCGTAAATACCGAAAACTCGTCTGCAAACGACAGGAAATCCAATACCGGCAGCACACATGCACCTTTGCAAATATTAGCCGCAGGCAGCCAGCTTAAGAACTCATTTGCCCTTACTAAAGACAGCTTCGTATACATGAGTCAGTTCTTCGGCGACATGGATACTATTGAAAACCAAAATATATATGAAGAAAACGTTGATCGTTTAAAAGATCTTTTCAGGATAAAGCCTAATGCCGTGGTCTGCGACATGCATCCACTGTATTTCACTACTCAGTTTGCCGAAAAACATGCTGCCGATAACGATTTGCCGCTTATCAAAGTCCAGCATCACCACGCACATGTGGCATCAGTCATGGCTGAAAATGACCTCACCGGCAAGGTCATCGGTGTCAGCTTCGACGGCACCGGCTATGGCACGGACGGCAATATATGGGGAGGCGAATTCTTCTTATGTGAAGGAGCAGATGCAAAGCGGATCGCCCACCTGCGATACGTAGATATGATAGGAGGAGACTCATCTGTGAAAGATGCTGTGAGATCGGCGCTTAGTTATATACATGCGTATGATAGTACAGCCACATCAAATGGTGTCGATGATCCGGTCAACAACGATTGTCATTCCATCGCCTTTGACATATCCGATATCATCGCATACAGTCGCGAAAGACTCCTCGCTAAGCCTGAAGCTAAACTTGTAATGCCTGCACTTAAAGCCGGTATCAATACAGTAAAAAGCTCCAGCATGGGACGTCTCTTCGATGCCGTGTCCGCACTTCTGGGCATCTGCGACTACAACAGCTACGAAGGCCAATGTGCCATCTTACTTGAAGACGCTGCAGCCTTTGCGCAGAAACACCCGGGGAAGCGAAAAGAATGCGACCTTGCCCTTTCCTTCCACGAAAGGATCATAGACATGATCGTAGAGCAATGTCAAATCGCCCGTGACAAATACGGCGCAGAGCAAGTCGCCCTTACCGGAGGAACATTCCAGAACCGCATATTGATGGAAGGCGTACTTGAGAAACTGCGTGCCGACGGTTTCAAGCCATACTACAACATCTCCGTCAGTCCTAATGACGGCGGCATCGCACTGGGGCAAGCATATGTTGCGATGCACAGCCTGACATAACATGAATTGACATTTTTCTTGAAATAAACTCTAGTATATATTCCATGAGAGTTTTGTTCAGTTTCATCCTAGTAAACAATTCTTCTCACAACAAGATTCTCTTCGTTTAAGAAAACATAATAAATCCATGGGATAAATCCTACTTTTTCTCCCATGGATTTTTATTATTTATTGCTGACAAGAGAATACAGCCTATTTCACAATCAAAATGTCATAAGATTTACTGTAAAACTCTCATCAAACTACAACTTATATTACATTTGAGAGAATTCCTACTGGTCTTCAAATGCTATTTGCTTCACCTTATTACATCAACGCCTTATCTCTGTCAGCCAGTTCCTTATAAGTATAGTACTTTTCTTTTGCCTCTTCCTCTGTCATTGCAAACAGCTTGTCGGCAATATCAGGGAATTCCTTGGCGAGGGATGAGTATCTGACCTGATCCATTATGAAGTCCTTGAAGCTTGCTGTTGGCTCCTTGGAGTCGAGGATAAATGGATTCTTACCCTTCTTCTTAAGTTCAGGGTTATATCTGTAAAGGTGCCAGTATCCGGCTTCCACAGCGTCTTTGATGTTTTCTTGAGACTTGCCCATTCCTTTTCTGAGCCCGTGGTTGATGCATGGAGCGTAAGCTATGATCAATGATGGTCCGTCGTAAGCCTCAGCTTCTATCATTGCCTTCATCAGCTGATTCTTATCTGCACCCATTCCTACTTGAGCAACGTATACATATCCGTATGACATAGCCATAAGACCAAGGTCTTTCTTCTTGATACGCTTACCTGATGCAGCGAATTTAGCGATCGCCGCTGCAGGTGTCGCCTTCGATGCCTGGCCGCCTGTATTGGAATAAACTTCTGTGTCGAATACCAGTATGTTGATATTTTCTCCTGACGCCAGCACGTGATCGAGACCTCCGTATCCTATATCGTAAGCCCAGCCGTCACCGCCCAGAGCCCAGATAGACTTTTTCACCAGATAATCCTTAAGTTCCATGATCCTGTCACAGAGCATGTTGACTACTGCATCGGAAGTGCTCATAGCCTCGATGGCTTCGATCACTTTCTCGCTCTTCTTTCTCGATTCCTTGCCGTCATCCTTGTATTCAAGCCATTCTTCCATAGCTTCCTTAAGTTTCTCGTCTACATCAAGTTCCAGCAATGCCTTCATGTTATGCTCAATCTTTTCTCTCATCTGCTTGGCTGCCAGCAGCATTCCATAACCGTATTCCGCATTGTCTTCAAACAGCGAATTTGACCAAGCCGGGCCTCTGCCGTTCTCATCCTTGCAGTATGGCATGGTCGGCGCAGATGCTCCCCAGATAGATGAACATCCTGTCGCGTTAGCGATCAGCATCCTGTCGCCGAAAAGCTGAGTTGCCAGCTTGATGTACGGAGTTTCTCCGCAGCCTGCACATGCACCGGAAAACTCGAGATATGGTTTGGCAAACTGACTTCCTTTAACAGTCTCGACATTTGCTTTTTCCGTCTTTCTTGGAATCTTGATGCCGTAATCCCAGTTCTTCTGTTCATGGACTACCTGAGCATAAGCTTTCATCACAAGGGCGCCTTCCTTGGCAGGACATATATCTGCACAGTTACCGCAACCCATACAGTCGAGGGCCGAAAGCTGCATACGATAATGGAGTCCTTCGAAGCCCTTGCCGCTAGCCTTGATAGTATCAAAACCTGCAGGTGCAGCAGCCTTTTCTTCATCATCGAGAAGCATAGGACGTATCGCTGCATGAGGACATACGAAAGAGCACTGGTTACACTGGATACACTTGTCAGCCTGCCATTCAGGCAGATAAACAGCGACCCCGCGTTTTTCATAAGCCGAAGTTCCCGAAGGGAATGTTCCGTCTTCCATACCGTCAAAAGCGCTGACCGGAAGATCATCTCCCTCCTGGCAATTCATAGGAACCAGGATCTCTTCGATGAACTCAGGCATCTCTTCGTACTTGCCCTTTGGATCTTCTACATCTGCCCATTCTTCAGGTATCTCGATCTTTCTGATGGCAGCGATGCCCTGTTCCACAGCTTCGCAGTTCATATCTACGATGTGCTGTCCCTTCTTCTTATATGTCTTCTCTATACCTTCCTTCAGGTACTTGACTGCATCGTCAATAGGGATAACTCCTGTAAGCTTGAAAAATGCCGCCTGCATGATCATGTTGACCCTGCTGCCCAGACCTATATCTTCAGCGATTTTCCACGCATCTATAACATAGAAGTTTATCTTCTTTTTGGCCAGCTGTCTCTTCATCCTGGCAGGAAGGACATGGCCTATCTCGTCGTCCTTCCACAGGCAGTTCATCAGGAATGTACCGCCCTTTTTCAGGTCCTTGAGCATATCATACTGCCTAACATAAGCCTGATTGTGGCATGCCACGAAGTCGGCCTGATTTATCAGATATGTAGACTGGATCGGATGATCTCCGAATCTAAGGTGTGAAACAGTAAGACCACCTGATTTCTTTGAGTCATATGCGAAGTATCCTTGTGCATAGAGATCAGTCTTATCACCGATGATCTTGATGGCAGTCTTGTTGGCCCCTACAGTACCGTCAGATCCCAGACCCCAGAACTTACACTTGATAGTGCCTTCAGGCTCTCTTGCGATGCCTTCTGTATACGGCAGCGATCTTCCTGTCACGTCGTCTTCTATACCGACCGTAAAGTTGTTCTTAGGTCTCTTATGATAAAGGTTATCGTATACTGCGTGGATCATGCCCGGAGTAGTATCTTTCGAACCGATACCGTAACGACCTCCGTAAACTTCCGGTGCATTCTTTTCTCCGTATAGCATCGTCTTGATGTCCTGATAGAGCGGTTCGCCGAGAGCTCCCGGTTCCTTAGTCCTGTCGAGGACTGCTATACGCTCTACAGTCTTAGGCAGAACGTCCATGAAGTATTTCTTGACAAATGGTCTGTAAAGGCGCACTTTTATGAGCCCTACTCTATGTCCTTCTGCCACCATTTTATTCATAGTCTCTTCTATAGTTTCGCAGACTGACCCCATCGCTACGATGATGTTTTCGGCATCAGGTGCACCTACATAATCGAACGGCTTGTAGCTCCTACCTGTCAGCTCGCTGATCTTATCCATATATTCGACTACTACTTCAGGAATGGCATCATAGAACTTATTGGATGCTTCTCTTCCCTGGAAATAGATATCAGGGTTTTGCGCAGTTCCTCTGATAACCGGATGTTCCGGATTGAGCGCTCTGTCTCTGAACTCCTGCACAGCATCCCAATCCACCAGCTTACGAAATTCTTCGTAACCGAGAACTTCTATCTTCTGGATCTCATGTGAAGTCCTGAACCCGTCAAAGAAATGGAGGAACGGGATCCTCCCCTTGATAGCGGATAGATGCGCGATCCCGCCCAGATCCATTACTTCCTGAACAGAGCCGGATGCCAGCATAGCAAACCCTGTTTGCCTTGTTGCCATGACATCCGAGTGATCTCCGAAGATGCAAAGCGCATGTGTCGATATGCTTCTTGCTGCCACATGAAAAACTCCCGGGAGCAGTTCTCCCGCTATCTTATACATGTTAGGGATCATCAGAAGAAGTCCCTGCGAAGCAGTGTATGTAGTACTGAGCGCACCTGCCGAAAGCGAACCATGTACTGCACCTGCAGCTCCTGCTTCAGACTGCATCTCTGCAACTTTAACTGTCTGACCGAATATGTTCTTTCTGCCGTATGCAGCCCATTCATCCACTACTTCAGCCATTGTAGATGATGGTGTTATAGGATAGATGGAAGCAACATCAGTGAATGCATAAGAAACGTGAGCTGCCGCCGTGTTTCCATCCATAGTTTTCATACGTCTTTTAGTCATAGTTCTCCCCTCCTATGTACTTCTATATACTTATTAGTATTTACTATCTGCTCTATATTGTACTAAATTCCATACAACATATTTCCGTTTACTTTACCCTATTAAATCACAATTGTCAACTATGTACAGAAAATTATACAAAATACTTGAAGAAACATATGGCAGCTTAATTTTCTTTGAAATTCAGCCTGTTGATGTTACAATATGAATACATCATATGTATGTTACAAGGAGTATTGCATTGAAGAAATTAAAAGGGATAAAACACGAAAAAGAATTTGACACAATGACTATAGCAACTGACATCGGGGAACTTCAGGGATCTGATAAGCTGTCTGAAACAGGCGACAGATCGACGAAAGAGACCATGGATCGCAAGACCCTTGCCGATACCAGAATGGATCTTGCAGAAGATGAACCCACTCAGGTATACGAACCTCGTCCGCTGACTCCGGACGACGATCTTTATGAAGATATAATAGAACAGTTTGCTACTGCTCCTACTAAACCGAAGTACTGGTTTGAGGAATTTGGAGATTACTGGTCATGCAGCTGCGGTCATATAAACAGAGGAGATAACTGCAAAAGCTGCGGGCTTGAACGAGAACTGCTCCGTTCCTTATTCATTCTGCATAAGCCTGTAGGCGCTGCCGGCAAGCTTGATAAAAAGTTAAAAAAAGGCAAAGAGCAGGCCGATAAAGAAGCCGAAGAATATGCTGCAAAGGAGTCACGCCGCAAGGAGAGAGAAGCTTCCGGAGAAGACCTCACAAAAGTCGTTCCAATAGAAACGGATGATAAATCAGCTCCCCCTTCACAGGTTGCCGAGACACGTGATGCTAAAGTTCCGGCTTACAAAGAAGTTACGATCCCCGAAGAAACGGCTCTCGCTATACCGAACAAAAAGTTTAAGCTTAACTTTAACAAGAAGACACTTATCGCCATCGCTGCATGCATCATCTTGATCGCAGTATGCGGATTTGCTATCTACAAACATATGGCAGCCCCTGCCATGGAATACGATGAAGCTCTTCAGCTTATGGAAGACGGCAAATATGAGCTTGCTATAGAAAAATATACTGAACTTGGAGATTACAAGGACTCAAAAGACATGATCCATCAGTGCTGGATCCTCCTCGGAGACAAGCACTATGAAAATAAGGAATATAAAGATGCCATAAATGCTTATAACACAGCTATGGAGCTCAAGGAAGACGACAGCATCCATGAAAAAATAAGGCTGTGCTACATCGGCATCGGAGATAAGTACCTTAAAAACTCAGAATATGAAAAAGCTCTGGGTGCCTATGCTAACGCAGCAGAGATCGCAGCCGGAGAAGATGTCCAAAAGAAGATAGATGATGCAAAGTTCGCCTACATCAAAGCATTCAAGGCTGATCGTACCGAACAAGTGGAGACATATATGTCAGAGCTTATGGAATCAGATTATCCGGGCATCAAGGAAGTCTATGACGAATACTACGCTTGGCATACCTCTATCGTAGCCAATAAATCAGAAAGCGATTACTCGACAGACATCAGTACTGTAAGCAGAAAAGACATCGTTTACTTCCACGTTTCCCTTAGCGGAGGAGAACCATCAGAGACAGTCCACATGTATTACGAAGTCAAATGGCCGGACGGTCATACAGAAATATATGACTTAGAGTCAGGCTGGAAGGCAGGCGATAAGATCGCCGCCCGATTCCAGTACTCCATACCGCTCTTCGGGCGCGAGGGAAAAATGACATTCTCCCTCTACGATAGCAATACGAAAGAACTGCTCGGCAGCGATTCGGTAACGTTTAAGAACTAGAAAAGAGACCTCAATGAGGTCTCTTTTGATTTCTATTGCGTCGTAGAGTGCCACGCACTAAAGTGCTGCACTCCTGACGAAACACGCAGAAAAATTAGTTCGTAGCTAGGCGCTAGGGCTTTGAGTAGCGGAGCATACTTGAAGTATGTGAGCAACGAAAAAGCCCGCAGCAACAACGCTACGGGCTAATTTAGCAAGTGTTATTCGATGATTTCAGTTACAACGCCAGATCCAACTGTTCTTCCGCCTTCTCTGATCGCGAATCTCAGTCCTTCTTCGATAGCGATTGGTGTGATCAGGCTGATTGTCATTGTGATGTTATCTCCAGGCATGCACATTTCTGTTCCTTCTGGAAGCTGCAGATCGCCTGTTACGTCTGTTGTTCTGAAATAGAACTGTGGT
>JAFQBD010000030.1 GCA_017416795.1 Bacillota bacterium | reverse complement strand
CTCTTGTATATGGTGCGATCAAGTCGATTACTTTGATACCTGTTTCGAATATCTGTGCTGATGTGTCCTGCTCTTCGAAACTAGGTGCAGCCTTATGGATGACAGACTTGAGTTCAGCTTCTACAGGACCTCTCTCATCTATAGGTTCTCCGATAACGTTGAACATTCTTCCCAGCACTTCTTTTCCTACAGGAACGCTGATAGCTGCTCCCGTATCGAAGGCTTCCATTCCCCTTCTCAGTCCGTCTGTTGAGCTAAGTGCCACGCATCTTGCCACGTCATCGCCTATGTGCTGTGCAACTTCTGTAACGATGATGCGGTCGTCATATTTTATTTCAACAGCATTGAGAAGCTCCGGCATCTCATCTTCCTTGAATTTGATGTCGATAACAGGGCCTATTATCTGATGTATTACTCCCTTGTTCATTTTCGCCTCCTATTTTTGTGCCTCTGATCCGGCAACGATTTCTATTATTTCATCTGTGATGGCCGCCTGACGCGCTCTGTTATAGTTGAGAGAAAGCTTATCTAGCATTTCTCTGGCATTATCCGTAGCGTTCTCCATAGCCATTCTTCTTGCGGCATGTTCGCATGTTGCTGATTCCACCACCGCCGCATGTATCATCATCTCTACGTACTTCGGTATCAGGTAATTGAATACCGCTTCTACCGATGGTTCATATTCGACCTGCTTACTATGCTTCAAGATTTCCGGGTCTTCTTCGATTTCGAACGGAAGCAATGTCACATTTCTCACTTCCTGTTCCATCGAGCTGATAAAAGCAGTATAAATAAGCACTACTTCATCTATCTCGCCTTTATTGTACATCTCGATGATAGGTCTGCTCATCTCTCTTGTTTCAAGGAATGATATGTTTTCCGGAGGAGCCAGATAATCGTCAAATACATTATATCCTCTCTTCTCGAAATATTCCTTGCCCTTAGTTCCTATCGCCAGGATAACAGGTTCTTCCCAGTCCGCATCGATATCGCGCTGAGCTTCCTTCAGTATATTGCTGTTGAATCCCCCGCAGAGTCCTCTGCAGCTGGTCACGACGATATAACAAGTAGTCTTTATCTCTCTGTTGCCTTTGAGATATTTCTGAGGAACATCATCGGGATGGCTGTTGAATATTTCAGCTATCGTATGAGTGATGTAGTGTGAGTTTTCATTTGTTTTTTCAAATATGGCCTTTGCCTTCCTTAGTTTGCCTGCCGATACCAGCTTCATAGCATTAGTTATATGTTCTGTACTGGTAACGCTCTTGATCCTTCGCTTTATGTCTTGCATGCTCTCTGCAGCCATAGAACTTCCCCCTTTTTACAGGTTCTTTATAAAGTCTTTTTTATAGACTTCGATGCCTTCTTTCAGCTTTTCTTCTGCTCTTTCATCCATCTGGCCTGTTTCTTTGATGGTCTTGCCGACTTCAGGATACTGAGTATCCATGAATTCATAAAAGCCTTTTTCGAAAGCTTTTACGTTTTCTACGCCGATATCTGCCAGATATTTATTTATTGCAGCATATATGATCATTACCTGATGCTCTACAGGTACAGGCTGATACTGAGGCTGTTTCAGGATCTCTAAGAGGATTTCCCCGTGTTCCAGTCTTGCCTTTGTTTCGGCATCGAGGTCTGATCCGAACTGGGAGAAGCTGGCGAGCTCAGTATACTGTGCAAGTTCCATCTTGATCGAGCTTGCTACTTTTTTCATTGCCTTGATCTGCGCATTGCCCCCTACTCTGGAAACTGATATGCCTGCATTTACAGCCGGTCTCTGTCCTGTGAAGAACAGTTCTGTTTCAAGGAATATCTGTCCGTCAGTGATAGATATAACGTTTGTAGGAATGTATGCCGATACGTCTCCTGCCTGAGTCTCGATTATAGGCAGTGCCGTTATGGATCCTCCGCCCAGTTCATCTGAGAGCTTAGCAGCTCTTTCGAGAAGTCTTGAATGGAGATAGAAAACATCTCCCGGATAAGCTTCTCTTCCCGGCGGTCTTCTAAGCAGCAGAGACATGGCTCTGTATGCTACGGCATGCTTTGAAAGATCATCATAAATGATCAGAATATCCTTGCCCTGATACATGAAGTGTTCAGCAATAGCGCATCCTGCATAAGGTGCGATGTACTGAAGCGGTGCCACATCTGACGCAGTCGCAGACACGATGACGGTGTACTCCATAGCGCCCTTATTTTCAAGGGTCTGCATCAGCTGCGCTACTGTAGATGCCTTCTGTCCTATGGCAACATAGATACAGATAACATCTTCACCCTTCTGGTTCAATATAGTATCAACGGCGATGGCAGTCTTACCTGTCTGTCTGTCGCCGATTATAAGCTCTCTCTGACCTCTTCCGATCGGAATCATGGAGTCGATAGCCTTGATTCCTGTCTGCAGAGGCTGATGTACCGATTTTCTCTGTAAAACGCCCGGTGCCGGGTATTCTATAGGTCTTCTGTCTTCAGCCTTTATAGGGCCTTTGCCGTCTATCGGCTGGCCGAGGGCATTGACTACACGACCCAGCATATCTGATCCTACCGGTACTTCTACGACTGTTCCCGTAGGTTTGACAACATCGCCTTCTCTGATCTCCTTGTCAGAGCCGAGTATTACAGCACCTACATTATCTTCTTCCAGGTTCATGGCCATGCCGTATGTTTCTCCCGGGAACTCCAAAAGCTCCGATGCCATACAGTTTTCAAGACCATATACTCTGGCTATCCCATCGCCGACCTGAATGACCGTACCGAAATCGGAAATGTCTATTTTGCTTTTATAGTTTTTTATCTGTTCTTTTATAACAGCACTTATTTCTTCCGGCCTTAAGTTCATTTCTTTCCTCCCTGTTCGAATTTGATCTGACTGCTCAGATCAGTGAATTTCTTTCTGATGGATGCATCGATTATCTTGCCGTCGACAAGTATCTTAATGCCTCCCATCAGTTTGGGATCTGTTTCATTCTCCAGCCTTACATTGGAACCCATTAGTTTGGATGTTTCCTCTTCCAGCTCTCTGATACGATCCTCACTGAGAGGGATCACCGAGTAAACTGTTCCGTATGAAAGACCTTCTTCTTTATCCATAAGCTTCTTATACACCTTGATCATCTTCTCAAAATGCATCGTGCGTCTCTTATCTATAAGCACGAAAATGAAGTTGAGGAGCTCATCACATATCTCGCCGCCGAAAACATTTTTAACTACAGACTTTTTCTCTGCAGCAGAAATCGCCGGATAGTTGATGAATGCATGCAAATCCGGCTCCTGATGCAGTATACCAAGAACCTCTGTTGCTTCCTCCATTATCCGTTCAGTCTGCCCTATTTCCTTCGCAGCTTCAAACAGAGCAGTGCCGTATGTCAGATCGATAGTTAGCTCTGCCATCCTGTACTCCTCGCCTGTTTGATCACTTCATCAACTATAGCTTCCTGTCCGACGCGCTGGATCTCCTGCTCAACGATCTTCTCTGCAACGAGGATCGCTAAAGCAGCTATTTCCTGACGCATTTCTTCCATCGCTTTTTCTTTCTCACGTTCTATGGACTGTTCTGCCTTCAGAATGATATCTGTAGCCTTGCTGTTGGCTTCTTCGATTATCGCAGCTGCCTGCATATCCGCCTTCTGCTTGGCTTCTCTGATGATTTCTCTGCCTTCTTCTTCAACTCTGGCGATGCGCTTGTTGTAATTCTGCATCTTCTCATCAGCTCTTCTGTTGGTCATTTCAGCGTTATCGAGAGCATCCTGGATAGACTGCTTTCTGTTATCCATAAGTTCCAGAAACGGCTTATACAGGAATTTTCCCAATGCTCCTACCAAAATGAGAAAGTTGATCAGGTAAAATATGAATTCTGTTAAACTGATTCCTAATGCTTCTACCATTTCTCCGCCTTCCTTCCATCAACGATCTGCTAACAAATATGTGAGCTTAGATCTTGGAGAACAGCAAGAATGCGATAAGGAGTCCGTAAATACTGAGGGATTCCATAAACGCGAATGACAGGATCATATTAGTACGAAGCATACCTGCTGCTTCCGGCTGACGTGCCATCCCTTCCAGCGCTTTTGCTGCTGCGATACCCTGACCGATCCCAGGTCCTATAGTTGCTAAACCGATAGCTAAAGCTGCTCCTAATGCGATTAAACCCATTGTAATTCTCCTTTCAAATCATAAAATTTATCACAATATATTTTCATGTTCATACATGTTTACAGGTGTTCTTCTTCCGGACAGGCCTCCTTGATATATATGGCTGCCAGAAGCGAAAATACCAACGCCTGTACAAGACCCATCAGTACGCTGAGTGCCTGCATCACTACAGGAAGACCTATCGGCACAAGGTCAAAGAATGACGATGTTACCGTATGCTCTCCGAATATATTTCCATAAAGCCTCAATGTAAGCGAGACAGGTCTTACTATTTCTTCAATGATCATAAGCGGCAGCAGGAAAACGAACGGCTGTGCCAGATGTTTGAAATAGCTTACGCCGTGATGCTCCTTAACACCGATGATCTGCGTAGCGAAAAATACTACTATAGCCATCGCTGCAGTACAGTTTATCGATCCTGTAGGCGCATCCAGTCCATTGACGTGACCGGATCCCGGAAGGAGTCCGGAATAATTGGCTATCAGTATATATATGAACAGCGTTGCGATCAGTGAAAAGTACTGTCTGCACGCTCTGCTCCCCATTATGCCTTCGAAGAAATTGAACAGACTCTCTATAGCCCACTCCATAAAATTTTGAAGACCTGACGGCACTGTCTGCAGCCTTCGTCCGGCAAAAATAGATATGCCTACAAGAAGCACTGTTATCACAGTGCTGGTGATCATACCGTTTGATATCCCTATGGAGTTCAAGGTTTCAATCACTGTATTCATGCCTCCCTTCGCCTGTCTTCCCTCTTCTTTTGCCCTGCTGACAGAACTTTATTCATAATAGTAAGCGCTACGGCTGTTCCTATGATGAAAGCTATTCCGTCGAACGGAACTATATTCCTGAGAAGGAAAACTATGATAAGCGTGATCAGATTTGTCACATTGCTTGCCATCATTCTTCCATATAGAGCCCCTGCTTCACCTGAAGCATCTTCTCTGTAAAGATAATTCTCCCATATGAAACGATTTTTAAGAGCTCCAACGATGCCTCCGATAACAAGGCCTGCTATTGCTCCGATAACATAAGTCATGTCCCATCTTCTCCTCTCGCCTATTGTTCCTATTATACACCAATTTAACACAATTGCGAATAATTTTACGAAAATTTGGTAAATTAAAAGCGGCTATTTACCTATATTTAAGTTTAGCCGCTTGTTTTGATTATTTGTACGATTTTATTGTGGTATTTTATATGTCTTTTATTACATTATTGAGCCATTTCTTACTCAGGTATCGCTTCGTCAAAATGATGCCTTTTACCAGCTCTTCACTTTTGACTGCCAGCAGTGCGAAATAAACAGGCCATCCGAAATACTATGAAATGTTGTCATAACAGTTTTCTCATCATCAGCATCTGCAACCTGCTTTCCACATTTGCTTTACTGGTATCAGGGTCCATATCGAGAGGAAGTATCTGTACATCAGAAAAATCTTCCTTAATCCTCTTAATGACACCTCTTCCGCACACATGATTTGGCAGACAGCCAAAAGGCTGAAGTACAACGAAACTCTTCACACCTTTTTTCGCATGATGTACGATATCGGCAGCCATAAGCCAACCTTCACCGCAGCTCAAAGTACCCGGAATTATGTCACTTACTCCTTCGTACAATTCATCCGGAAACGGAGCTTTCTCATAGAGCGGATGCTTGATTGCGATTTTTTCCAGATCCTTTTGAACGAAGTCAAAAAATCCGTCTATCAGGAACGGGTATTTAGGCACCTTCGCATGGAACTCACTGACATGAAAAGTCTGCGACAGGAAATCCTTTCGCAGTTGATCGGTCAGCCGAGGAAATGCTGTCTCCACCCCATGTTCTTCCAAATACCGTTCTATATCGAAGTTGGATCCGGGATGATATGTGACCAGCAGTTCTCCCGTTATAAAAACTTTCTGCTTCAATTCCAATCTATCATAAGGGATACGGCAGAGCTGTTTGATGCAATCGTTAAATATTTTTTTAGCTCCGCCGACACCCTTATTTCCTATAGCTTCACAAAGCCTGTCAACAGATGCATTAAACAGTTCATCTGTTTCCCCTTTGTTCTTTTCATACGGTCTTATCTTACGACATATTTCTTTAAGTATATCCATCATCATGAATATCCAGACCGCGTTCCAAACAGCTTTGATACCAAGCATCGCCACCCCGGGGTGCATATTCTTGGAGTCGTTCACATCTGTAGTCAGTACCGGCACCTTGTCGTATCCTGCAGTATCCAGTGCCTTTCTCAGAAGAGCCGCATAATGGGACAGCCTGCAGTCACACTGGAATTTGATCATTCCTACTGCCACCTCATCTTGTTCATAGCCACCATCTTGAAGAGCAGCTATCAACTCTCCGATCACCATTTGGCACGGGAAGCAAATATCGTTATGGGCATATTTCTTGCCAAGCGCAATCTCGCGCCTTCCTCCTACCGGTACGGTCTTCACAGTATATCCATCATCAGTAAGCAATGTTTTCATCACCTTGGCAACTTCTTCGGAAATATTCGGTATAAGCAAAGTGCGCTGCTTTTTATCTTCCTTATTATATTTGGTAGTATAAGGATCAGCCTTCTTGAGAACTTCTTCGGGACTTGATACAGCTGCTGGGCTGCGATCGGCAGCCTGCTGTTTTCTTCTCATCTTTATCGTTTCTATAAATGACTGTACACGGATACCTATGGATCCTATGGCATCACTCTCATCCACTTTAATGATCAAAGGTGATTTACCGCCGCCTTCTGTCATTATCCTGTTTATCTCATCGGATAATATGGCATCATGTCCACACCCGAAGCTTACGATCTGAGCATACTCCAGATGGGGCGATGCTGCTGCGATGGCTACTGCAGCTATCATTCTCGTGTGAAAATTATTGGTTATCTCCGGTCTTGCCTGAGTCAGAACAGTTTCTTTTATCCCCGGCAAGCTGTCTACAGTCAACACCGAAATGCCTTTTTCTGCAAATCCGGCTGAAATATTATGTGAAACTTGCGGATCCGTGTGGTATGGTCTTCCTGCCAACACCACTGCAAAACTCCCCGTTTCTTCTGCTTGCTTTATTATTTTTTCTCCGAATTCCTGCATCTCATCACGAAAAGCCATGAGTGCATCTTCCGCCTGCCAGTAAGCTGCGATGGCTGCTTTCGGACTGACCTTTAATTCCTTTTCTGCATATTCACAGATCTGTTTGCTTCTATCGGCCTCAGAAAACCAGTGGAATATCGGTGTATCAAATACTGTATCGTATCTTTCTCCCGGTTTCTGAGAATGGTTAACCACCATTGGGTATCCCATGATGATCGAACATACATAAGGACTGAGTTTATCAGTCCCCTCCGGCGGCATATGCATGATATATGGCATGAATATCCTGTCAACATTTTGCCTTGCCAATGATTCTATATGACCATGGACCAGCTTGGCCGGAAAACACACTGTGTCTGAGGCTACATATTGGATCCCCGCTTCATACATCTCCTGTGTTCCGGGTTCTGACAGCCTGACTTTGAAACCCAGTGCTCTGAAAAAAGTAGTCCAAAACGGCATACTTTCCCAAAACTCCAAAACTCTTGGTATCCCTATGGTTCCATGATCCGGCTCCCATACTTTTTCATATGGATATGTTTTCATCAGCAGCTTTTCTCTAAAGGCAAACAAGTCCGTAGCATTCTTCTTACGAACTTTAACATCGCTGCCATTTTCGCATTTGTTGCCGCTTATCCATCTGCTGCCATTGGAAAACTCCATAATGGTACGTTTGCAGTTATTGGTGCACTTTTTACACTTTATTCCCGCGCGAGTATCATAAGTCAGTTTTTTCACTTGCGCTATGCCGATGAATCTGCTGCCCTTACGTTTTCGCCACTGTTCTTCCATAGTCTCTTTAGCACCCAGCGCAGCTCCTATAGCACCCATTTCTCCCGGATAAGGCGCCCTGACAACTTCCATGTCCAGATATTCTTCGATGGCTCTGAGCACCGCCAGATTCCTGAAGGTGCCTCCCTGTACGACCACTTTATTCCCAAGCTCTTTCACACCAGAGATCCTGACAACCTTGGTAAAAACGTTTTCTATTATGGAACGGCACAGACCTGCCATTATATCATCTGCATTCCTGCCGTTTTTCTGCTCATTGATTATGGTGCTGTTCATGAAAACAGTGCACCTGCTGCCCAGCTGTGCCGGCTTTTCTGAACGGAATGCCGCCTCGGCTATCTGCCCCGGCTCAATACCGAATGTAGATGCGAAATTCTCTAAAAACGACCCGCATCCCGATGAACATGCTTCATTCAAAATTATTTTTGTTATTATACCGTCATTTACCCATATAGCTTTCATATCCTGGCCGCCTATGTCCAATATGAAAGATGTGTCCGGTATATACTTAAGACAAGCTTTAGCGTGAGCTACGGTTTCAACTGTATGATAATCTGCACCAAAGGCTTTCTCAAAAAGCATCTCGCCATATCCTGTAGTCCCAACTCCTATGATATTGAGTTCTATCCCCGCATCCTTGAATTTCTTAAATGATGCAGTGATGCCTTCTTTGACAACTTCTACCGGTTTACCGCAGTTGCTGCCATAGAAACTGTCTACAATGTTTTCTTCCTTGTCCATCAAAACGAATTTTGATGTGGTACTTCCTGAATCTATCCCAAGGTATACATCCAACTTCCCGCTATCATCTACGTTTCTCCAGCCTTCTATCCTGCCTTTTTGCTTTTCATGACGACTGATGAATGTGTCCTTCTCTTCTTCCGAAGCAAACAGTTTATTTCCACTCGCAGAATCTTCTTTAGTGAATTTATCGTAGTTCATCTCCAGAAGATCAGCCGCTTCTTTAAAAGACATTATCCTCTCTTCTCTGTTTCTGCTCTTTGCAGTTGCTAAAGAGTCTGCAGAAATTGCAGTTCCCAGCGCCACCATCAATTCAGGACGCTCAGGGATAATTATTTCTTCTTCCTCAAGGTCAAGTCTCTCTGCGAAGACTTTGATGAGCGTAGGATTGAATGTCAATGGCCCTCCTTCAAATACAATAGGTGGTCTAAGCTCCAGCCCCTGGGCAAGACCACCTATGGTTTGCTTCGCGATCGCATGAAATGTGGATAATGCGATATCTTCTTTTTTCGCGCCCTGTATCAGCAACGGCTGTATATCTGTTTTGGCGAATACCCCGCACCTTCCTGAAATGTCTAATACTGTTTCGCCGTCCGAAGCAAGGGCCTCGAATTTTCCTACCGGAACATCAAGAATGGCAGCAACTTCTTCTATGAATGCTCCTGTACCTCCTGCACAGCTGCCATTCATTCTCATGTCCGAAACGCTCCACTCTCCGGTTTCTTCATCGTGATTGAAGAA
Source organism: Bacillota bacterium (assembly GCA_017416795.1). Lineage (GTDB taxonomy): Bacteria > Bacillota > Clostridia > Peptostreptococcales > Anaerovoracaceae > Lentihominibacter. The sequence goes on along the minus strand of JAFQBD010000030.1, from coordinate 8,274 downwards.
AATAACCTTGGCATCTTGCCCGCCTAATTCTATCGCTGTGCCTGCTTGAGGATACATGGTTTGCACCGCTGCTGCATTGGCAACCACTTCTTGAACATACGGTACTCCCATGGCTTCCGCAATAGGTCTGCCGCCGGAGCCGCTGACTGCGCACTTTGCATATCTTCCCGGGAAACTGTGTCCGGCTTTTATCAAAAGCTTTTTAACAGTATTCATCTGCTCTGCCTCATGTCTTATGTACTTGCCAAACAAGATCTCGCCTGAAGAAATATCAGCCACGACAAGCTTTACCGTTGTAGAGCCTACGTCAATACCTGCATATAATTCATCTATATAATCCATAAACCCAATACTCCTTAATTATTCTGCGATGTCTCCATCTTCAAATTCATACACCAATTCTTTGCCGTAAGCTCTTTCGTAAGCTTCTTTTTTCTGTTGATAATCTGTCTGACACATAATAATGCTGTTTTCTCTGACCCCCTTTTGAGGATCAGGGTAAATCGTCGGCAAAATATAAAGGATATAATGATCCCTTATTTCCACAAAGCAAGAAATCACCGGTCTGTTGAACTTGGCCGCATAATAATATGCACCTCTCTTAAGAGGTCTTGGCTTACGATAGTTGAACCACATTTCCTGTTCGGGATATATCAGAAGATAATCTTCTTTGCTAGCGAGGAATGCCATCTCCTTGAAACATCCGTTGAGATATTTCCTGTCTTCAGAAATAGGGATGGTATCTGCATATTTCATAAGAAATCCCACAGGACCATTCATTGCCAAATTGGTGTCCTGACTTACTATGTACAACCTTTTTTTCTGTTTTTGTGTCATCTTCCTGATAATGGTACTGTCAACGGGATTAAAATGATTGCTGGTGATTATCGCTCCGCTTTTAATTTCTTCGAGATTCTCGATACCTATTATTTCAGTCTTCACATTGATGATTTTTGTGGCAATGTCTGCGATGCCTCTCGCTATTCCGTTTTTTATTTTGTAGCTGTTCGATTGCCTGAAGGATACATTCTTTTCTACTAATCTTCTTTTCTTATCGGGAGAAACCTTAGGGTCTCCTACTTCCATCTTAAGATTGAAATTTCCTTCTTTAACGGCAGCCTTGATATTATCTGCAACTATTTTTCTTGTTGTGATCATGGTTACAGTCTCTTTTCTTTACCGCTTTCAAAAATATTTTTGAAAGTGTTTTCTGTTTCTGCGATTGCTGTTCCTCTGGCCATCAGAAGCTCCAGGCACCTGGCATCCGACCGTTTTTGTTCTTCTGAATATCCATCCTTATGGGCCTGTATTTCCTCATAGTAACCTCCGGTCTTGGCATATTTCCAAAACTGTTTTTTGTATTGTATGCCATCATAGCACCAAGGTTTAGCGAAAAGGTTATAGTGGATCAGCTTAGGTTTGATCAATGGTTCCTTGTTGGGATTCGGCATGGCATTCCAATCCCCCGGAAGATACAACACCCTATCCTTGCACATGGCGTTGATATAGTCCTGATCCGGAGCGATACAATCGAATTGGTACTTGTTCAGCAGGTAGAGGAATTTCTTACTCATATTCGCCTCACGCATGGCCTTAAGATTCATCAGCAATACTCCGGAATTGATGTATTTATCTTTAGGGATCCCCACGGCATCTTCTATATATTTCACAAGCGGAGGCACATCCATCACCGAATAATCCGGTACGGCCGCCAGCAGATTATCTCCCAGTGGAATCTCATATAGATTGGCAAGATCCCCCATCACCACAATATCACTATCCAGATATATCCCCTTGTCATACTCAGGAAACATTTCAGGTATAAACAACCTAAAATAAATGGTAAGAGTAAAATAATCGGCTCTCAGACAATTCCCTATCCTATCTGTGATGTCATCAAAACTTACCGTCATCGGCAGGAAGCTTATTTGAAAATTATCTGTAGACAGCGCTGATATCCTGTCAATATTCTCAGGATCTAGATTTTTATGTAGCACCATAACTTTATATATGTTATCGCTAGATGAATTCTTTATGGCAGAATTCAGCGCTGTCGCCAGATAAGGAGCGTAATTATCATCTATCGAAAAGAAAATAGGTATAATATTATCATTCTTCATCATAACCGATCCTCCTTTTAAATGCCTGATAACGATCAAGCAAATCGTCGTACTCATGAAGCTTCAGCACATTATGCATTTTCTCAACATCCCACGGCTTGACCGAAACAGTATGGATCCATGGGAAAAATCTAAAGCTGGTGGTAAAATGCTGAAGCACCGTATTATGTCTCAATCTTCTCTGCTCATTGAACTTTCTGGGCAGCAGCCTCTTGGCCTCAGCCAGTTTATTTATGGCCGATTGATCAGGCATGAACATCTTGCTTTCGCTGCACATTTTTCGACATTCTCTGAAAAGTCCCGTTCTGCGTATCATATCAAGATTCATAAGCAGAACCCCTGAATTGATATAATCTGCATTTCTTTTCCTGTTCCTAAAAAACCATTTGCCATAGTAATCCAGTACTCCGGCTACTTCATGATCATTCATATTCAGGTAATACAGATCCTTGATATCCCTCCTGCAGACCACATCGTTATCAAGATAAAGAATTTTATCCGGCAGTTCCGGCACTTGATCTGCGAAAAGTCTTACCATGCAGTAAGGTGTAAATCTTGTGTTGATATTTGCTTGAGGGATCGTCTTATTGAACAAAGCAGTTATATTTATCTTTTTGACGAAACCGCCGAATTTACTGTTTTTAACATACTCATCCAGAGCATCGACCACCGGATCGGAAACCGGTTTGTATTTTTTCTTTTCGGTCTCCAGCTCCATGGTCATTACATATATATTGAGTTCTGTATCTATATGGTCGACCAATGATAATACCGATATCATAAGACCTTTTTCTATATTACTGTCACCGCAATACAATATGTTCATCATCCGCTCCTCCTGACATATTCTATATACTGACAAGTACTGTTCTTGCTTCTTTCCGTCATACAGCTTCGGATCTCTTCTGCCAATCGCTCCGACTGCATTTTGCGACTTAGGCGCTCATCCGCATAAAACGGACCATCTATATATATGGTTATCTGAGGTTTTGCCCTCCCTTTTATTTGCTGATAAGTAGTCGTCATGCAAAAGGCAGGTGCGCCGCTTTCCACAGGAAATTTGAAGCTGCCCTTTGCGAAGGGGCGTATGTCCGTATAATACGGCCATACGTGAGCCTCGGGATAAATCACTACGGCTCTGCCTTGGTTTATCCTCGTCTCTATGGCCGCCTTTAGCCTTTTCATCCCTCCTATGGAGTTTGGCAATGGCAATGCTCCCATAGCCGGAAGAAGCCTGCCCAGTACCGGTATGCCTAAATTGGCCGGGCTTGCTAAAACGTGCAGCCTTTTCTTCCCTAAAAAAGGCAATACCCTTATCGGTGAGAAAACGTCTCCGACAGGCTGTGTATGATTGCCATAGATGAAACAGCCTTTATCAACACCGGGAGAAGCTGCTGCATGGTTCTCAAATTTTACTTTTAGGATCATGCAGCAGTATATAATGGAAAACAAACTTGCCGCTTTATACAGAACGTATGACCACGATCTATACAAGGGTTTGTTGTTTATCCAGACATAGCCGTCAGAAATTGTTGCCGATTGGTCAGCACTTTTGACCACATCGTCTTCATATGAGTCAAAGAGTATTTGCTTCTTGCATTTGAACATTTTATCCCTCAAATATCTGTCCGTTTATCCAACATGTGTCGGTTATCTTTGTTGGCTTTATCATAAATCAAAGGATATACAACTTCAATAATCAATATTTCATCACCTGTCTTTTACCCAACACTTATTTTTTCATTGTCACTTAAATAGCCACATTTACGAAAAAATTTTATTGATTAAACAACATTTGTCTTTTATAATACACATATCGTTTAAGACCAAGGGGTGATAATTATGAGCAATAACGAAGACTTAAGGATAATAAAAACCCGCCTGGCCATCAAAGGAGCATTCTTCGATATGCTGGCGGTGAAATCATTTGAGAAAATAACTGTATCCGATATTACGGATAAAGCACTGATAAATCGCGGAACTTTTTATTCCCACTACAAGGATAAGTATGATTTGATGGAACAGATAGAAAACGAAGTGTTGGATGATATCGGCAACTTTGTAAGCCTGCTGACTGAAGAAAGTATAGATAAAGCCTTTCATGAAAATCAGCCTCTTCCTCATATCATTCCTCTGCTAAAATATACTGAAGAAAACGCCCAGTGTTTAGCGTTGTTCACAGATGGCAACACTTCTTCATTCTGCGAAAGGATCGTCAACAGATATTTCGACGAAATCAACAATATGCTGCATCTTCCTCAAGACAAATGGCTTCCATATCGCAAGACGATAATGATCTCTCTTGTTAGCGGGATGCTCAATCAGTGGATTTCCGATAACATGTCCACCCCTAAAGAAGAACTGGCCGGATGGATGACTGAAATCGTCAAGGCTAATTGGAACACTTTCAAAACAAAAGCCTAACCATACGCATTTATATAAAAAACAGAGCACAACACTGTAGTCACTTAACAGGTCGTGCTCTGCTTTTTTATATTATCATCTTATTTTATATCTTTTATGACATTATTGAGCCATTTCTTACTCAGGTATCGCTTCGTCAAAATGATGCCTTTTACCAGCTCTTCACTCTTTACTGCCAGCAATGCGAAGTATACAGGCCATCCGAAATACAGTGATGTTATGAAGGCTGCAGGAACTCCGATGAGCCACACTGTTCCGACCTCGGTGAACATGGCAAATCTCGTATCTCCTCCACATCTGAGCGTTCCTGTGATGTGTATCCCGTTATACAGATTGAGCCACATGAGCACACCGTATACGATCAATATCTTCATGGCCGCATCTTGACCTTCTGCCGTGAATTCGAACATCGAAAGCAGCGGTTCTCCCGCAGCTATAAGACCTACGCCTGCAACGGCACCTATCACAAGACCTATGATCACCATTTTCTTTGACATCTCATACGCCAGCTCTGTCTTACCTTCACCCAGCTTCTGACCTACAAGGATGAGTACAGCATCTCCCACGCTGAATGCTGCCAGGGAGAACATATTACTTATAGTGTTGCATGCCTGTATAGCTGCACCGGCAGTTATGCCTATTCTGGCGAAGGCTGCCACGTACAAGGATGTGCCCAGCCCCCACATGGTTTCGTTTATAGTAGTAGGAAGGGCATTTTTCACGATCCTCATCGCCAGGTCTTTACCATAGCTGAAATACTCCGAAAGCTTACCTGCCACCACATTCTTTCGTCCGAATACGATGAACAGTATTATTGACATTTCTACAAATCTGGCTATAGATGTGGCCAAAGCCGCGCCCTGGACACCCAGTGCCGGTGCCCCGAACTTTCCGAAGATAAGGACATAATTTAGAAATGTATTGAGCACCAATGCGGTAACGCTGGCATAAAGCGGCAGCTTCGTCTGCTGCGTAGCTCTGAGAGCTACGGTGAATGGCTGAGTTATGGCAAGGAAGAGGAAGCATGGCGCGCCTGTCCTGATATATACTACGCCCAACTCTATGACTTCAGGGAATTTAGTGAATATGCGCAGCACGTATTCCGGGAACACCATCCCCACAATGAAAAACATCAGCCCTATCCCGCCTGCGACAGTAAGACCGAAGCCTGTTGTTTTCTTGATGCTCTTCATATCGCCTACGCCGTAGAACTGCGATATGAATGTAGCAGTCCCGCTTGTGAATCCGAACAGCAGCATCCAGTTGATGAAAAACAACTGCACAGAAACTCCGACCGCATTAAGTTCGAGTTCGCCCAGACTTCCTACCATCAAGTTGTCTATGAGACTTAGGCTGGAAGCAATAAGGCTCTGCGCAGCAATAGGCAGAGCCACTTTTCCCATCATTCTTACCAGATCTCTATTCTTTATAGTATTGAGATTTTCCGAAGATGACATTATTATCTACTCTTTTCTTTCTTAGTTTATTCGCTTGATTCTTTCTCTTTATCTTTCTCTTTATCTTTCTCTTTTAATTCTTTTTTCTCACTAGGGATCTTGACGCCTCTCACATTGACGCTTCTATTGCTTGTGTCTGAAAGAAGCACGTATATGAGCATTGCCTCAACAGCCAGAAGGCCTAAGTATTCTACCGTATATCCTCTGCTGTAAAGCACTGCCACTATACCCATGATGGCACTGATGCAGTACATCAGCATCACGGATCTTCTCTGACCGTAACCGGCTCTCATTATCCTGTGATGAAAATGTTCCTTGTCCGCAGTGGCAAATGACTGATGTCTCAGCGTCCTTCTTATGATCGCCATAAGCGTATCAAAAATAGGTAATCCCATAACTAATGCAGGGATTATAACCACGATCACAGTCGAACTCTTCACCGCTCCAATTATGGAAAATGCAGATAAGGCGAAGCCCAGCAGCTGCGATCCGCTGTCCCCCATAAACGTTTTGGCAGGGTGGAAGTTGAACGGCAGGAACCCAAGTGCGGCGCCTGCTATGACCATCATTGCCAGCGTAGTGGTGTACTGCCCGTGGATATATGCCACGTAGCCGATACACAGCGCTGATATGGCCGATATACCTGCTGCAAGTCCATCGAGTCCATCTATCAGGTTCACAGCATTTGTGATCGCCACCACCCATAAAACTGTGATCAGGAAGCACGCCACATCACCGAATATCATGTTGCCGTCGCCAAAATAATTGGTGACGAATTCGATCCTAACTCCCTGGAAATACAGGGCTGCAGCGCAAAGCACCTGGCCCAGCAGTTTCCATCTCGGCTTCAAGGTTTTCAGGTCGTCTATCACGCCCACGATATAAATGATAACACAGCATATCATGATGCTTATGATTTCTCTGTCTCCATCATTATAAAAGGCAAGAGAAACGATTATTCCTGCGAAAATCGCCAGCCCGCCGAATCTCGGCATTGCTTTGCTGTGCATCCTTCTTTCGTCTTTAGGGATATCCATGGCTCCTATCTTCGGAGCTATCTTAATGGCAAGCGGAGTGACTATAACAGCCACAACAAGTGCCAGTAAAAATGGTCCCCATAAATCCATACTGGTTGCTGTCACGACTTATTCTCCTAACATTACAATCTTTAATCCGGCTTCTTTGAGGATCTCTACTGACAATTCATCAGGATATCCTTCTTTTACTACGATCCTTCTGATACCAGCATTTATGATCATCTTGGCACAGATGACACATGGCTGATGAGTTATATAAATAGTTGCGCCTTCAATGCTCTGCCCCAGTGTTGCTGCCTGGATTATCGCATTCTGTTCTGCATGGAGCGCTCTGCAAAGCTCATGCTTTTCTCCTGAAGGAACTCCCAGCTGCTGTCTGAGGCAGCCTCCTTCTCTTTCTCCGCAGTGATCAAGGCCTCTAGGTGCTCCGTTATATCCTGTGGCAACGATATGCTTGTCCTGTACGATAACAGCACCTACCTGCCTTCTGAGGCATGTGGATCTTCTGGCTGTCAGTACAGCCATGTCCATGAAATATTCATCCCAGCTGGGTCTCTTGTCCATGACTATCTCCTTTCAAAATCATCATAATACACTTCTGCTAAATAAAGTCCGTACGGCGGAGCAGTATGCCCCGCTTTCGTTCTGTCTGCTGCTTCTATTATTGTCTCCATCTCTTCAGGAGCTATTTTACCCCGGCCTATATCGACCAAAGTACCTGTTATTATCCTGACCATATTGTACAGGAAACCGTCTCCGCTGACAGCGATTTCAATACTTCCTGCCATACCTGCCTGCTCTGCCGGATCGCCATCTGCAGGCTTCTTCACGGAAACTTCCGCATCGAATATCGTCCTTACGGTAGTTTCTCTCGGATTGCCTCCCGAGCTTTCGAACGACTTGAAATCGTGAGTCCCCTTAAGATAAGCCGCCGCTTTCTGCATAGCATCCACATCTAAGGACTCACCTATATGATAGACATAATTTCTTGAAAATACATCGATCGCTTTGGTATTTGCTATCTTATAAACATATTTCTTGCCTTTGCAGTCAAATCTGGCATGGAAATCCTGTGGCATTTCTTTCGCATCGAGGATCCTGACAGGAGCTATTGCAAAAGGTCCTTTTTCTCTTCCGCAAAGGGCATTGTTGACTACCATCGGGATCTTTTCTACAGGCAGCCCTATGTCTGCCTTAAAAGATGCACACGCACCGAGAGCATGGACTCCCGCATCT
>JAFQBD010000029.1 GCA_017416795.1 Bacillota bacterium | reverse complement strand
ACCACAGTTCTATTTCAGAACAACAGACGTAACAGGCGATCTGCAGCTTCCAGAAGGAACAGAAATGTGCATGCCTGGAGATAACATCACAATGACAATCAGCCTGATCACACCAATCGCTATCGAAGAAGGACTGAGATTTGCGATCAGAGAAGGCGGAAGAACAGTTGGTTCAGGTGTTGTAACTGAAATCATCGAATAACACTTGCTAAATTAGCCCGTAGCGTTGTTGCTACGGGCTTTTTCGTTGCTCACATACTTCAAGTATGCTCCGCTACTCAAAGCCCTAGCGCCTAGCTACGAACTAATTTTTCTGCGTGTTTCGTTATGAGTGCAGCACTTTAGTGCGTGGCACTCTACGACGCATTTGAATCCTGCGCATTATATAAATCGTAATATATATTCGGCCGTTTTCTATCATTTAAATTATTGTAATATTTGGTGATATAGGATATAATATGTCTAATATATCAGAGAAATGAGAGGTGTGTTATGGAATACAGAGAATACAATAATATTTTATTTGAAGCTAAAGAAGGTATTGGCTATGTGACTATGAACAGACCTAAGGCGCTCAATGCTCTCAATACGGAAGTAGTTGCTGAGCTGGACGATCTCTTTACTAAGATCGAAGCTGATGAAGAAGTGAAGATCGTCATCATCACAGGTGCAGGCAGAGCATTCATAGGCGGTGCCGACATAGCATATATGGGAGCTCTTGAAGGACTTAAGGGAAGCGAATTCGTAATGCAGGGTCAGGCTGTTATGGATAAGATCGAAAACCTGAGCAAGCCTGTTATCGCAGCGATCAACGGTTTCTCACTGGGCGGCGGAAACGAGCTTGCGATGTCATGTGATATCAGGATCGCATCAGAAGCAGCTAAATTCGGACAGCCGGAAGTGAATCTGGGCATCATCCCGGGATACGGCGGAACTCAGAGACTGCCTAGACTGGTAGGCAAGGGAATCGCTAAGAAACTGATCCTCACTGCTGAGATCATCAGTGCAGAAGAAGCATTCAAGATCGGACTCGTTGATGAAGTGGTTCCTGCAGAAGAACTGATGGCAAGAGCTGAAGCTATGGCTAAGACTATCATGAGCAAGGCTCCGATTGCAGTGAAGATGGCGATATCAGCTATCAACAACGGTATGAATACAGATCTGAGAACAGGGGTGCGTTTCGAAGCAGAAGCATTCCAGACTACATTCAATACTGAAGACAGAGTTGAAGGAATGGCAGCATTCCTCGAAAAGAGACCTGCAGAATTCAAAAACAGATAAATCAACTATGAAAATAGTCTCTCGCCGGGAGACTATTTCCTTGACTAGAGATATCAAAAATAATATAATCATATAGCATGAAATTGCCTTTTGATGGTTCCGCTCGCATGGTTTGGGTCCTGCGCAATAGGACACCGTGAACCTTGTCAGGTCCGGAAGGAAGCAGCAATAAGCGGAAGCTCTTATGTGCCGCAGATCAGCCTTCTCCTACGCCTGCGGAGCTTTCAAAGGGCAATTTCATCGTTTTTGAGAAAGTTTGTGTTTCGCGAAACGGGAGATTCGGAGGAAGAGATATGTATACAGCCCTTTACAGAGCATATCGACCGGAAGTATTCGATGAGATACTTGGACAGGAGCATATCGTAAGGATATTAAAAAATCAGATAAATACAGATAGTACGAGTCATGCATATCTTTTCTGCGGAACGAGAGGTACAGGTAAGACGACTACTGCCAGGATACTGGCAAAAGGACTTAACTGTGAGAGCGACGGAGTTAAACCTTGCGGTACGTGCAGTGTCTGCAAAGGTATCAAAGACGGCGTATTTTTAGATGTGGTGGAGATAGACGCCGCATCCAACAATGGGGTCGACAACATCAGAGAACTACGTGAGAGCGTCAAATATCCGCCTGCAGTGGGCAGGAAAAAAGTATACATCATAGACGAAGTCCACATGCTTTCATCAGGCGCATTCAATGCACTGCTCAAGACTCTTGAAGAACCGCCTGAATATGTGACTTTCATATTGGCGACGACTGAACCGCAGAAATTGCCGGCGACCATACTTTCAAGATGTATGAGGCTCGATTTCAAACGCGTTCCCGAAACAGTCCTTATAAGCGGCATGGCTGAGATCTGCGAGAAGAGAGGCATCAACGTCACTGAAGATGCACTGCGAATAATCGCAGCCAATGCAGACGGATCTGTGAGGGATGGACTCAGCATCCTCGACCAGTGTATTTCCGGCGGAGATATGGAGATAAATGCAGCTGATGTCCTCGATTTTCTCGGAGCATCAGGTGAAGAAACTTTCATCGAACTGACAGATCTGGTCAGACATAGAAAAACGGCAGATGCGTTGGTATTACTGGATCGCGTCCTTTCCGACGGCAAGGATGTCAGACAGTTCATGCGTGACTGGGTAAATCACTACAGGAATCTTTTGATGACGAAATTCATAAAGGATCCGCAGGGTGTCATCAACATGTCATTCGAAAACATAGACCGTATCAGAAAGCAGAGCGGCAGCATAGATCTTGCCGATATCAACAGAGGGATAATCGAGATCTCAAGAACTATGAATGAGGCAAGATGGTCTACTCAGCCGAGGATACTTCTGGAACTGGTAATAGTCAAGCTGTCATCCGAGATCCAGACGGCTGCAGTCCAGACTCAGTTCATACAGCCTCAGCAGCCTGCAGCTGCAAAACCTCAGACGGTTGTAAAGCCTCAGGAATGCGAAAAGCCCGCAGCTTTTGAAGAACCTGAAAAGAGCGAATCGGTGAGCTTTGCAGAAGAAGAGGCAAAGCCCGCAGAACATGCACCTGAAGAGACTCCGGATTGTGTTGAGATCTGGAATGCTGTGTTTGAAGACGGCGAAGCGGCTAAGGGCAGTTTTTATATGATAGGAAGCAGCGGCAGACTTACTGAGATAGGCGAACATCATTTCGTCGTTGAGATGAGTTCTCAGCTGGTGAAAGATCATGCAGAAAAGAACAGGCAGCTGCTGGAAGATCTGATGGAAAAACATACAGGCAAGAGGCGCAGGATGGAACTGAAAACAGCAGGTGAAGGTCCGGCGCAGTCAGGCGAGAGAAGCGTTGAAGAGATAGCTCGTGACGCAGGTGAGCTTCTCGGGATAAATATAGAGATACAATAAATCAAACAGATATATCAAATAAAACCAAAGGAGATAATTACTATGGGAAGAGGAATGAAAGCAGGCAAGAAGCCTAAGGCGCCGGGAATGGGAAATATGCAGAAGCAGATGGCTCAGATGCAGGCAATGCAGAGAAAGATGGATGCTGTGCAGGCTGAAATAGAAGAAATGGAAGCATCAGCTACATCAGGTGGCGGCGCTGTAACAGTAGTTGTTTCAGGTAAGAAGGAAATCAAGGACATCCAGATCAAGCCTGAAGTAGTAGATCCTGATGATGTTGAAATGCTGCAGGATCTGATCATGGTCGCTGCTAACGAAGCGCTGAGACAGATGGAAGAGATCTCACAGAACGAAATGAGCAAGCTGACAGCAGGACTGGGGATCCCGGGACTCTAAAAAGCATTCAAAGAAGCAGCTGAAGGATCGATGAGGAAGCACAGAAATGAAGTATTATGCGAAACCGCTGAACAGATTGATAAATGAGCTTAGCAAACTTCCGGGCATAGGAGGTAAGACTGCCCAGAGGCTGGCTTTTCATATACTTTCGATGGATGACAAAGAGGCCATGGATCTGGCCGATGCTATAAGAACAGCGAAGGAATCCATGACTTACTGCTCCGTATGCGGCAATCTGACTGACACTGATCCATGTGCCATATGTTCAGATGAGAGTCGCGACAAGAGCGTGATCTGTATCGTCGAGAGCCCTAAAGACGTGGTCGCTATGGAGAAGATCCGTGAGTACCGCGGATATTATCATGTTCTTCACGGTGCCATCTCTCCTATGGACGGCATAGGTCCCGATGATATCAATCTCAAGAGCCTTATAATGAGGCTTCAGGACGAGGCCGTCAAAGAGATAATCATAGCAACTAATCCTAATATCGAAGGTGAAGCCACTGCCATGTATATAGCAAGGCTCATCAAGCCGTCAGGCATAAAAGTGTCAAGGATAGCTCACGGCATCCCTGTAGGCGGAGACCTGGAATATGCAGACGAAGTGACACTGCTTAAGGCCGTGGAAGGAAGACGGGAATTGTAGGATGAGTTCGCTTGAAATTGATAGCATGTCATAAAAGCTTAATATGAGAAATATACTTAAGAGATGGCGATGCCATCTCTTGATTTATTTTTTGTGCAAAGCGCAGGGCGTCTTAAATGCGGGGGTATGCTATGGAACTTGGTGTGGAAGCAGGCGTTTTTCTCATGTATGCGGCAGCGATAATAGTGCTGTTCCTGTTCGGCAGGATACTGCTGCTGCCGATGAAGTTATTGCTTAAATTGACAGTGAACAGTCTGGTAGGCGGTATGTTTCTCATCTTGATAAATATAGCCGGAGCCGGTGTGGGAATAGTGATGCCTGTGAATATCATAACGGCCGTTATAGCAGGTGTTTTGGGCCTTCCGGGAGTAGCGGGGCTCGTGATATATTTCAACGGATTAGCGTAATGATACGTCAGAGTGATAAACCACCGTGTTTTTGCTAAAAACGGCAAAATAACACCAAAGTATCATGGTTTTGACGCTAAAATAGGCAAAATCATAACTAGTTTAATACGAAAAAAGAACAGTTTTGCTGTTCTTTTTTCGTGGTTTGATTCTAAAGTTGAAAAAGATTGAAAGAATTTCATTTAGTGATATAATTAGGCTGTAATTATTATAATTGTATTTTGTATAGGAGGAAAAGAAATGAGCCAAGTACAAAACAACGCTCCTGTTGAAGCAGAAGATCACGGCTTGAAAAAGCACACGATGAAAGTTTCAACAGTTGTATTCATGATCTTCTGTCTCTGTGCTGCCGGCTGTTATGGTATCGAAGAAATGATCCCTGAATCCGGCCCTGGCCTGACAATGATCATGCTGGTAGTTCTGCCTTTCGTATGGAGTACTCCACTGGGTCTGGTTGCATCAGAACTGGGTTCTGCTAGACCACAGGAAGGCGGATATTACAAATGGGTCCAGGAAGCTCTCGGTGAATACTGGGGATTCCAGGCAGGCTGGTGGAGAACTATCTCTATCTACATCGACAACACTCTCTATGTAATCCTGGCAGGCGGATATCTCGCTAACTGGTTCGAACTGGGCTGGGGTGCAGAAATGGCCTTCAAGGTAGCAATGATCGTTATCTTTACATGGATCAACATCAGAGGGGTTAAGGACGTTGGTATCGTATCAACTATCCTGTCAATTCTCGTTATGGTAGCATTTGCTATGGTTGCTGTTTGCGGTTTCCTTAATTGGGAACAGAATCCTATGTCACCGATCACAGGAGACGGTGCATGGGGAACTATGGGCTTCTCAGGCGTAGCATTTGCTGACTGGATCTACTACATCGGTATGGGTATCGCATTCGGTATGTGGATGTACTCAGGTTATGAATCAATGTCAACTATCGCAGGCGAAGTTGAAAATCCACAGGTTATCCCTAAGGCAACAATGATAACTGTTCCACTGATCATGGCAACATACATCCTGCCTACATTTGCAGGTCTTGCTACTCTGAACATGGATAAGGTTACTATGGCTTTAGGTGAAAATGCTCCTACTATCATCGCTGAAAAAGCAGCTGATTGGGAAGTTGCTGTAAGTGAAGTACAGCCTTGGATGTTCTGGGGCTCAGAAGTAGGAACTGTCGGCTATGCTGACGTAGTTACTACTAACTGGGGTACTGCATTTGGATTCTTCTTCGTAGCAGTAGCAGTTCTGGCACAGTGCTCAATCTATAATACATATATCGCATCAGGATCAAGAGGATTCTTCGCCCTGGCTGACGACAACCTGGCACCTCCTATCCTGGTTAAGTGTGACAAGAAGCACGGTGTACCTTACATCTCAGTACTTTCAGTAGGTATTGTTAATATCATCCTGTGTAACTTCGCGTTCTCAGCAGTTGTAGTAGTAGACGTATTCCTGCTGATTTCAGCTTACGTTATGATCTTCATCTCAGCGATGATCCTGAGAAAGAGAATTCCTGAAGAAGAGCTGAAGTTCAAGATTCCTGGCGGATATGGCTTCCTGTGTCTGGTTTGCCTGATGCCATGTGTTATCGCATTCGTTGCATTCTTCATCAACGGTACAGACTACTTCATCGGTGGTATGATCGGTATCATCTCAGGTCCAATCCTCTACTTCATCTGGAAGAGAATGTACGGCGGACTTGCTAAGAATGATCCTGTTAACCATCCACTCAATCCTAAGACTAAGCTGGCTGTTGGCGATACTAAGAGAATCGCATTCACATTCGGTCTTCTGTCAGTTATGGGATTCATCGGATATCCGTTCCTCAGATGGTTCGAAGGTGACTGGTACGGCGAATGGGGTCCAGAATACTATGCAGATGCAAATGCAGGTGTTCCATTGCTTTCAAACTTCGATCTGATGCTGAACGTTATCCTCGGCGGAGCTATCGTTCTGGCAGTAGTTGCTGTTATCTTCGGTATCATCGCTGCTAAGGTAGAACCTAAGAAGGTTAAGGCTGCTTAATCATCAGATAAGAACTTATAAATTTAGATGAATAGAAATATTAAAGACCTCCGAAAATTTCGGAGGTCTTTTGTTATCCGGATATGGATTTTATCGGTATGACATTATTGAAGTTTTGAATTCAAGAACACATAAGCTTTTAATGCTTCTGAATTATCGAAATGTCCGCCGATGTCTTTGATTATGTCGTAGTCTACTATGTTTACCGAAACCCTTGAAGTGTTGCCTTCTGCAGCCTTTATATAAAAGGTCTTGGTGTGTTTCTCAACTTCTTTTCTGCTTTGTGTCACCGTAGTGAATGTGACATCTTCGTAGCCGACAGATTCGATGGATGTGTACTTACAGTCGTATGCGTGTTCGAATTTGGCAGTTCCATCGAATAAATTCACATAGGCTGTATAGATGTAGCATATATCATTAAAAGGATATATCAGCATGAAGAATAAGTTCGATGCTCTGATGAGACCGTCATCGCCGCATTTTACCATTAGGGGAAGATTAACATTTGATGAATATTCCTCTGCGGAATGAAGTGCGAACGGCTCAACGGAATCCAGGTCATTTTCCGAAGAAGCTATGTCTGCAATATTTTCTCTCAAAAATGCCTTGGATTTGTTTTTCAATCCCTTGATATCGTATTCGAAATATCGATCGAACTCTTCATCTTTTATAGGTGCGTATGTTTTAGCCTTTTCTTCTTTTATCTTGAACAGCCCGCGCACCAATATCAGTATGCCGCCTATAGTCAGCACGATAGTGGCTAATTTCAAACCTAACGGATCCAGACCGGCTGCACGACCTATATAAGGAATGATGAACCAGCCGAATAAGAAACAAAGTATCGTTCCGAAGAAAATCCCGGTGCTTTCCCTCTCTTTCCATAATGGTTTGGGACCATAGAAATATTTGCGGTATCGCCCCCGTGTTATCGTCTCCTGGAATCTGTCAAAATCGGCGTTCCATACTGCTATTTGGGAATTTGATTTCATGATGACCTACCTGTCTTTCTGAAGCTGTTTTAGTAAGAATAATGTATGAAAATATTATCACATCGCTGCAATAAAAAGTCAATAATCAGAATTGACAAAATATATTGCATTATTTAGAAAATTGCATTATAATTCAAGATGAAATTATTTATATCATAATAATACACCCAATTTTTAATTAAGGAGGGCGGCTAATGAACGAACAAAACAAAATTGAAAAAAGCGAACGTACCCTATCTAGAGGTATCAGATCCTGGCACGTATCACTGATCGCGCTGGGAGGAATCATCGGGTCATGTTACTTCTTGGGCTTAGGCCTTACGTTCTCCGAAATGGGTGCAGGTGCCGTATTGATCTCGTATATTGTAGCCGGCATTGTAATCTACGGTGTAATGCAGTCATTTGCGGAACTTCTGGTTAATATCCCTAGAAGAGGATCATTCGTATCGTATACCAGAGAATTCATGGGCGATACAGCATCTACAGGTATCGGATGGGCATTCTGGGTAAACTGGATCTTCTACATACCTTCAGAAGCACTGGCAACTGCAGTGTTCATGGACTACTTCGTAACATTGCCATTCGAAAATGAAGCATGGTCCGTATTCGTATGGGGCATACTGGCACTGGCATTACTGACAGCAGTAAACCTGTATCAGGTAAAATGGTTCGGACATATCGAATCCGTAATGGCTATCATAAAGATATTAGCTATCGTAGTATTCGTTATCTGTGCTGTTTGCATCTGGCTCGGATTCATAGGAGGAGACTTACATCCTTATACTGAAGCAGGCGGATTCATCGGTTCACAGATCATCCTCGGCGGAGAAGGTTCTATAGTAGAAAAACTCTTCCCTGCAGGTGGAATGATAATCATCACTTACATGATCTGGACATTGGTAAACTTCCAGGGTTCAGAAATCGTTGGACTGTCAGCTGCAGAAACTCAGGATCCTGCTAAGAACGTTCCTGCTGCATGTAAGAAGGTTGCAGTTAGAATAATCGCTATCTATCTGATCCCTGTATTCATGCTGACACTGATCGTTCCTTATGCTGAAGCAGGTCTTGATGAATCCATTTTCGCATTCGCACTTGCTAAGTATGGTCTTAACTGGGCTGCAGGAATATTCACATTCGTTACTCTGGTAGCGGCATTCAGCTGCGCTAACTCAGGTTTCTACGGAACAGTAAGAGCTCTGTATGGACTTTCTGTAGAAGGTATGGCTCCTAAGTTCCTGTCAAGACTCAATGTATTCAACGTGCCTCATAACGCAACTGTATTCACTATCATCCCTTGCTGGCTCGTATTCCTCCTGGGATTCATGGTAGAACAGCTCGGTATGCTGGGTGAAGGCGGAAACACACTGTATGCAACACTGCTCGGACTTTCCGGATTCACAGGAACTCTTTGCTGGGTAGGTATCTGCTGGGCTCAGTGCATCTTCAGAAAGAAGCTTAAGCAGAGAGGATATGATCCTAACGAATGCCTGACTGTTAAGGCTCAGCTCTTCCCTGGTCTCGCATACTTCGCTATAATCGTACAGATCGCAGCTATGATACTCTGTATCTTCGAAGACCTGCTTGTATTCGCTACAGCAATGTTCTTCATAATCATGCCGATGGTAGTATATGTGATCCAGAAGAAGAGAGGTAAAATCAGAACTGAATTCACTCTGGGAGCAGACGAAGTTAAATTCGATGAAAAATTCCCTGATAAGACTAAATAGACAATAAGCTTATAAAACAAACATTAAAGACCTCTGAAGAAATTCAGAGGTCTTTTTCATGGCGAAAAAGGTGCGCTTTTGCATGCCGAAAAAGTGCACCTTTTTAGATGCACAAAAGAGCACTTTTGCGCTGAAAAAAGAACATTTTTTTGCTATGGAAATGTGCGCTTTGCGGTGCCTTTTTCAGACTATTTCGTGTATTGCCTGAGACAGGGATTTAACTTGATTATTACATATATATATAGTTATAATGACCATGTGGGCGTATGCCCAGAATTAGAATAAGTTATTTTTATTATTAGGAGGATTATATGGGCACTATACTTTTTCTTATCTTTTTCCCAATGATTATTGCCTTGATTCTTTTAGTAAGCAAAGAAGATAAAGCAAGAGACGTGATCGTTAAGATCGCTGCATTCGTGATCGCAGCTGTATCGATCGTCACTGCTGTTATTTTCTTCAAAAACGGCGGGCAGAATTTCCCTGCTCATGCTGAGATCGTCAACTATGTGATGATGGCTATAGAAGCGGCACTTGCTCTCTATATCATCTACATAGGCATCAAGCACAAGAAGTATCTGGCTTCTCTGTTTGCGATCATTCAGACTCCGCTGCTTATTTGGTTCGAGCTTACTGAAGGACACCACATCGCAGTACAGAACAACATGTATGTGGACAGGCTGTCAATCATCATGATACTCATCATCGGTATCGTAGGATCATTGATCACAGTTTATGCATTGGGCTACATGAAGGATTTCCAGCATCATCATCACGATGAACCTGACAGAAGACCTTGGTTCTTCTTCGTAATGTTTATATTCCTGGGCGCTATGGTAGGTCTGGTAACATCCAACAACATGATCTGGATGTACTTCTTCTGGGAAATCACCAGCTTATCATCATTCTGGCTCATCGGCTTCACAAAGACAGAAGAAGCTACAAACAATGCTTTCAGAGCATTGATCATGAACCTGGCAGGCGGTCTTGGATTCGCTATCGGAATCCTGATTCTGGGCAAGGTGTTCGGAACTCTGGAACTGAGCACTATGCTGGCTATCGGTTCAGTATACGGTGAACTGGTTGCTATCCCTGCTGCATTCTTTGCATTCGCAGGAATCACTAAGGCAGCTCAGATGCCATTCAACAGCTGGCTGCTGGGCGCTATGGTAGCACCTACACCTACATCAGCACTGCTCCATTCATCAACAATGGTTAAGGCAGGCGTATTCATGATCATCAAGCTGGCTCCTGTTCTCGGAATGGGCAACTTCGCAGGCATCATGGTAATGATGGTCGGCGGTATCACATTCCTGTTCGCAACATTTGCTGCTGTATCACAGAGCAATGCGAAGAGAGTACTGGCTTACTCAACTATCGCTAACCTGGGTCTCATCGTTACATGCGGTGGTATCGGTACTGCTGAAGCAGTATGGGCAGGCGTTATGCTGATCATATTCCACGCTGTTACTAAGTCACTGCTGTTCCTCTGCGTAGGTACTGCAGAACACAATATCGGAAGCAGAGACATCGAAGATATGGATGGTCTGTTCGTAAGAATGCCTAAGCTGGCAAGCTTCATGATCATCGGTATCGCAGGAATGTTCCTGGCTCCATTCGGTATGCTGATTTCCAAGTGGGCAGCTATGACTGCTTTCGTTGATTCAGGAAACGTTATCCTGGTTGCTATCATCTGCTTCGGTAGTGCAGTAACTGCATTCTACTGGATCAAGTGGATGGGTAAGCTGGCGGGAATAGTTGCAGGAGAAGAAAGAATCGATCAGAACGTACATAAGGAAGAAACTTTCGTACACATGACTCTGGTTATTCTGACTGTACTGGTTTGCCTCCTGTTCCCACTGGTATCAATGTACATGCTGGTTCCATATCTGGAAATCGTATTTGGCGGACTTTCAGCAATGGTACTTTCAGCTGACAACATGATCATCATGGTAGTTATGATCGCTGTACTGGTACTTCTGACAGGACTGTTCTTCGGCAAGACAAACAAGAAGATCGTTCCTATCTATCTGTCCGGTGCTAACAAGGGCGATAACCTGACTTACGAAGGTTCAATGCACGAACCTGTTGAGTTCAAGCTGAGAAACTGGCATATGGAAAGCTACTTTGGCGAAAAGAAAATGAACCTCATCGGAGGCGTTGCATGTACTCTGATGTTAGTAATAGGAATCGGCATCATGGTAGGTACTCTGATCAGTCTGTTAGGAGGTGTTGCATAAATGATTATTAAAATGATAATATCCATAATTGCATACCTGATCCTCGCTCCGTTCGTAGGCGGTATCCTGGCAGGTCTTGACAGAAAGGTTTCTGCAAGAATGCAGGGCAGAGTTGGTCCTTCAATTCTCCAGCCTTTCTACGATGTACTGAAGCTGTTTGAAAAGGAACCTATCACAGTTACTAAGGTACAGGATTTCTACGTAATGATCTTCGTGATCTTCGTAATAGCATCCGGAGTGATCTTCTTTGCAGGCGGAGATCTGCTGCTGGTTATCTTCGTACTGACAGTAGCAAGTGCATTCCTCATCATCGCTGCTTACTCATCAAACTCACCTTATGCACAGGTTGGTGCAGAACGTGAACTGCTGCAGATGATGGCTTATGAACCTATGGTTCTGATGACTTGCATCGGTTTCTACATGTACTGTGGAAGCTTTGCTGTAAGAGATATCATAGTAGGAACTTCAATGCCGTTCCTGCCGCTGATCGGTATCTTCATCGGATTCCTGTTCATCCTGACAATCAAATTCAGAAAGTCACCTTTCGACCTTTCCATGTCACATCATGCACATCAGGAACTGGTTAAGGGTCTGACTACAGAGTTCTCAGGCAAGACACTTGGTCTCATCGAAATCTCACACTGGTATGAAAATGTTATGCTGCTGGGATTCGTATTCCTGTTCTTCGCTAACGGAACTGTATGGGGCGCTATCATCGGCGTACTCGTATGTATCGTAACTTATTTCTTCGAAGTACTTATTGATAACAGCTTCGCGAGAATGAAGTGGCAGTTCGCATTCAAGTCAGCTTGGATCGTTGCACTGGTATTCGGCGTTATCAATATTTTCGTACTGTATCTGATCGTATAAGGAGGTGTAGAAATGTCATATATAGCGAAGTCACCATGGGTCATCCATTATGATGGATCCAGCTGTAACGGATGCGATATCGAAGTTCTGGCATGTCTTACACCAATGTACGACGTAGAAAGATTCGGTATCATAAACACAGGTAACCCTAAGCACGCAGACGTGTTCCTGGTTACAGGTTCTGTAAATGAACAGAACAAAGAAGTAGTTAAGCAGATCTACGAACAGATGCCTGAACCTAAGGTAGTTGTTGCAGTAGGTATCTGCGCTTGCTCAGGCGGAGTGTTCAAGCAGTGCTATAACATTCTGGGCGGAGTAGACACAGTTATTCCGGTAGACGTATATGTACCGGGATGTGCTGCAAGACCTGAAGCTATCATCGATGGCGTTGTTAAGGGTCTGGCTGTTCTTCAGGAAAAGAGAGACAACATGGTAAAGGGCATCGATGCTCCTGCAGAAGAACCTGAAGCAGCTGCTGAAGAAGAAAAGACTGAAGAAGGAGGGGAAAACTAATGAGTGAAAGAGTAGATGTTGTACAGAACTTTGAAGCTGTAGAAGTTTCCCAGCTTCTGACTGAAGTCAAAGATCTGAAAGCTGAAGGATACAGATTCGCACAGGCATGTGCTACAGTGGTAGATGACAAGATCGAAATCATCTATTCATTTGACAAGGCACATCAGCTGAAGAATTTAAGAATAACTGTTGCACAGGGAGAAGAAGTGGAAAGCATCACAGGCGATTACTGGCCGGCATTCATCTATGAGAATGAGATGCATGACCTGTTTGGTGTTCAGTTCAATCACAGCGCACTGGACTATCAGGGTAACTTCTTTAAGGTTGCAGAACCTACTCCATGGAATCCGAAGAAATAGGAAAGGAAGGTAATTGAAATGGCTAAAAGAACAGTAATTCCTTTCGGACCACAGCATCCGGTACTTCCGGAACCTGTACATCTCGACCTGGTAGTTGAAGATGAAACAGTAGTGGAAGCTATCCCTTCTATCGGATTTATCCATAGAGGTCTGGAAAAGCTGGTGGAAAAAAGGGACTATTCCCAGATGGTATATGTAATCGAAAGAATCTGCGGTATCTGCAGTTTCGGACACGGCTGGGGCGCAGCTGCAGCTGTAGAAGGAGCTATGGGTGTCAAGATTCCTGAAAGAGCAGAGTATCTGAGAACTATACTCCACGAATTATCAAGACTCCACAGCCATCTGCTGTGGCTGGGACTTCTGGCAGACGCGTTTGGATTCGAAAGTTTATTCAACCACTGCTGGAGAGTAAGAGAAACAGTACTTGATATCCTCGAAAAGACTACAGGCGGCAGAGTAATCTTCTCCATCTGTAAGGTTGGCGGTCTCAATAAGGACATCGATAACGAAACACTTAAGGAAATCGTTGAAACACTGGAAGGAATCAAGGAAGAAATAAAAGAACTTACTGACGTATTCATCGAAGACGATTCAGTAAAGAACAGAATGGTAGGCGTTGGTGTTCTCAGCAAGGAAGATGCTGAAGAGCTGTGCGCTGTAGGTCCTGTAGCAAGAGGGTCCGGCGTAGTTCAGGATATGAGACTGACTAACAATCACGGCGTTTACGGCGAACTGGATTTCGAACCTGTTATCGAAACTGCAGGAGACTGCTATGCTAGATGTAAGGTAAGAATCGGTGAAGTATTCCAGTCAATCGAACTGATCGCTAAGGCTGTTGCTAAGATCCCTGAAGGTCCTGTAAGCGTACCTGTTAAGGGAAATGTTGAAGGCGAATACATGCTGAGACTTGAACAGCCTAGAGGAGAAGCGTTCTACTATGCTAAGGGAGCTAACTCCAAGTTCCTGCAGAGAATGCGTGTAAGAACTCCGACCAACATGAATATTCCTGCATTAGTTAAAACTCTTCAGGGTTGTGATCTGGCAGATGTGCCTATCCTGATCCTTACGATCGACCCTTGCATCAGCTGTACAGAAAGGTAGGTGAGAGTAATGAAAACTTTTAGAATAGCTAAAGTTCTTTTCAAGAGCTTATTCAAAAAGCCTGCAACTCTCATGTATCCTGTAGTACAGAGAGAATGGCAGGAAAGAACAAGAGGAAGCATCGATCTGTATTCAGAAGCTTGTATCCTCTGCGGTATCTGTGCTAGAAGATGTCCTGCAGATGCTATCGAAGTAGATAGAAAAGCAGGAACATGGACTATCCACAGAATGCAGTGTATCCAGTGCGGAGAATGTGTAGCTGCATGCCCTAAGAAGTGCCTCGGCATGAACAATCAGTACACAGAACCACAGGCAGAAAAAGTTGTAGATACATATGAAATCGAGCAGAAGAAGGACGAAACTAAGGGTCCTGCTAATGCTGAACTTACTTGCAACAAGGAAGAATGTGTATTCTGCGGACTTTGCGCTAAGGTTTGCCCTGCAGATGCACTGAAAGTCGACAGAAAAGAAAAGATCTGGGAAGTTGACAAAGAAGCATGCGCTAAGTGCGGTGCCTGCGTAGACAAGTGCCCTAAGAAGTGCCTGTCCATGGGAGAAGCAAAGGCTGAAGCAGAAGCTGCTCCTAAGGCTGAAGAAAAGCCTGCAGCTGAAGGAGAAGAAAAGCTCAACTGCAACCTGGACGAATGTATTTACTGCGGACTTTGCGCTAAGAACTGTCCTTGCGATGCATTAACAGTAGACAGAAAAGAAAAAGTATGGGAAGTAGACGAGGAAGCATGCGTTAAGTGCGGAGCTTGTCTCGAAAAGTGTCCAAAAGAATGTCTCGCTATCAGCTAGACGAAACTCTATATATAATATATATAATAGTAGACAAATGTGCGGGCGGAACAAACCCGCACATTTTTTCTAGGTTGAAATAATATTTAAACTTGTCCAGAAATCACTTGACATTGACACACGCTTAATATACAATTATCTAGCGACTTTATGGAAATAATTAAGAAGGAGAGCAGTAACTGCTCTTACTTTAAGTTGAACGGAGGACATAAAAATGAGAGTAAAGGTTACACTTGCGTGTACAGAATGTAAGCAGAGAAATTACATGACAATCAAGAACAAGAAGAACGATCCTGATCGTATCGAAATGAGCAAGTACTGCAAGTTCTGCAAGAAGCACACTGTTCATAAGGAAACAAAATAATTAAGGGAGTAGTACTATTATGGCAAAGACGTCAAAACCAAAGGCTACAACATCCGCAAGAAAAAGAATGAATGCGGCAGCAGCTACTCAGTCTAAGAAACCTAGACAGAAGGGCCGTATCAAGGAATACTTCAAGGGTGTTAAGCTGGAAATGAAAAAGGTTGTTTGGCCGACTAAGAAAGAAATGGGTTCTTTCACAGCAGTCGTTCTTATTACCTGTGCTGCTTTTGCACTCGCATTCTGGGCGATCGACTCAGGAGTACTGGCAGCTATCAAGGCTGTTTGTTTCTAAAAGAAGTGTGATGGGAGCTTAGGGTACAATGGAAAACAACGAAAAGAAAAAGCTGGATCTCGAAGGACTGGAAGGTCTGAGAGGAGACGGCGAGGCTAAATGGTATGTTGTACATACTTACTCAGGCCACGAAAACAAGGTAAAAGTAAATATCGAAAAGATCGTTGAGAACAGAGGTATGCAAGACCTCATCCTCGATGTAATTGTGCCTACTGAAGACCGAGTAGAAGTTAAAAACGGGCAGCGTAAGGTAAAAACCAGAAAAATGTTCCCGGGATACGTTCTTGTTAAAATGATAGTAACTAATGAATCATGGTATCTCGTAAGAAACACTCAGGGTGTTACTGGATTCGTAGGACATGGTTCTAACCCTATTCCTCTTACAGTAGAAGAAGTAAGAAGAATGGGTATCGAAAAAATATACATCGATCTGGATGTGGAAGTTGGCGATACTGTCAAGGTTATCAACGGACCATTCGAAAACTTCATGGGAGTTGTTGAAGAGGTCAACATGGAAAAACAGACACTTAGAGCTAAGGTATCCATGTTCGGAAGAGACACACCTGTAGAACTTGATTTCGCTCAGGTAGATAAAATGTAGCGAGATCATTCTAAATATCGACCCTCGGAAGGGAATCTATAGAAAGGAGATTCACAATGGCTAAGAAAATCACTGGATACATCAAACTCCAGATTCCTGCCGGCAATGCAAACCCAGCGCCTCCTGTAGGTCCTGCTTTAGGTCAGCATGGTGTTAACATCATGGACTTCTGTAAGCAGTTCAACGCTAAGACACAGGATCAGCCTGGAATGATCATTCCTGTAGTAATCACTGTATATGCAGACCACTCTTTCTCATTCATTACAAAGACACCGCCTGCAGCAGTATTACTGAAGAAAGCAGCTGGTCTCGATGCAGCTTCAGGTGAGCCTAACAAGACTAAGGTGGCTACACTGTCATATGCACAGGCTGAAGAGATCGCTAAGACTAAGATGCCGGATCTTAACGCAGCAAGCCTTGAAGCAGCAACTGAAATGATCAAGGGTACTGCAAGAAGCATGGGAATCGTTATTGAAGACTAAGTCAGTGGGAGGTCAGAGACCGTTAGTACCACAAGGAGGAAAACAAAATGCCTAAAAGAGGTAAGAATTACAAAGAAGCTTTAAAAGAGTTCAACAAGGCTGAACTTTACGATCTGGAACAGGCTATGGAAATCGTTATCAAGACTTCCAAGGCTAAGTTCGACGAAACAGTAGAAGTTCACACAAGACTGGGCGTAGACGGAAGACACGCTGACCAGCAGGTTAGAGGCGCTATCGTACTTCCTCACGGAACAGGTAAAGAAAAGAGAGTATTAGTATTTGCTAAGGGACCTAAGGCAACAGAAGCTGAAGAAGCCGGCGCTGAATTTGTAGGAGCTGAAGAAATGGCTCAGAAGATCCAGAGCGAAGGTTGGTTCGACTTCGACGTTGTTATCGCAACACCTGACATGATGGGCGTTGTAGGTAGACTTGGTAAGATCCTGGGACCTAAGGGACTGATGCCAAACCCTAAGTCAGGCACAGTAACTATGGACGTAGCTAAGGCTATCCAGGAAGTTAAGGCTGGTAAGGTTGAATATCGTCTGGACAAGACAAACATCATCCATACTCCAATCGGAAAGGTTTCATTCGGACCTGAAAAGCTGGCAGATAACTTCAACGCACTGATCGGAGCTATCATCAAGGCTAAGCCTGCAGCAGCTAAGGGCCAGTACCTGAAGAGCGTAACAGTTGCTTCAACTATGGGACCTGGAGTAAAGCTCAACCCTATGAAGCTGGGACAGTAAATTAAGTAAGAAAATAAACAACCAAAGACAGCAGGGGGAAAGACACCGATAATAAAGGAAGAAATCCTTAATAATCCTGCCGAGGTACAATGTAAATATATGTGCCTTGTTGTCTTGGATGATGACAAGGCGTTTTTATAGCGTACCTGATTTGCGGTCAATACCGCAGCCAATATTTAGAAAGGAGAACGCATAATAATGAAAGAAGCTCAGAAGCAGAAGCAGATAATTATCGACGAGATCAAAGACAAGTTTGAGAGAGCTGAATCTGCTGTAGTTATCGATTATATCGGTATCACAGTAGCACAGGCAGATGCTATGAGAAAGAAGCTTCGTGAAGCTAATGTAGACTACACAGTTTACAAGAACACTCTCGTTAAGAGAGCTATCGCAGGAACAGAGTATGAAGCTCTGGGCGAAGTTCTTGAAGGACCAAGTGGTTTCGCATTCAGCTATGACGATGCAACAGCACCTGCAAGAGTTCTGAATGACTCAATCAAAGAATACAAAAAGATGGAATTCAAGGGTGGTATCGTAGAAGGCGCTGTATACGGCAAGGAAGATATCCAGGCAATCGCAGCTATCCCTTCAAGAGAAGTCCTCATTTCCAAGTTTATGGGAAGTATCCAGTCACCAATCGCAAACTTTGCGAGAGTGGTACAGCAGATCGCAGAAAGCAAGGAAGCGTAAGCAACTTGCAAGCAGCCTAAACGCAGGCTGATAAAAATCAAAAATAACTTTTATTTAAAAGAAAATAAGTATAAAGGAGAAATAAAATGAACAAAGAACAGATCATCGAAGCTATAAAAGAGATGTCAGTACTCGAACTTAACGAACTGGTTAAGGCATGTGAAGAAGAATTTGGCGTAAGCGCAGCAGCAGGCGTTGTTGTAGCAGCAGCTGGAGCATCAGAAGAAGTTGAAGAACAGACTGAATTCACAGTAGTTCTGAAGGAAGTTGGATCAGAAAAGATCAAGGTTATCAAGGCTGTAAGAGAAATCACTGGCCTGGGACTGAAGGAAGCAAAGGAACTGGTAGACGGAGCACCTTCAAACCTGAAGGAAGGCTGCGAAAAGGCAGAAGCAGAAGCTTACAAGGCTCAGCTGGAAGAAGTTGGCGCAGTAGTAGAACTGAAATAAGATGTCTTGTCCCTGCGATTGACATACGAAGTATGACAGAGCAGCGGAACGACATTCGTCAGGATTGCCCGAAGCGAAGCGAGGTTGCAATCTACGACGGTTATTCGCCAAAACCAAGCGGATGGATTACCATCCGCTTTTTTATTGAAAAAAATTTCCAAGAACCCCTTGACGGTTTGACAAGCCTGTGATATCATATTAAACTGCCCTGCAAATGTAATTTTGTTTAGGTTAATCCGATTTTGCTAATAAAATAAGGAGTGATAACTATGCCAAATCCTATAAAATTAGGTAGAAAAGAACGAATGACCTTTTCCAAGATCAACGAAGTGGCAGAGATGCCTAATCTGATCCAGATCCAGACAGATTCGTATGATTGGTTTGTGAAAGAAGGTCTTCGTGAGGTTTTTGAGGACATTTCACCAATCAAGGATTATGCCGATAATCTGGTTCTCGAATTCATCGATTATTCTCTGACAGACCCTCCTAAGTATGAACAGGAAGAATGTAAGGAAAGAGATGTTACCTATGCAGCTCCTCTTAAAGTTAGGGTTAGACTTGTTAACAAGGAAACCGGAGAAGTAAAGGAACAGGAAGTGTTCATGGGAGATTTCCCTCTCATGACAGAAAAGGGTACCTTTATATATAACGGAGCAGAAAGAGTTGTCGTAACTCAGCTCGTTCGTTCACCCGGACCTTATTATGACAAGGAAATCGATAAATCAGGCAAAAACTTATTCTTCACCACTGTTATTCCTAACAGGGGTGCTTGGCTTGAGTATGAAACTGACTCCAACGAAATCATTTCAGTTAGAGTTGACAGAACAAGAAAACAGCCTGTTACTACCCTCCTCAGAGCACTGGGAATGGGAAGCAACCAGGAAATCATAGATATTTTTGGAGAAGAACCAAGACTTCTCAAAACACTGGAGAAGGACACTACTACCAATTATGAGGAAGGTCTCAAGGAAATCTACAAAAAGCTGAGACCGGGTGAACCTCCTACACTGGAAAGTGCACAGTCTCTCTTCAATTCAATGTTCTTCGATCCTAAGCGTTATGACCTCGCTAAGGTGGGAAGATATAAGTACAACAAAAAACTGGGACTCTTCAATCGTATCTCAGGCGCAGTTGCGGCTGAAGATGTGATCGATCCTAACACAGGCGAAATCTTAGCAGAAGCAGGACAGAAGATCGACAAAGCATTGGCTGAACAGATCGAAAACTCCGGTATCGAATTCATCATGGTACAGAGTGCATATGATGAAAAGGTATCAACTAAGGTTATCGGTAACCAGTTCGTAGACATCAAGGCATATATTGAATTCGATATCTCAGACCTTAATGTAGCAGATAAGGTTTATTATCCTGTGCTCATGGAGATCCTGCAGGAAAACGAAGATCAGGAAGCTATCAGAGAAGCTCTTCAGATGAGAAAGAATGAACTTTCACCTAAGCATATCCTGGTTGCAGACGTTATCGCGTCTGTCAGCTACCTGCTGAACCTGAACTATGGCATCGGTAATATCGATGATATCGACCATCTGGGCAACAGAAGACTGAGAACAGTAGGCGAACTGCTGCAGAATCAGATCAGGATCGGTCTGTCCAGAATGGAAAGAACTATCAAGGAAAGAATGACTACTCAGGACATCGCAGAAGTAACTCCTCAGGGACTGATGAACATCAGACCTGTTACTGCTGCTGTTAAGGAATTCTTCGGAAGTTCACAGCTGTCACAGTTCATGGACCAGACTAACCCTCTGGCTGAACTTACTCATAAGAGAAGACTTTCTGCACTGGGTCCGGGCGGACTTTCCAGAGAGAGAGCAGGCTTCGAAGTTAGAGACGTACATCACTCCCACTACGGAAGAATGTGTCCTATTGAAACTCCTGAAGGTCCTAATATCGGTCTGATCGGTTCCCTGACAACTTACGGGATCATCAACCAGTACGGATTCATTGAAACACCGTACAGAGTAGTAGACAAGGCTACAGGAGTTGTAACAGAAGAAATCCATTATCTGACTGCAGATGATGAAGAAGATAAGATCGTAGCACAGGCAAACGAACCTCTCGATTCAGAAGGAAAATTTGCTAATATGAAGGTTGCTGCCAG
The DNA here is from genome assembly GCA_017416795.1 of Bacillota bacterium. Lineage (GTDB taxonomy): Bacteria > Bacillota > Clostridia > Peptostreptococcales > Anaerovoracaceae > Lentihominibacter. The sequence continues at coordinate 9,978 of JAFQBD010000029.1, read as the reverse complement.
AGGTGTAGGCGGTGAAATCGACCTGGTTCCTAGAGAAGCAGTAGATTACATGGATGTATCACCTAAGCAGGTAGTATCCGTTGCTACAGCTATGATCCCGTTCCTCGAAAACGACGACGCCAACAGAGCTCTGATGGGTTCCAACATGCAGCGTCAGGCAGTACCTCTCATGGTAACTGAAGCTCCTATCGTAGGAACAGGTATGGAACACAAGGCAGCTAAGGACTCAGGCGTTGTTATCATCGCTAAGCATGCAGGAACCATCGATTTCGTTGATGCTGACAAGATCGTAGTACTGAGAGATGACGGCGAAGGCAAGGACGAATACAAGCTGCTGAAGTTCAAGCGTTCCAACCAGGGAACATGTATCAACCAGCGTCCTATCGTTTTCAACGGCGAACACGTTGAGGCCGGTGAAGTTATCGCTGACGGTCCATCAACTGAAAACGGTGAAGTAGCTCTCGGTAAGAACCTGCTCATCGGATTCATGACATGGGAAGGCTATAACTATGAAGACGCTATCATCCTTAATGAAAGACTGATCATGGAAGACGTTCTTACGTCCATCCATATCGAGAAATATGAAGCGGAAGCCAGAGATACTAAGCTGGGACCTGAAGAAATCACAAGAGACATCCCTAACGTGGGTGAAGATGCTCTGAAGGATCTGGATGAAGACGGTATCATCAGAAAGGGTGCTGAAGTAAATTCATCAGACATCCTGGTAGGTAAGGTAACTCCAAAGGGAGAAACTGAGCTGACTGCTGAAGAAAGACTTCTCCGTGCTATCTTCGGTGAAAAGGCAAGAGAAGTAAGAGACACTTCACTGAGAGTGCCTCACGGCGAAACAGGTATCGTAGTTGATGTCAAAGTATTCTCAAGAGAAAACGGTGACGAACTGCCTCCTGGAGTAAACAAACTGGTAAGATGCTATATCGCAACTAAGAGAAAGATCAACGTTGGTGACAAGATGGCGGGAAGACACGGTAACAAGGGTGTTATCTCAAGGATCCTGCCTGAAGAAGATATGCCGTTCCTCGAAAATGGACAGTCCCTGCAGGTAATGCTGAACCCTCTGGGCGTACCTTCCCGAATGAACGTAGGTCAGGTACTGGAAGTACACCTCGGTCTTGCTGCTAAGAACGAAGGCTGGCATATCGCTACACCTGTATTTGATGGTGCCAACGAAAAAGATATCATCAAGCTGCTGGGTGAAAACAACTTCGACGAAAGCGGTAAGCTTTGGCTGAGAGACGGACGTACAGGCGAATATTTCGATAATCCTGTAACAGTAGGCTACATGTATATGCTGAAGCTGCATCACCTGGTTGATGACAAGATCCACGCAAGAAGTACAGGTCCTTACTCACTGGTAACACAGCAGCCTCTGGGCGGTAAAGCTCAGTTCGGCGGACAGCGTTTCGGTGAAATGGAAGTATGGGCTCTGGAAGCTTACGGTGCTGCATATACTCTGCAGGAAATCCTGACAGTCAAGTCCGACGATATCGTAGGTCGTGTCAAGACTTATGAAGCTATCGTTAAGGGCGAAAACATTCCTGAACCTGGAATCCCTGAATCATTCAAGGTACTGATCAAGGAAATGCAGAGCTTATGTCTGGATGTCAAGGTGCTTACTGAAGACAACGAAGAAATTGAAATAAAGGAAACCAGCGAAATCGAAGACATCCCTGCTATTGAAGATATGGTAGATGTTGAGCTGGAAGAAGAATCAGATGAAGCAGACGAAGAATTGGAAATCGTTGAAGACGAAGAAGATTTCGATGATGACAATGAAGATGATGTTGACTTCGTAGTGCTTGATACTGATGAAAGAGAAGAATTATAGGAAAGGGGAAGTGACAGATGAGCGATAACAATAATTATGAATTGAACAATTTCGAATCTCTGCAGATCGGTCTGGCGTCAACTGAAAAGATCCTGACATGGTCACACGGAGAAGTTACTAAGCCTGAAACTATAAACTACAGAACTCTCAAGCCTGAAAAAGACGGTCTTTTCTGCGAAAAGATCTTCGGACCTACTAAGGACTGGGAGTGCCATTGCGGTAAGTATAAGAGAATCAGATATAAGGGCATCGTATGCGATAAGTGCGGAGTAGAAGTTACTAAGGCCAAGGTAAGAAGAGAAAGAATGGGCCACATCAAGCTGGCATCACCTGTTTCTCACATCTGGTATTTCAAGGGCATCCCATCAAGAATGGGTCTTGTTCTTGATATCTCACCTAGAACACTGGAAAAAGTACTGTATTTTGCTAACTTTATCGTTACAGATCCGGGCAATACAGAATTCGCATATAAGGAAATCCTGACTGAGGATCAGTACAGAGAAGCTAAGGATAATCCTGCTAACAAATTCAAGGCAGGAATGGGTGCAGAAGCTGTTAGAGAACTGCTGACTCATATCGACCTTGAAGAACTGTCACAGGATCTGAGACAGAAGCTTGTCAATGCTACAGGTCAGAAGAAGATCAGGATCGTAAGAAGACTGGAAGTTATCGAAGCTCTCAGAACTTCAGGCAACAGACCTGAATGGATGGTACTGGAAGTTATTCCTGTTATCCCTCCTGATCTGAGACCTATGGTACAGCTGGACGGCGGAAGATTCGCTACATCCGACCTGAACGATCTGTACAGACGTGTTATCAACAGAAACAACAGACTTAACAGACTCCTTGAACTGGGAGCTCCTGACATCATCGTAAGAAATGAGAAGAGAATGCTGCAGGAAGCAGTTGATGCTCTCATCGATAATGGCAGAAGAGGCAGACCTGTAACAGGTCCGGGATCAAGACCGCTTAAGTCATTATCAGATATGCTCAAGGGTAAGCAGGGAAGATTCAGACAGAACCTGCTGGGTAAGAGAGTTGACTACTCAGGCCGTTCTGTAATCGTAGTAGGACCTGAACTCCGTTTCTGGCAGTGCGGTCTTCCTAAGAAGATGGCCCTCGAGCTGTTCAAGCCGTTTATCATGAAAAAACTCGTCGAAAACGGCAATGCTCACAACATCAAGAGCGCTAAGAGAATGGTAGAAAAGGTAAGACCTGAAGTTTGGGACGTTCTCGAAGGCGTTATCAAGGAACATCCGGTAATGCTGAACCGTGCCCCTACTCTCCACAGACTGGGTATCCAGGCATTCGAACCTGTATTGGTTGAAGGTAAGGCTATCAAGCTTCACCCACTGGCATGTACTGCGTTCAACGCCGACTTCGACGGAGACCAGATGGCGGTACATGTACCGCTGAGCGTAGAAGCACAGGCAGAAGCAAGATTCCTGATGCTTTCCGTAAACAATATCCTGGCACCTAAGGACGGATCTCCTATCACAACTCCTACACAGGACATGATCCTGGGAAGTTACTATCTGACTCACCCTGGTCAGGAAGAAGGCAAGAGAACTTCTGCTGCCGAAAAGGGCGATGGAAAGGTCTTCACAGATATTTCCGAAATGCTGATGGCATACCAGAACGGTACTGTTGGCCTGCATGCAAGAGTCAAAGTAAGAATGTACGCAGGAGAAGATGATAAGAGAGGTAAGCTGGTAGAATCTACAGTAGGTAGATTTATCTTCAACCAGCAGATCCCTCAGGACCTGGGATATGTAGAAGACAGAGAAGCTGATCCATATTCACTGGAAATCGACTTCCTGTGCGATAAGAAAAAGCTGGGACAGATCATCGACAGATGTTATCGTATCCATGGCAATACAAAAACAGCTATCATGCTGGACTATATCAAGGATATGGGATTCCATTATTCAACTATCGCGGCTATCACTATCAGTATCGCTGACATGGAAATACCTGAAGCTAAGGCAGGTATCATCGCAGAAGCTGAAAAGATGGTAGATAAGTATGAAATGGCATTCAGAAGAGGTCTCGTATCCGATCAGGAAAGATATGAAAAGGTAGTAGAAATCTGGAATAAGACTACTGATGATGTAGCAGATGCTCTGATGGATTCACTGGACTCACTGAATAACCTGTTCATCATGGCTCATTCAGGAGCGAGAGGTAGTAAGAACCAGATCAGACAGATCGGCGGTATGAGAGGTCTGATGGCGAGTGCGACAGGTAAGACTATCGAAATCCCTATCAAGGCTAACTTCCGTGAAGGACTTTCCGTACTGGAATACTTTATTTCTTCCAACGGTGCTAGAAAAGGTCTGGCGGATACAGCCCTCAGAACAGCCGACTCAGGTTACCTGACAAGAAGACTTGTTGACGTATCCCATAACGTTATCGTTAGAGAAGATGACTGCGGAACTGACGAAGGTATCGAAGTAAAGGCATTCACTGACGGTAAAGAAGTTATCGAAAAGCTCAAGGATCGTATCGTAGGCAGAACTGCTCTGCTTGATATCTGTCACCCTGAAACAGGCAGAGTGATCGTTGAACAGGATGAGGAAATCTCAGAAGAAGCTGCAGAAGCTATCGAAGCAGCCGGCATCGAATCAGTTGCTATCAGATCAGTAATGACTTGCCATAGCAAGACAGGTGTATGTGCTAAGTGTTACGGCAGAAACCTGGCGACAGGAGAAGCAGTAAACATCGGTGAAGCAGTAGGTATCACAGCGGCTCAGTCCATCGGTGAACCTGGTACACAGCTGACAATGAGAACATTCCATACAGGCGGTGTAGCCGGATCCGATATCACACACGGTCTGCCAAGAGTAGAAGAACTCTTCGAAGCAAGAAAACCTAAGGGTCTTGCTATCATCTGTGAAGCAGATGGTACAGTAGTATCCATTGAACCAACTATGGATAACAAGACAGAAGTCAAGGTAAGAGGTGAAGAAGAAAGAATCTACGAAATCCCTTACGGAGCACGTATCGCTGTGGCTGAAGGGGAATACGTTCTTGCAGGCGACAACATCACTAAGGGTCCTCTCGATCCTAAGGATATCTTAAGACTTAACGGCGTTGAAGGTGTTTACCAGTACCTGCTGAAGGAAGTACAGCGTGTATATAAGAACCAGGGTGTAGACATCAACGATAAGCATATAGAAGTTATCGTAGGCCAGATGCTGAGCAAGATGAAGGTCAACGATCCCGGAGATACAGGACTTCTTCCTGGCGGACAGTACAGCAAGTTCGAGATCGAAGAAGCTAACGAAGCAGCTATCGCAGCAGGCGGACAGCCGGCAGATGCAGAAAGACTGCTTCTGGGTATCACTAAGGCATCACTGGCTACAAATTCATTCCTGTCAGCAGCATCCTTCCAGGAAACTACAAGAGTCCTGACAGATGCAGCTATCAAGGGCAAGAACGATAAGCTTCAGGGTCTTAAGGAAAACGTTATCATCGGTAAGCTGATCCCTGCCGGAACAGGCATGAAGAAGTACAGATCCATCGATCTAGATTACGGTGTTAACACTGCTCTGATCGAAGCATACAGACAGCTTCAGCTGGAAATGGAACTGGAAGATGATGAAGACGATATGGAAGATATCGTACCTGCAATGGGAACTGCCAACGACCTGGCTGCTGCTGAAGAATTCGCAGCAGAAATGGAATTCGGCGGAGACCTGGAAATCGTTGAGTATGAAGAATAAAAGCCTGAAATAATAGCATAAAAACATTGACATAGCAACGATAAGCATGATAAAATATATGCTGGTCTGGGCTGGCTTTAAGCCCCGATCAGCATATTTTATTTTTGAAGAAAGGAGAAAAAGGATGCCTACAATTAACCAATTAGTACGTCAGGGCAGAACCAGCAGTGAAAAGAAGTCAACAGCTCCTGCTCTTAACAAGGGAATGAACTCCCTGAGAAGAGTTGCGACAGATGTTAGCTCCCCTCAGAAGAGAGGCGTATGCACATCAGTAAAGACTGTTACTCCTAAGAAGCCAAACTCAGCTCTTAGAAAAGTAGCAAGAGTTCGTCTCACTAACGGTATCGAAGTTACAGCATACATCCCTGGAATCGGACATAACCTCCAGGAACACAGTGTTGTACTGATCAGAGGCGGAAGAGTTAAGGACCTCCCAGGTGTAAGATATCACATCGTTAGAGGTACACTCGATACTGCAGGCGTTGCAGACAGAAGACAGGCTCGTTCCAAGTATGGAGCTAAGAGACCTAAGCAGAAGTAGTAATCGGTAAATTTTAAGTGCCTTTGACCTATTCAATATATAGATCAATGAGCACCGCGCACGCAATGATCGTAGTCACTCATTTGACCGGGTTGTTGTGTTCGAGTACCGAAGTTAATTTACAGGAGGGAAGAGAAGTGCCAAGAAAAGGAAATGTACCTAAGCGTGAAGTACTTCCAGATCCGGTATACGGCAGCGTTGTTGTCGCTAAGCTGATCAACAGCGTTATGCTGGACGGAAAGAAAGGTGTAGCTCAGAAAATCGTATACGATGCTTTCGATCAGATCAAGGAAGCAACTGGCGAAGAACCTTTGGAAGTATTTGAAAAGCAATGAACAACATTATGCCGGTTCTTGAAGTTAAAGCTAGAAGAGTTGGTGGTGCTAACTACCAGGTTCCAATCGAAGTAAGAGCTGACAGACGTCAGACACTGGGACTCAGATGGCTTACAAAATACACAAGAGCTAGAGGCGAAAAGACTATGTCAGACAGACTGGCAAAGGAACTGATGGATGCTGCAAACAACACAGGCGCATCAGTTAAGAAAAAGGAAGATACTCACAAGATGGCAGAAGCCAACAAGGCATTTGCACATTACAGATGGTAATATGATGCTAAAAGTATCATAATAAAAGCAGGAAGGAGGATAATATGTCAAAAAGAAGTTTTCCGTTAGAAAAGACTAGAAATATCGGCATCATGGCGCATATCGACGCCGGAAAAACTACTACCACAGAAAGAATTCTGTTCTACACAGGAAGAACTCATAAGCTTGGTGAAACTCACGAAGGCGGAGCAACTATGGACTGGATGGAGCAGGAACAGGAACGTGGTATCACAATTACCTCTGCTGCTACTACAGCCCAGTGGAAAGACACTAGAATCAATATCATCGATACACCGGGACACGTAGACTTTACTGTAGAAGTTGAACGTTCACTGAGAGTTCTGGACGGAGCCGTAACAGTACTTTGTGCTAAGGGCGGTGTTGAACCTCAGTCAGAAACTGTTTGGAGACAGGCAGAAAAGTATGGTGTTCCACGTATGGTTTTCGTAAATAAGATGGACATCATGGGCGCTAACTTCTACCGCGTAGTAGATATGATCAAGGACAGACTGAAGGCTAACGCAGTGCCTATCCAGTTACCTATCGGCAAGGAAGAAACCTTTGTCGGAATCATTGACCTGGTAGAAATGAAAGCCGAAATTTATAAGGATGACCTCGGTAAAGAATACGAAACAGCAGAGATCCCTGCAGATATGGTTGACGATGCTCAGATGTGGCATGAACAGCTGATCGAATCAGTTGCTGAACTTGATGAAGAGCTGATGATGAAATTCCTCGAAGGTGAAGAAATCACAGTTAAGGAAATCAAGGACACTATCAGAAAGGCAACTATCGCAGGAGAAATGATCCCTGTAACATGCGGATCTGCATACAGAAATAAGGGCGTTCAGCTGATGCTCGACGCAGTACTCGACTATATGCCGTCACCTGTGGACATCCCGCCAATCAAGGGAATCGTTCCGGGAACTGAAGCAGAAGAAGAGAGACCTGCGGATGACAATGGTCCATTCTCAGCCTTAGCCTTCAAGATCATGGCTGACCCATATGTAGGTAAGCTTGCATTCTTCAGAGTTTACTCAGGAACACTGGATTCAGGTTCTTATGTATATAACTCTACAAAGGACAAGAAGGAGAGAGTAGGAAGAATACTTCAGATGCATGCCAACAAGAGAGAGGATATCGAGAAGGTATACTCGGGCGACATCGCAGCAGCAGTAGGACTTAAGGTCACTACTACAGGAGATACTCTGTGCGACGAAAAGCACGAAATCATATTAGAGTCAATGGAATTCCCTGATCCGGTAATCGAAATCGCTATCGAGCCTAAGACTAAGGCCGGACAGGAAAAGATGGGTATCGCGCTGGCTAAGCTGGCTGAAGAAGACCCAACATTCAAGACTTATACGAACGAAGATACAGGACAGACTATCATCGCCGGAATGGGTGAGCTTCACTTGGAAATCATCGTGGACAGACTCTTAAGAGAATTTAAGGTCGAAGCCAACGTAGGTAAGCCACAGGTTTCATACAAGGAAACTATCACCGGATCTGCAGACGTGGATCACAAGTATGCGAAGCAGTCTGGCGGACGTGGACAGTACGGACATGTCAAGATCAAGCTTTATTCAAGAGAACCGGGCGAAGGCTTCGAATTCAAGAATTCAATCGTTGGTGGTGCTATTCCTAAGGAATACATCCCTAAGATCGAAGAAGGTATCAAGGAAGCTATGGAAACCGGTCCTATGGCAGGATATCAGATGGTTGACCTGGGAGTTGAACTTTATGATGGTTCATACCACGAAGTAGACTCATCAGAAATGGCATTCAAGATCGCAGCTTCAATGGCATTCAGAGAAGCAGCTAAGAAGGCTAACCCTGTACTGCTCGAACCTATCTTCAAGGTTGAAGTTACAGTTCCTGATGAATACATGGGAGATGTAATCGGAGACATCAGCTCAAGAAGAGGAAGAATCGAAGGTTCAGACATGAATAACGGTGCAGTAGCAGTAAGAGGATACGTTCCTCTGTCCAACATGTTTGGATATGCTACAGACCTGAGATCAAAGACTCAGGGAAGAGGCGTTTATGTAATGCAGTTCGACCACTTTGAAAAATTACCTGATAGTTTAGTAGATTCTATTAATAAGTAATAAAGGAGAATTAAAATGGCAAAAGCTAAATTTGAAAGAACAAAGCCGCATGTAAATATCGGAACAATCGGTCACGTTGACCATGGTAAGACAACTCTGACTGCAGCTATCACAACAACTCTGCAGAACAGATACGGTCTGGGAGAAAAGGTAGCATTCGACGCTATCGACAAGGCTCCGGAAGAAAAGGAAAGAGGTATCACTATCTCAACTGCACACGTTGAATACGAAACACCTAACAGACACTATGCACACGTTGACTGTCCGGGACACGCTGACTATGTTAAGAACATGATCACAGGTGCTGCACAGATGGACGGAGCTATCCTGGTAGTAGCTGCAACAGATGGTCCAATGCCACAGACAAGAGAACACATCCTGCTGTCAAGACAGGTAAACGTACCATACATCGTAGTATTCCTGAACAAGTGTGACATGGTAGACGACGAAGAACTGCTCGACCTGGTAGAAATGGAAGTAAGAGAACTGCTCGACCAGTACGAATTCCCAGGAGATGACACTCCAGTAGTAAGAGGATCAGCTCTGGAAGCACTGAACAACCCAGAAGGACCATGGGGAGATAAGATCGTAGAACTGTTCGAAGAAGTAGACGCATACATCCCAGAACCAGAAAGAGATAACGATAAGCCATTCATCATGCCTGTAGAAGACGTATTCTCAATCACAGGAAGAGGAACAGTAGCAACAGGAAGAGTAGAAAGAGGAAGCCTGACAGTAGGTAGCGAAGTAGAAATCATCGGACTTACTGAAGAAAAGAGAAAGGTAGTAGTAACAGGAATCGAAATGTTCAGAAAGCTGCTGGATCAGGCAGAAACAGGCGACAACATCGGAGCACTGCTGAGAGGCGTACAGAGAACTGAAATCGAAAGAGGACAGGTACTGGCAGCTCCTGGAACTATCCACCCACATACAAAGTTCAAGGGCGAAGTATACGTACTGAAGAAGGAAGAAGGCGGAAGACACACACCATTCTTCAACGGATACAGACCACAGTTCTATTTCAGAACAACAGACGTAACAGGCGATCTGCAGCTTCCAGAAGGAACAGAAATGTGCATGCCTGGAGATAACATCACAATGACAATCAGCCTGATCACACCAATCGCTATCGAAGAAGGACTGAGATT
>JAFQBD010000028.1 GCA_017416795.1 Bacillota bacterium | reverse complement strand
TGAAAGACGGACTCGGTATGACAAGTGAAGAAATGCACAAAGTATTCGCAGAATGGAACAAGACTGAACTGGACAGCTATCTCATCGAGATCACAAGAGACATCCTGGGATACAAAGATGAAAACGGCGAAACAGTAGTTGAATATATCCTGGATACAGCAGGACAGAAGGGAACAGGCAGATGGACAGCTACATCAGCGCTGGATCAGGGCGTACCGCTCACACTCATCGGTGAAGCAGTATTCTCAAGATGTCTGTCAGCAATGAAGGACGAACGTGCAGTCGCTGCAAAGAGATTCCCAAGAACTATCAAGCCTTATGAAGGCGATAAGAAGGAATTCATCGAAGCTATCCGCAAGGCACTCTATGCCAGCAAGATCATCTCATACGCTCAGGGCTACATCCTGCTGAGACAGGCAGCTAAAGCTTATGATTGGAATCTGAATTATGGCGGTATCGCTCTCATGTGGAGAGGCGGATGCATCATCAGAAGTGCATTCCTGGGCAAGATCAAGGAAGCGTTCGACAAGAAGCCTGATCTGGAAAACCTGCTGCTGGATGATTACTTTGCAGAAGCTATCGAAGGACTTATCCCTGAATGGCGTGAAGTAGTTGCTTATGCAGTGAAGGCAGGCATCCCTACTCCTGCGTTCGCATCAGCTCTCAACTATTTTGACGGATATACTTCCGAAACTCTTCCTGCTAACCTGCTTCAGGCACAGAGAGACTATTTCGGTACTCACACATACGAAAGAATAGACAGACCAAGAGGCGAATTCTTCCATACTAATTGGACAGGACGTGGCGGAAACACTTCAGCAGGACAGTACGATGCATAAGGGCATCATAGCTCTCGATCTTGACGGTACTTTGCTCAACTCACAGAAAGAGCTTTCAGAAAGAAATCTGCAGGCTTTGCAAAAGGCACATGACGAAGGCTGGGAGATAGTGCCTACGACGGGACGTTTCTACAACGGCATGCCTCAGGTCATAAGAGATCTGCCTTTCGTGCGATATGCCATAACTATAAACGGAGCCATCGCAGAAGATGTGACGACAGGTGAAGTCATATACGAAGCCAAGCTGCCTTGGCAGCAGGCGGTGGATATCATGAAGTGGCTGGATGATAAAGATGTGATATATGATTGCTACATGAACAGTCATGGCTGGATGACGGCATCTCAGAAAGAGATGATCGATGACCTGGTGGAAAGTGTCCACTCACGAAAGATGCTCCATGATCTCAGAAATCCCGTTGATGAGCTCAAGGCTTTTCTCACAGAGGGACAGAAAGATGTGCAGAAAGTACAGTTTTTCGTGAGAGATGTCAGTGAACGCCCGCAGATGATGGAAGTGCTGGAAGAGACATTTGAAGGCATAACAGTTTCGTGCGGACTGCCGCAGAACGTTGAAATAAATCAGACCAAAGCCAATAAGGGAGAAGCTCTGTTGGCACTGGCTGATCATTTAGGTCTGGACAGAGCTCAGACTGTAGCATTCGGAGACGGTCTCAATGATTTGCCGATGGTAAGAGATGCGGGCATAGGTATCGCCATGGAAAATGGAGCTGAAGAAACTAAGGCAGCGGCTGACTGGATCGCACCATCATGCGATGAAGGCGGTGTGGCTGCAGGAATAGAAAAGTTCTGCCTAGGCAGATAACTTAAAATACATAAGATTTGAAAGAGGTAAGAAAATGGAACTTTCATTAAAACCTGATCTTAAGGGCAAGGTTGCCGTAGTGACAGGCGGAGCAGGCGTGCTTTGCAGCGATTTCGCAAGAGCACTGGCAGTATGCGGAGCTAAGGTAGCGATCCTGGGAAGGACTCTCAGCAAGGCTGAAGCTGTAGCAGAAGAAATATGTGCAGCAGGCGGAGAAGCTATAGCTGTACAGGTAGATGTCACTAATAAGGAAAGTGTAGTTGCAGCTCATGAAGAAGTGCTTGATAAGCTGGGCAAGTGTGACATCCTTATCAACGGAGCAGGCGGAAATCACCCTAGAGCAACGACAGATGCAGAGTATTTCGATGCTAAAGATATGGATGCTGATACTAAGACATTCTTCGATCTCAATGAAGACGATGTGGAATTCGTATTCAACCTGAACTTCATAGGAACGCTGATCCCTACGCAGGAGTTTGCTAAAGATATGATCGGCCGCAGCGGATGTAACATCCTCAACGTCAGCTCGATGAATGCGTTCACACCGCTGACAAAGATCCCGGCATATTCAGGAGCTAAGGCTGCGATCTCCAACTTCACACAGTGGCTGGCAGTACATTTCAGCAAGGAAGGCATCCGTGTCAATGCTATCGCACCGGGATTCTTCTCTACTGAACAGAATAAGAAACTGCTGTGGAACGAAGACGGAACACCTACAGCAAGAACTAATAAGATACTCAACGCTACACCGATGGGAAGATTCGGTGAGCCTTCAGAGCTGCTTGGGGCTCTCATGTTCCTGGTAGATGAGAAGGCAGCATCATTCGTAACAGGCATAGTTATTCCTGTAGACGGAGGATTCTCAGCATACAGCGGAGTATAAGTTCGAGGGCTTGACCCGGGAGAAATACCATGAAGAATTTTATTTATGACAATAACAATATCGGCCTGACGGAAGACGAGATCCGTCAGGCGCTTATAAAAAGTCTGGAGGATTGGAAACAGCAGAACGGGACAGAACTTAAAAATGTCCTGATAATCCCTCCGGACTTTACGCGTTTTCATTCAAGAGCAGGACTCATCACCAACATGTATTATCATCAGCTGACAGCAGAAGGATGCAATGTCGATATCCTTCCGGCTCTCGGAACTCACGTGGCTATGAGCGAAGAGGAAGTTGAGATAATGTTCGGGGATATCCCGTTCGATAAATTCATTCCTCATAACTGGCGAGAAGATGTGATGAATATCGGGGAAGTTCCTGCAGAGTACATTGAAGAGATAACTGAAGGGCTTTGGAAGAATTCTGTGGCAGTTGAGATCAACAGACTGGTAATGGATGAGAAATATGATCTCATACTCAGCATCGGCCAGGTGGTGCCTCACGAAGTTATTGGAATGGCTAATCATGCAAAGAATCTTTTCGTAGGTGTCGGCGGTAGTGAAATGATAAATTCAAGCCACATGATAGGTGCCGTTTACGGTATGGAAAGAATGATGGGCAAAGACCACACGCCTGTAAGAAAGGTGTTCGACTACGGTATGGCTCATCATCTTAATGAACGGCCTATCGTTTTCGTGCTGACAGTATGTACAGCACCGGAAGGAGATAGCATCACTCATGGTCTCTTCATAGGTGATACGAGAGAAGTTTTGGAAGCAGCAATAGAGCTTTCGCAGGAAAAGAATATAGATTTCGTTGATACAGGGATCAAAAAGTGTGTAGTTTATCTCGATCCTGCAGAGTTCAAGAGCACATGGCTCGGAAATAAATCAGTATATCGTACGCGTATGGCGATCGCTGACGGCGGTGAGCTGCTGGTGCTTGCGCCGGGGATCGAACGATTCGGCGAAGATATGCAGGTGGATAAGCTGATAAGAAAATATGGTTACAGAGGAAGACTGACAACACTTGAGCAGTTCGAAAAACCTGAAAATCAGGATCTTCGCGACAATATGGGTGCAGCGGCACACTTGATCCACGGCTCTTCAGATGACAGATTCACCATAACTTATGCAGTGAAGAATATCACTAAGGAAGAAATCGAATCTGTAGGTTTTGAGGCTGCAGATCACGATGAAATGATAAAGAAATATGATCCGGAAAAGCTGTCTTACGGGTATAACGTTATGGAAGACGGTGAAGAGATATATTATATCCCTAACCCTGCGCTGGGACTTTGGATCAATAAGGAGAAATTCTAATGAGAAAATTTATGGATGGAGACTTCCTCCTGACAACAGAAACGGCAAAGACGCTGTTCCACGAGCATGCTGAAAACTGTCCTATAATCGATTATCATAATCATCTGCCTGCAGCAGAGATCTTCGAAAAGAAGACTTATGAGAATCTTGCTCAGGTATGGCTGGCGGCAGACCATTATAAGTGGAGATGTATGCGTGTTTGCGGTATAGATGAAAAATACATCACGGGTGATGCTTCCGACTACGATAAGTTCATGAAGTTTGCAGGCATTATGCCTAAGCTGATCGGAACTCCCGTATATCATTGGGCGCATTTGGAACTGCAAAGATATTTCGGTATCGATATACCGCTTAAGGCTGAAACTGTAGATGATATATGGGCTAAAACATGTGATATGCTTGCAGGCGAAGGTTTTGACGCAGTGTCGCTTCTTAATAAGATGGATGTGAAAGTTCTCTGTACTACTGACGACCCGGCAGATGACCTTGAGTGGCATTTGGCGATAAAGAATGCAGATGATATTCCGTTCCTGGTGCTCCCGTCATTCCGTCCCGACAGATTCTTTAATATCGAACAGCCAACGTGGAGAGGTGCACTGACTCAGCTGGCTGACAGATATGAGAAAGTAAGCACGTGGGAAGAACTGCAAACTGCGCTTTGTAAATCCCTTGACTTCTTCTGTGAAGCGGGCTGCAAGGTGACTGACCATGGATTCATCCACTTCAGATATGCGAGAGAGACTGCAGATATCACAGCAGAAGCTGTTTTCGATAAAGCAATGTCGGGCGCAGCTCTTACTGAAGAAGAAATCTCGGTTTTCCAGGGAGCACTGCTGAAATTTCTGGCAGCAGAATACAATAAAAGAGATATGGCTATGCAACTGCATCTGGGACCGATCAGAAATAATTCACCTAAGCTGGTGAAGGCTTTTGGTGCAGACGCAGGCGGCGACAGCATAGGTGCGGCTACAGATCCGTTCATGCTGGGAGCGTTTCTGGGAGATCTTGAAGAAACTGATGACCTTCCGAAGACTATCCTTTATAACTTGAACCCTGCTGACAGTGCTATGCTGGCTACAATGGCAGTGAACTTTGGCAGTAAAGTTCAGTATGGAGCGGCATGGTGGCTTCACGATCATATCAGAGGAATCAACGAACAGCTCGATCAGCTGCTTGAAACAGGAATGTTCGCAGGATCAGTTGGGATGCTGACTGACTCCAGAAGCTTCACATCATTTGGAAGACATGAGTACTTCAGACGTATACTCTGTGAAAAGATAGGAAATCTGGTAGAAAGCGGTCAATATCCGGCTGACATGGAAGTACTTGGAGAGATGGTGGAAGATATCTGCTGGAGAAATGCTGTAAGATATTTCGGTTTTGATATATAATGTCATTGTGATAAACGAGACGAAGGAGACTGATTATGGGTGCACTGAAAGATTTAAAAGTATTAGACTTTTCCACACTGCTTCCGGGACCGTTCGCATCACTGATGCTGGCGGACATGGGAGCTGAAGTTTTGAAGATAAGCTCTGCAAGCAAGCCGGATATCGTTACAGATTATCCGCCATTCATTGAAGGCACAGATATTTCTGCATGTCAGGCATGGCTTGGCAGAAATAAAAAGAGCATGTTTCTCAACTTGAAGACTGAAGAAGGCGTAGCCATCGTCAAGAAACTTGTCAAGGAATATGACATAGTGCTGGAACAGTTCCGTCCGGGAGTTATGGATAAGCTGGGCATAGGATATGAAGATCTGAAGGCAGTCAATCCATCAGTGATCTATTGCTCGCTTACAGGTTACGGACAGACAGGACCACTGAGAGATGCGGCAGGTCATGATATCAACTACATGGCTAGAAGCGGTATCATCTCTCATGCAGGCAGAAAAGAAGAAGGTCCGTCACTGATGAATTTTCAGATTGCTGATATCGCAGTAGGATCGCTCAACTCAGTGATAGGTATCCTGGCTGCAGTGAATCACAGAAGGAATACAGGTCAGGGCCAGTACATAGATGTGGCTATGATGGATGGATGTGTACCGTTCAACAGTATAGACGGAGCCAGCTTCCTTGTTTCCGGCAAGCAGCCTGAACGAGAAGGCGAAAGACTCAATGGCGGCTGTGTATATGATTTCTATGAAACTAAGGATGGTCAGTATATGAGTGTAGGCTCACTGGAACCTCAGTTTTGGAGCAGATTCTGTATGGCTATCGGTCGTGAAGATCTGATCGAAGGCACTGTATGGCCTGAAAATGTGGAAGAAGTAAAGGCTCAGATAAGAGGTATATTCAAGACTAAGACCCGCGAAGAATGGGTGGAGGTTTTTGCTGAATATGATGCTTGCGTACAGCCTGTGCTCGATCTTAAGGAAGCTCTCCTTGAAGACGAGCAAATCAAAGCACGAGAGATGGTAGTAGAAGTCGATCTGCCGCTTCACGAAGGTGTGAAAGTAAAGCAGCTTGCAACTTCCATCAAACTTAGCGAATGTCCTTGCAAGTATGAGCAGGCAGGCTATCCTGCAGGATATCATACCCATGAAATGATCGAAAAGCTGGGTCTTGATTATGCTGAACTTGAAGCTAAAGGTGTTTTTAAATAAATAAGTGATTATATAGGTGTTTTTATAAATGAAAGTATTACTGGCATCAATAGATTCAAAGTACATACATTCAAATCTGGCTGTACGCAGCCTGAAAAAATATGCAGAACAGAAGCTCCGCGAAAGTGGAGTTTTTTGTGATGGCGCATGTGAGCATGCCGGTGAACCTGGTGTTATCAGCAGCGAGATAGCTGAGTATACCATAAATCAGCAGCCTACCAAAGTGATGGCAGATATATACAAACAGGATGCAGATGTCATCATGTTTTCATGCTATATCTGGAACAGAGCGTTTATGGAAAAACTGTTGAACGATCTGGCAGTAGTCAGACCGGATGTTGACATATGGCTTGGAGGACCTGAAGTATCGTTTGATAGCGAAGAAATACTGGTGAGATTCTCAAATGTACGTGGCATCATGACGGGTGAGGGCGAAGAAACATTTGCTAAACTGTTGTCTACGTACGCTGCAGCGGATGAAGCTACAGACTATAGTATCGATAATTTCAACTCCATTAGTGGCATCATATACCGCAGCTCTGCAGAAGCCATCGTTTGCACAACGCAGCGTGAACATTTGGATATGGATCAGCTGCCCTTTGTGTATGAAGATCTTTCGGACTTCGAAAACAGGATAATATATTACGAAAGCAGCAGAGGCTGCCCATTCAGATGTAGCTACTGCTTGTCATCCGTTGATAAGAAGCTGAGATTTCGAAGCCTTGATCAGGTCAAGAAAGAATTGAAGTTCTTCCTTGATAATAATGTGAGACAGGTCAAGTTTGTGGATAGGACATTCAACTGCGATCACGACAGGACTATGGAAATATGGAGATTCATCAGGGATAACGATAACGGCATCACTAATTTCCATTTTGAGATGGCTGCGGATATCCTGAAAGAAGATGAGATACAGTTGCTGGGACAGATGCGGCCGGGACAGGTGCAGCTGGAGATAGGTGTCCAGACTACAAATCCTAAGACTCTCGAAGCGATACAGAGACCGATGGATTTTGTTAAACTGAGCAGGAATGTTCAAGCTATCAAACAGGCAGGCAATGTGCACCTTCATCTTGACTTGATTGCAGGACTGCCATATGAGGATATGGCAAGCTTCGAGAAATCATTCAACGATGTATTCGCTCTCAGACCTGAACAACTGCAGCTGGGTTTCCTTAAAGTCCTTAAGGGTTCACCGATAGCTGATCGTTGTGAAGAATATGGTTTGAAATATACTGCAGCACCTCCGTACGAAGTGCTTGAAACCAAGTGGATCTCATACGATGATCTACTGAAACTGAAACAAATCGAAGAGATGGTAGAGGTGTATTATAACTCAGGGCAGT